>JAADFK010000084.1 GCA_013152925.1 Acidobacteriota bacterium | reverse complement strand
GTGCCCGGTACCACACCCTCCCGGAGGACGTTCTTCCAGTAGCTCTCGAAGCCGGCCGCCGGCCCGAAGCGGCGGAGGCTGCGGCGAACGAGGCCGTGGGCCTCGGCGGGTTCTCCCAGCGCCGCCGCCAGCAGCTGGGCCGGCGTCTTGCCGCCGTAGAGCGGTTCGATCAGCGGCTGGACGACGCTCAGGGTTCCGTCCCAGGACCGTGCGTCGGACCAGGATTCCAGGTAGTGGGCCCTGGGCACGTGCCAGCCGCACAGCGCGGAGGTCTCGTCCGGGTGCTCGCCCAGACGGACCGTGTACGGAACCTTCCGGAGCCGCGCGGCGAGCTCCAGATCCGCCGGAGCGTCGTAGGCGGGGTTGCCGCCGAGGATCAGCAGGGTGTCGATCTCCCCCGCGTCCATGCGATGGGCCAGTGTCGCGATCGCCTCGGCGTGGGAGCGCCGCCCGCCTCCGGGATCCGGGATGAAGCGCAGCGTTCCCTCCGCGCCGAGCGCCAGGTTGATGGCATGGGTCAGGGCGTGCACCTCGGCAGGCTGCCCCGGCCCTGCCAGCAGAACGGCGGCGCCGCGGCGGGCGGCGAGGTCGGCCGCCAGAGCCTCGACGAACACGCGCTCGGGACCGCTCAGCGCCACGTCGGATGGCGCCACGCCGGAACCCGACGGGATGCCGTGCTCGCCCAGGGCGGCCGCCAGCCCGGCCAGCAGCAGCGGGATCCGCCGCGACGCCGTTGCCAGGCGATGGTCCGCCGTGCCGCCGGTGACCGTGTAGATGGGCTCGGCCACCCACAGCCTGACCATCTCCCCGCCGGGGCGGCGCGCCGCCGCCAGCTCGCGGGCCAGGCGGACCGCATCGGGATGCTGAAGGAGCGGATCGGCGTCGAAACAGGCCACGACGCGGGCGCCTTCGAGACGTGGCACAGGCCGCAGCGCCCGCCCGCTCAGCCGGCGCAGACCCTCGAGCTCGGCATCGCGGGAGCACACCTCATGCTCGTACCACTCCATCTCCGGGAGGAGCTGCTCCAGGCGGTGCCGCAGGCCGGCGACCGTCACCGAGGAGGTTGCCTCCGAAAGGACGGCGAGCCCACGGCCGCCGCCGCCCCGGAGCGCGTCCACCCTGGCCCGCAGAAACGCCGACAGCCGCTCCCACGACCTGGTGTACGCCGTGCCCCGCTCCCGCTGGACGATGGCCCGGCTGCGATCGGGGTCGTAGAGCTCCAGCAGGCTCGCCTGGGCGATGGCCGAGGCGGCACCCAGGCTGGCCGGGTGTTTCGGGTTGCCCTCGATCTTGATGGGGCGGCCATCGTAGCTGGTGACCACCAGGCCGGCGGCCACGCCGGCCACCTCCATGGCCGTGGCGAAGCGCTGGGGCACCCCGGGGTCCCGCCCCGCGGGACGGTGGGTCATGGGCACGATCTCCTCCCGGGGCCAGCGGCAGGAGGTCAGACCCGCCAGGGCCAGAGAGGCCCCCATGACCTTGAGGAACTGGCGGCGCGTGGCCGGCGGGATGGTCTCCCAGACCTCGCCTGGAAACTCCCGGGCCAGCACTGCCTGGAGCTCGGGGGTTCCCTCCAGCTCATCGAGGCTTCGCCAGTAGGCGGCTCCGGTCGGTTTGGTCGTCATCGGTGACATGTGATGCAATCCGTCGATGGGTTGATATTCCGCTCCTTGCGAAGCCGGCGGCCGAGCTCGAGCCGGTCCCCGCCCGGCTGCCACGTCATGTCCGTCACCAGCTCCGGTGGCCGCAGGTACTTCTCGGGCGCCCGGTGACAGTCCAGGCACCAGCCCATGCTCAGGGGCTCCACCTGCCGCACCGTTTCCATGGTGTCGATCCTCCCGTGGCAGGCCACGCAGGGCACGCCCCGATTCACGTGAATGCCGTGGTTGAAGTAGACGTAGTCCGGCAGGTCATGGACCCGCACCCAGGGCACCGGCCGGCCGGTGGCATAGCTCTCGAACACGGGCGTCAGCCTGTCGCTTGTCGTCCGGATCTTGGAGTGGCAGTTCATGCAGGTCTGGGTGGGGGGGATGGAGGCCCGGGCCGTCCGCTCAACCGTGTTGTGGCAGTACCGGCAATCGATCGCAAGCTCGCCCGCATGGAGGCGGTGGCTGAAGGAAACCGGCTGCTCCGGCTCGTACCCGGCGGAGATGGTCTTCGGCGAGAAGCCCAGTGTCACCAGGACGATGACGTAGAGTGCGCCTCCCGCCGTCCCCACCGCGATCATCGGTCGCAGGAGGTTCAGCCATTTTGGGAAGATGAAACGGGATGAGCTTTTCGAGCCCTTCATGAGAAAGAATCCTAACTTCACTTGCTCAACGTGTCAAGTGCTAAACAGAACGCCTGATACAACCATTGCAAGTCTTACAAAACACACCGTTTCCGTTATCCTCCGCGCCCCCGGCACGGGGACGCTGCGACGGCGGAGCTCACCACCAAGCACCGGCCGCTCGTGGCGGTGAAGGAGCTCGAAGGAACGCAAGCGCGCGTCCGTGGCCGGCGGTGTCGCAAGTTCGAGGAGGATGGTGGTGGTCCAGGGACGCCGGAGGGGGTAGCATACGGGCATGGAGAACCGGCGTATCATCGACCTGCGTTCCGACACCGTCACCCATCCGACACCCTCCATGCGGCGGGCCATGGCCGCCGCCGAGGTCGGCGACGACGTCTACGGCGAGGACCCCACTCTCAACCGGCTCGAGGAACGGGCCGCCGAGCTCCTGGAACGGGAGGCGGCGGTGTTCGTTCCGACGGGAACCATGGGCAACCAGGTGGCCATCCACCTCCACACCAGCCCTGGCTGCGAGGTCATCGGCGAGGCCGGGAGCCACGTCTTCAACTTCGAGATGGGAGCCATGGCGGCCCTCTCCGGCGCCCTCCCCCGCCCCGTTCTCACGACGGATGGCATCCTCGAGCCGGCCCAGGTGGCCGC
Source organism: Acidobacteriota bacterium (assembly GCA_013152925.1). GTDB lineage: Bacteria > Acidobacteriota > Thermoanaerobaculia > Thermoanaerobaculales > Sulfomarinibacteraceae > JAADFK01. The sequence continues at coordinate 3,004 of JAADFK010000084.1, read as the reverse complement.
GGCTATCCAGCCCAGGGCAGGCTACCGGACGCCGACCCGCCTGCTGGTGCTGGAGAACAGTCACAACCTGGCAGGAGGACGGGTGACGCCGGTGGCGCGGATGCGCGAGCTGATCGCCGTGGCTCGCGAGCACGGCCTCCCGGTCCACCTGGACGGCGCCCGTATCCACAATGCCGCCGCCGCGCTCGGTATCAGCGCGGCCGAGCTGGCCCGGGGTTGCGACACGGTCATGTTCTGCCTGTCCAAGGGCCTGGCGGCGCCCGTGGGCTCGGTGCTTGTGGGAGACGCCGACGCCATCGCCGAGGCCCGCCGGATCCGCAAGCTCTTCGGCGGCGGCATGCGCCAGGCCGGCGTCCTGGCCGCCGCCGGCCTGGTGGCCCTGGACGAGATGCTGCCACGCCTCGCCGAGGACCATCTCACGGCCCGCCGCCTCGCCGGGCTGATCGCCGAGGCCCCCGGCGTTGACCTCGATCCCACCACGGTGGAGACCAACATCGTCTACTTCTCCCTCACGCCGGGCGCGAAGCTCGACGCCCGCGCCCTGGTGGCCGGATTGCTGGAACGCAGCATCCTCGCCCACGCCCTGGGCTCCAACCGGGTCCGCATGGTGACCCACTACGAAATCTCCGTGGACGACGTCGGCGCCGCGGGCGCCGCCGTCCAGGAGCTTCTCGGCCGCTCGGGAGCCTGACCCAGGTGATCCTCTCCCCCGCCGGAAACAAAGGGTGCCAGGGATGCCGTTGCGTAATTATACACTCCTGCAGCTTGTTCCCGCGATGATACAGAGAACACGTACAGTGTTTGTACGTATCTCCTCTCTCTCGTTGGTCCACGTCACAGTCGTACCTGAGAGGGTCGGCACAATGTTTACGCATCCCACCAGGAACGTTTGCTTCCTAGGAGTTCAGACAATCACTCAGCTCACCACCGGTGATAAGTTGGACACATCCGCCGGTTTTGGTTGGACACTCTGGGGAGGAGGTCCATGGCCGGTGGGAGAGCGTTGGGCATCCCCCCGCCACCAGTGTGGCGTGCAGCTCCTCCGTCACCGCCCAGCAGCAAGGGGTTTCCCGGACGCATCATCGAGAAAAACCACGAAACGTCTCCGTGCAACCCGAAACTCCTCTCCGGTGCAGCCTGGGGTCAAAGAATAAGAAAGTCTCCAAACGAGCCTTTCCGCTCTTGGTCGGGTCGAGATTCCAACAACTCGAATCGTTTGAAGCACAGCACAATCCAGAACGCCCTCAGATTCCAGCTCCTTATTTCCCAGCGTCTTGGCTTCTGTTATGCTCAACAGCGGCTTTGAGTGAATTGGTTCGTCGACGAATACGCCAGCCATCACGGTACCGTCAATGGGACTGACAGACACATCAAAGAGCCTTGTTCCAAGAAAGACGCCATTCGCGTTTGGTGGATTTCTCCAAGCAACACCGTAGTAGAAACCAGAGCCATATTCCTTCCTTGTAACTGTCATTTGCAATCCATCGAGAATGTGGTATCCAAAATGTTCTTCCACGTATTTCCTTGCTGCAACTTCAGCATCTCTTTCGCTCACCTTCACAAACTGACTCAAGAACTCGCTCCGCGAGATCAATCGACCGTCGGATGCCCTCGAGAGAATCTTGGCTTTACGAAACGTAACCGCGCGCACCCTCCTCTTCTTGCCATCGATAAGGAATATCGTTCGATCGGTCTTTATCCTGTAGAGCACGTTCCCGTCGCTCTGCGGTATCACTCGAACCTCATGGATCACGAAACCACTGTCGCTGCGTTTATCAACGGCCTGATAATCCACCAAGATGCGCTGAACAACCTCGTCACTCAAAGCTGCTCTTTTCGGGGAGACCGAATCCTCTGCAGCCATGTTGGCGACGATTGTCAACGCGAGATAACAAATGCCAAAGAATCTAGGGAGATGGATCATGGTATTCCTCAGCCGTTCCAATCAATTGTCCGCGTTGCCATAACGAGCAGGAAAAGTCTTGAATTTGGGTCTATACCTGTCGCTGCTCGCACTCTCATCGTCGTGATACAAGTGATGAGATCCTGGTCCCCAATCGGGTATTCACCTTCAGCACCAACTCCGGCTTGAAATACGCACTGCGCTATACCGAAAGGAAAGGGAAAAAGGTGCCGGGGGGTGCCATTGAGTAATTGTGCCGTCCTGCGGGCTGATTCCTGGGATGAAGCCGGCTGAACACCGAAGGCCTGTGCGAGCTCCGTCATCACGCCGATCCATCGGGCGCCATTCCTGCCCTCGCCAGGGCGATGGCTTCATCCAGATGCACGAGCAATTGCCGGTACTCCGCGTCGTCCCTCCTTCTGCGCGTGGCTCGCCCGATGGCCTTGCTGATCGTGTGAGGAGATTTCCCCATGGCCTCGGCCAGATCCACGACACGAAACCCCCAGCGCTCACTGCCGACAACCGCCAGCATCTCCCGCGCACCCACCACCTCGGGACTCCTCAACCTGCTTCCAAGCGATTCCAGCTCGATGCCCAGGACCCTGACTCCCCGCTCCAGGTACTCCTCGATGGAAAGAGAGGGCCGTTCCCCTCGGCCTCCCTTCGCCATCGCCCGCTTCCTCCGGACAGCCTCCCCAGCATCCTCGTCCTCTCCCCCCGGAGGCCTGCCCCGCCGCCACCATGGCAGCCGCCCGGGTTCCTCGCCGATCCATTCCTCCTCGATCGCTCCCTTGAGCCTCCGCGTGTAGGCCGCCCGCGCCGACTTTCGCGTGGACCCGAACAATCTCAGCACCTCGTCCACATCCACGATCGGATTCTTGACCCGCCCAAGCACCTCCCGGTGCCCGCTCCACGGGTACCTCGCCGGATCCTCCACCATACCCGCGCTCACCGGGTTCAGATGGATGTAGGTCACCAACTGCTGAAAGTTCTTCTCGTCAGTGACCAGCTTCGCGCGGTACCGGCCCTGCCACAGCGGACCGTACACCCCCTGGCGCCGGTTGACGAAACGTGCGAGCCGCTGCTGCAAACTTCTCACCG
>JAADFK010000083.1 GCA_013152925.1 Acidobacteriota bacterium | reverse complement strand
GAAGAGCCGGCCGAGGCGCTCGAGGATCTCCTGGGGGACCGGTGCTTCCGCGGCACCGAGGTTTTCTTCCAGCTGCTCAACGGAGGTGGCGCCGATGATGGCGGAGGAGATCTCGGGGTGGGCGAGGACCCAGGCCAGGGCGAGCTGGGCGCGGGTCAGGCCGGCCTCCTCGGCCAGCGCCTTCATGGCGAGGACGCGGTGGCGGTTTTCCTCGGTCCACAGGCGGCCGGTGAACTGTGGGAGGCGCTCGAAGCGGGTTCCGGCGGGGATGCCGCCGTCGTACTTGCCGGTCAGCAGGCCCTGGCCCAGCGGGCTCCAGACCACGAGGCCGAGCCCGGCGCCCTCGGCCAGGGGGAAGAGCTCGCGCTCGATGCGCCGGTGGAGCAGGGAGTACTCGGGCTGCTCCACGGCGGGTGGATGCCAGCCGTTGGTCCGTGCCAGCTCCATGGCCTCGGAGACCATGTCCGCCGGCCATTCGGAGGTGCCCCAGTAAAGGACCTTGCCGCGGTCCACCAGGTCGGAGAAGGCGCGGACGATCTCCTCGAGGGGGACCCCGGGGTCGGGGCGGTGGGCGAAGTAGAGATCGACGTAGTCCATGCCGAGCCGCTCGAGGCTCTTGTCGATGGACTCGTGGACGTGCTTGCGGGAGAGCCCCTGGTCGTTGGGGTCGTCGGACATGGGGAAGAAGACCTTGGAGGCGACGACGAGGGTGTGGCGTGGCAGCTCGCTGAGCACCCTGCCCATGCGCCGTTCGGCCTCGCCCCAGGCGTAGATGTCGGCAATGTCGAAGTAGTTGATCCCGGCCTCGTAGGCGCGGAGCAGGATCCGCCGGATCAACTGGTCGTCCTTGAGGGTGCCGCCGTAGGTGGTCCAGCCACCGAGGGCGATCTCCGAGACCTTGATGCCGTGTTGTCCAAGCCTCCTGTGGTTCATCTCCGGCCTCCTCTCCACCGTTCTCCGGTGTTCCACGCTCCAACGTAGCAGGTCTTCATGGGTGTTGCCCGGCCCTCGGCGCGGCAGGCTGCGGCCCCTTCCATATCGTGTCGATCTCCGCGTCCATCTGGGTGCAGATGTCCTCCCCGGAGGTAACACGGTTCCACAGGCCCTCCGCCAGCAGGGAGATCCCGGCGGTCACCACGGCAAGGCCGGTCTTGGCCGCCGCCGTAAGGGGTTTGAGCTGCACCGAGGGTTTGCGGAGCGTGCCGCCGATCTTGATGTAGGAGTTCGTCAGGGCGCTGGCACTGAGCCCGATTCCGCGCCGCGGCTTGGAGGCGAAGTCGATGTTGAGCCTCTCCGTGCCCAGATTGATGGTCCCCTTGGCCAGGGTGGTCACCTTGTCCGTCTTGATTCCCATGGGGTTCAGGCGGACGGTGCCGTCCTCGATCACACCCGCCGCCGCGCCGCATTCGAGCTTCGTCATCCTCTCCTTCTTGCGGAAGGGGTTGAGCGCGTCGAAAAGGCTGAGAAAGAAGGAGTCCCCGAGGGAGTCCAGGATGGAAGACTGGATGGCTCCCTTGCCGAGCCTCAGGTGGAAGCGGCCGCGGGCCCTGGAGAGGAGGTCGTGGAGGGAGGTGCCGTTCCCGTCGAGCTCGAGTCTGAAGTCGAGGTGAGGCTCATCCTTCCGGGACGCCTCTCCAAGGAGAAGGCTGGGAGCCGGGTGGTCGAGCCGAAGGCGGAGGCTCACGGCGAGGCCGCGGCCCGCCGGCGCCAGTGCGAGTGAGCCGGAGAGGGAGCCGCCGCCGCGGAGGCCGGCCCGAAAGGGGTCGAGCTGGAGGCCGCCGTCCTCGAGCAGGAGGGCCACCCGGGCGTCGAGCAGGTCGGCCGTGCCGAGGACGAGGTTGCCGAAGTGGCAGTCGATGGCGCCCTCGAAGACCTTCGGAATCGTCAGGCGGAAGGGTTTCTCGGAGACGACGTAACCGCCAGCGCCCTGACCGGAGTCGTTGGAGGAGGGCGTTTGCGGTGTGCCGGGCGCGGTGCTCTTGCCCGGCTCCTCGGGGGCGCCAAGCCGCAGGCGGTTCGCGGACAGCTCCCCCTCGACCCGGAGGAGCGCGCCGGTTTCTGCCGTCTTCGGCTCGAGGCGGCGGAGTGCGCAGTGGAGCTGCAGGCCCTCGACATCGAGGTGTTTGCCCAGTAGCACCTCGATGTTCTCGAGGTTGCCGCCGGCGGCTTCGAGGTCGAGCCGGGTGCCGCGGAAGCCCGGTGGGGTACCGAGGAAGCCGTCGATTCTGGCCGTGATCTTGCCGAGCTCGAGCTGCATCCGGCCGAAATGAAAGCCGGTGGGGTCGCGCTCGAAGCGGCCCGCCGCCGAGTAGCGCCATGCGGGGAGGGACGGCATCGTGCCGAGCCCGAGGCCCTGGAGGAAACGGGTTGTATCGGCCGGGTCGTCCCCCCGGACCGAGAGGTCGAGGGCGAGATGGATGGGGAGCCCGCGGGGCCGGAAGGCGCCGTCCACCTCGATCCGGCTGGTACCCAGTGTTCCCCGGACCGTTTCGAGCGCGATGGCCTCGGGCCCGATCCGGAGCGCGCCCGTGATATCGAAGGGAAGCTCCGGGAGCGCCGGAAGACTCAGGGCCGGTCCGAGCTCGGAGAGCCGGGGCCCGGCGGCGTGGATCTCGAGCTTCGTGCCATTGAAGCCAGGAGGCCGGCCCAGCCGGCCGCCGGCGGAAGCCTCAATCCCGCCGCAACGGATGGCCACTGCGGAGAATCCGTAGTCCTCCGGTGTGATCTCGAGCTTGCCGGAGGCTTCGTACGGATGGGGCGGGAGGCCCCGGAGCCCGAGGAGGGGACCCAGCTCGCCCAGATTCTCGCCCCGGAGGGTGAGCTCGAGCTCGATGGGTCCCGCCGAGGGCGGGCGGGCGAGCCGGACGTTCCCGGTGGCCTGGTTCCGGCCCAGGTGCAGCTCGATCCGCCGAATCTCCAGGGAGTGCGGGCCCACCACCAGGTGACCGGCGGCCCGGTAGGTTTCGGCGGGAAGACCACGGATCCCCGCCAGGGAGGCCAGGATGGTCGGGTCGCGCCCCCTCAGGGAGAGCTCGAGCTCGGAGCCGGCACGGTCCCTTGTGTTGCGAACGATGCCGGTGGCTCCGATCCGGTTGCCGCCCAGCTCGAGGGCGAGGGATTCGAGACGGATGCCGCCGGGAACCGACGAGACCGTGCCCGCGGCCCGGAACGGCCCCGGAGGGAGCCTTGTGCCGGCGAGGTCGTCGAAAACCGAGAGCTCGGGACCGCCGGCCTCGATCTTGAAGGACGCTCCCGGCTTCCTGGCGCCTCTCCCCAGGGAGCCCTCGGCCTTGAGCTCGTTGGCGCCGAGCCGGGCATCAAGGCCGGTGATCCGGATTGTGTTCCCCTCCACGGCGACCCGGCCGGTGGCCGCGAGCTTCCCGGCGGGGAGCTCCACCCCGGCCAGGCGGCCGATCAGGGAGGCGTCGGGGGTCTCGATCTTGACGGAGAGGCCGGTGCCGTCGAGCGCCGGCGGCTGTCCGACCGTGCCGCGGGCGGTCAGGAGGGTCTTTCCGGTCCGCATCTTCAGCCCCTCGAGGGTGATGGGAAACCCCCGGGAATGCATGCGGGTTTCGAGGGTGAAGGGCTCGGCCGGAAGACCGTGGACGCCGGCCATGGCCGCGAGGGCTTCGAGGTCCTTTCCCGAGGCCGTGACCTGGAGCTCGAGGGCCGGCGGCGAGCCGGGGGTGATCCGGCCGGTGGCCTTCGCCCGGAGCAGGCTGGTCGTGGCCGCCAGCCGCGCGTCGATGGCGGCGCCGGCGGGCCGTGTGGCCGCCTCGAGACGGAAGGCCCCGCCGGGCGCTCCGGAGACGCCGAGCAGGACCATCAGCCCGGCGAGGTCCGGCCCGTGGAGGGAGAGGTCGAGGGAGGAGCCGGCCAGGGTCGAGAGGCTGGTGGTCCGCCCTTTCAGCGTGCCCTCCACGGTGCCCAGCGTGAAGCTGAGATCCTGGTCGAAGGGCTCGCTGGCCACGAGTTTGCCGATCGGGCCCAGGTGGCCGGCCAGGCGGAGGCCCCTGCCGTTCACGGCGCCCTTGAGCTCGATCTCGACCACCCCGGACGCTCGCTCGGTGGCCTGGAGCGCGGAAAGTACGAGCTCGAGGGGGCTAGTCCGGGTGGGGCTCTCGAATCCGGCACGAAGGCCATGGAGCTCCAGCCGGTTCACCCGCGGTGGTGCGGCGGGGGCCTTCGCGCGCTTGGGACCGGCCCGACGGCCCAGCTCCCAGCTGGCGTTGCCATGGCCGTCCCGCTCCAGGTGGAGCTCGATGCCCCGGGCCGTCAGGTGCAGCAGGTGGACGGGACCCCGGAGGAGGGACCGGGCTTCCAGCGCCAGGTCCAGGTGATCGATGGAGACGAGTGCAGGATCCCTGGCCCAGGGAGGGTTGGCCAGGACGATGTCATCGGCCACCAGGTGCGTGACTCTGCCCAGGTGCAGGTGGTAGGCGCCGGAGAGGCTCAGCTCGCGGCCGAGCGCCCTGGAGGCCACGCGGGCGAGAGGTCCCCGTGTCCACCTGAGGTCGGCGTTGAAGAGGTAGAGCAACACCATGCCCGCCGTGAAGGCGAAGATGCCACCGATGAACAGGGTGCGCCTCAGACGTCTCGAAGCCATGGCCTCAGCGGGCCTCGCCGCTCTCCGGGGCCCGCTCGCCAGCCGGCAGGATGGCCTCGAGATGGCGGCGGACAATGGCGAAGAAGGGGTTGTAGCGGAGGCGGTAGAGGATGGACTGCGGAATCTGGAGCTGGCCGCTCTCTCCCTTGAGATCCAGGGAGCCCAGGGGCAGGGCCTGGTCGGCGTCCGGCCCCGCTCCGTCGCCGTAGATGGGATCGTCCGGGGGAAAGGGAAGGGCCACGTGGGAGAGGGAGTAGACGTGGGGCGGCCAGGAGAGCCCCGTTTCCCGGACCACGGTCGTTGCCCCGCCCGGCCCCTGGATCCGCTCCACCACTTCCATGGCGTCCGGCGAGGCGTTGGTCACCAGATCCACGGCGTAGCTGCGGTGCCCCTCCCCGAGCCCCCAGCGGGAAAGTGAAACGATCTTCGGGGAGAAGAAGCGGAGCAGGGAGCGCTTGCGGTTGACGTCGAAGAGCACGAGCTCGCTGCCGTTGGCGGGTAGCAGGTCGAAAAGACGATCCTTGACGGCCGTGGCGATGACGGTGCTGTCGGTCACCGACTGGAAGGCCAGCACGGGGGGCATCTTCAGCAGGCGGCCGCTTCGTCGCAGGCCAAGCAGCAGCTGGTGGACCTCCCGGGTGCCCTTCCAGCATTGGTAGCTGGCGTTGAAGGGGAACGAGCTGTACTTGTGGGGGTCGATCTCCTGGTGGACCTCCTGCCACTGGGCTTTTCGGAATGGAGGGAGCCAGTCGATCAGCTTGACCCATTTGGCCAACCGGGCGACGGATGGAATGCCGATGGAGGGCGAGAGGAGCACGATGCGATCGGGTACCCTCCGGCCCTCCCGGATGGCTGCCATGGCAGCGTCCAGGGCCAGGAGACCGCCGTTGGAGTAGCCGGCCACGTGGAGTGGGCCGTCTCCCGCAAGCTTTGCCGCCTTGGCCAGCCCCAGCTGTGTCGCGGCGGTCCAGTCCTTCCACGTGGTGCGGGTCAGGGCCGAGGGAACCGTTCCGTGCCCCGGCAGACGGAGCCAGATGACGGCGAAGCCGTGCCGCAGATACACCTCGCCGACGCTCCGGAGACTGTAGGGGGAATCGCTGAGGCCGTGGAGCAGGAGCACCGCGCCATGATGATGCGGGGGTACGGTGAACCGGGTTCGGTTCCAGGTGATCGCCCGGCGGTCGGGATCGCTCGGGCTTTTGGTCACGAAGCGGTCGAAGCCCTTCGACGGATCGGGGAGCTTCCGATACCCCTTCTGGTGGAGCTCGGCGAAGAGCCGGTCCTCCAGCGCCATGTACTCGTCGAGGTTTTTCGGGGCGTCCAATCGGCCGGCCCGAAACTC
>JAADFK010000082.1 GCA_013152925.1 Acidobacteriota bacterium | reverse complement strand
CGGGCCGGCGGGGTGCCGGTAGACGGCCTTGTAGTTGGCCAGGCTCTTCGTGCCGCTGAAGGGATCGCCGGGCTCGGTGCCCGTGGACGAGACGTTGCTGTTGGGAAAGCAGCTCTTGAACATGATGATCCGGTTGTAACCCGTGGCCGAGCCGTGGGTCCGGATCCCCTCGAAGTAGTCGTTGAACCAGAGAATCCAGTGCTGCATGTCCGTGTGGTCGCCGGGCGTCGAGCCCAGGGAGGCGGGGCGGCCGGCGTCCGGGGACATGGTGGTGCCGTAGTAGATGTCGTTGCGCTCGTCGATGTAGCTCTTGGCCAGCAGCGCCGCCTCCAGGCCCGAATTGAGCCAGTTCCGGCCGCAGGAGTGGTGGATGAAGATCAGGTCGTCCGTCGTCGCCGACGGGGTGGACGGCGGGGCTGGAGAGCCTGCCACGGCCAACGCAGACGCGGCGAGGGATAGCGCGGCGGCGAACAGTGTCTTCTTCATCGGACACCTCCGTGGGAGCTCGTCTCCAGGATGAACGATGAGGAAACGGTGCGAAGTGACCGGCGTCACGAGCATCCCTGAAGGCGGTCGCTGCAAGCGGTGGTCAGGCGAAGGGGTCCTCTCAGGGCCGGAAGGAAGCGCTGTTGCGATCCGTTTCGTGGACGGTGACGGCCTCGAGGACCACGCCGGGTGGAAGGGCGGGGGCGATCCTCCGGAAGAAGATGGCGGCCAGGTTCTCGGCCGTCGGGATGATGTCGGCCAGCCAGGCGACCTCGTGGTTGAGGTGGCGGTGGTCCACCTCGCCGACCACGGTACGGCCGATGATCTCCTTGAGGTCCTTCATGTCCATGAGGTAGCCGGTGGCAGGATCCACATCGCCGCCGACCGTCACCTCGAGGACGTAGTTGTGGCCATGACCATGGAGGTTGTTGCACTTGCCGTAGCGGCTTCGGTTCCACTCGTCGGGCTTCGCCGGGTTGTGGAGGCGGTGGGCCGCCTCGAAGAACACCCGAACGGTCAGGGTCGTCGGCATGGCATGCACCTTTCGGAGATCATGATACTACCCGGGGCTTTTCGCTCCAAGGGAGCTCCGCGGCACGGGCACAGTTGAGGTTGGACCGTGAGCCTTTGAAGCTGGTCATCTCATTTGAGCTGTGCGGCCGGCCTGACGGGATCCGTGCGGCACAATCCCCGCGCGTACGCTCCTCCCGTATCGTCTCTCGTGTGTCATCCGTCGTCGTGCTCCCTGTGCTCCTGCCCCATCGTGTCGGGGCAGCCGGCCCGTCAGCCGTCACGAGGCGGAGTGACCGGCACGGGCCGCCGATGACGCCGCGGTGCGGCAGGCTCGCGCTATACTCGGTCCATGCCGCGGGCTTCTCAACGAGGCGGAGGGGGATCGTCACCGTCGCGGCCGCGGTGCGGCCCGGTCTGCCGATCCCTCCGCCACCTCCGCAGGTGGTGGCGGGGGCTGTGGCGTCCCGCCGTGCGGCAGGGGGTCAGCCTGGTGTACGACGGGGAGTACGAGCGGAGCATCTCCGGCGTTCCGCTGGATCCGCGCCGCTCGGAGAGGATGCTCGCTTTCCTGATCGAGGAGGGGCTGATCGGGGAGGGAGACGTCCATGCACCCAGGCCGGTTTCCTTCCGCAACCTGCTGCTGGTTCACGGGGAGCGGTACCTGGAGTCGGTGCAGGATGCCGGTTCGGTGACCCGGATTCTCGGGGTTCCGGTCTCGGACGTGGGGTTGGAGGATGTTCTCCAACTCCAACGCCTGATGGTGGGCGGCACCATCCAGGCGACCCGCCTCGCGCTGATCAACGGAGGTATCGGCGTCAACCTCGGGGGCGGGTTTCACCATGCCTCGGCGAACCGTGGCATGGGTTTCTGCCTGTTCAACGACATCGCCGTGGCCATCGCGCGGCTGAGGGACCACGGCTACCGTGAACGGGTGCTGGTCATCGATCTCGACCTTCACGATGGCAACGGAACCCGTGCGATCTTCGCGGGGGATTCCACCGTTCACACCTACTCCGTCCATAACGCCCACTGGGGCGAGACCGACGCGGTGGCCTCCACATCCATCGCCCTGGGCTTCGACGTGGAGGACGAGGCCTACCTGGAGACGCTCCACGACACGCTCCCGCCGCTCGTCCGGGACTTCGACCCCGGCTTGGTCGTCTACGTGGCGGGGGCGGACGTGGCGGCGGACGACCCCATCGGTAACTGGAAGATCTCGCCGGCGGCGATCCTCGAGAGAGATCGCTTCGTCTTCCGCCTCTGCCGCCGCCGCTGGCACGCCGTCCCGGTGGCCATGGTGCTCGGGGGGGGGTACGGGACCCGCGCGTGGAAGTACCCGGGACGTGCCTTGGCCTTCCTCCTGGCGCGGAAACGGATCGAGCCACCGGACAACGACGAGCTGATCCTCAAGCGCTTCCGTCGCGTCCTGGGAGGGATGGTCTCGGGGGGAGCCGGCGGTACGGCGGCATCCAACGGATGGCGCCTGACCAGCGACGATCTCGGGGAGCTCTTCCCGGGATTGATGCCGCCCACGCGCTTCCTCGGCCACTTCAGCCGCCAGGGCATCGAGCTGGCCCTCGAACGGCTGGGAATCCTGCGGCGGATTCGGCTCCGGGGCTTTCCCAACCCGTACCTGGAGCTGGACCTGGCGCACCCTCTCGGCCACACGCTGCGTCTCTGGGCCTCGCCGCTCCGGCGGGAGCTGCTGATGGAGATGCGGGTCAACCGGGACACCCGTGCCATTTCCGGCATGGAGGTCCTCAACATTCAGTGGCTGCTCCTGCAGAACCCCAGGGCACGGTTCACCCCGGATCGCCCGCCGTTGCCGGGGCAGGAGCACCCCGGTCTTGGGATTCTCAAGGATGTTCTCGCGGCGCTGGTGGTCCTCTGCGAGAACCTGGGTCTGGACGGCCTCTACTACGTTCCTTCCCATTACCACGTGGCGGCCCAGAGCCGCGAGCTCGTTCGGTTTCTGCATCCCGAGCACGAGGCGCGCTTCCGTGCCATGGCGGCGGCCCTCGAGGGGATGCCGCTGGTCCGGGCGGCTCGGGCGGTCGAGGAGGGACGGGTCGTCGACGTCCGAACGGGGGAACCCGTACGTTGGGAGGGATTTCCCATGGTCCTCGCCCTCTCGCCCCGGCTCCACGACCAAGTGTTCTCCGAAGCGTACGATCGCCGCGTCGACGAGGTGCTGGCCGGGTTGGAGCTGCGCCACGTGCCCGCCGGAGAGGGTGCCCGCATCTCGGGGAGCCGGCCTCCCGTACAATGAGGGCGCACCGTGAAGGGGGTTCCCCATGGCACGTTTCCAACACGCTCTGATCATCGGCGCCTCCTCGGGCATTGGGGCGGCCCTGGCCCGGCGGCTTGCAGCCGGCGGCACGAGGGTGGCCCTGGTGGCCCGGCGGGAAGGGAAGCTCAAGGAGCTGGCCTCGGCCATCGACGGGGAGGCCGGGGAGGAACGGGCGCTTGCCTACGTGCATGACGTTCATGACCGTGACGAGGCGCCCGAGCTGCTTCAGAGGATCGCCCGGGATCTTGGCGGGCTTGACCTGGTGATCTACGCCGCAGGGATCTCCCACAACGTGGCATTCGACGAGTTCGACACGGCCAAGGACGCCGACACGATCGAGGTCAATCTCCTGGGCGCCATGGCGTGGCTCAACCCGGCGGCCGAACGCTTCGGCCGGCTCGGACGGGGCACCATCGCCGGCATTGGCTCCATCGCCGGAGACCGCGGCCGCCCGGGCGCCCCGGCCTACAACACCTCCAAGGCGGCGCTCCATACCTACCTGGAAGCCCTTCGCAACCGCGTTGGCCGGCGCGGTGTCCGCGTCGTCACCCTCAAGCCCGGTTTCGTCGAGACGGAGATGGTCGCCGGGATGGGCAAGCTGCCCATGATGGTCTCCGCCGACCGTGCCGCCCAGATCATGCTCCGGAAGATCCGCCGCGGGAGCGTGACGGCCTACATCCCGGCCCGGTGGAGGGTGGCCAGTTGGATCGTGCGCTCCATTCCCTCCTGCATCTTCAAGCACCTGAAGGTCTGAGGATGGGTCCGATGCTCCCGCACGACCGGCTGGAGTGGGTGGAAGGTTGGGGCCGTTCCCTCGGCGCGGCGGGCTACGTCTACCGGCCGTCCACCGTCGAGGGCGTGCGCCAGGTGCTGGCCCTGGCCCGCGAGCTGGGTGTACCGGTGGTGCCCCGGGGCGCCGGCCGGAGTTATGGCGACGCCGCCTTCCACCCCGAATCTGTCGTTCTCGACCTCTCCCGCATGGACCGGATACTCACCTGGGACCCCGGCGCGGGAGTCGTCGATGTGGAACCCGGGGTGAGCTTCTCGCGCCTCTGGCGTTTTGCCCTGGGGGACGGTTGGTGGCCCCCCGTGGTGACGGGGACCATGACGCCGACCCTCGGCGGCGGCCTGGCCATGAACGTCCATGGCAAGAACAACTGGCACGCCGGGACCCTGGGCGAACACTGCCTGGAGCTCGATCTGCTCATGCCATCCGGGGAGTTGCTCCGGGTGGATCGCGAGAACGACCCGGAGCTGTTCCACGGGGTCATTGGCGGCTTCGGCCAGCTGGGGATCGTCGTTCGGGCGCGGTTCGTGCTCAAGCGGGTCGCCTCGGGTCTCGTGCACGTGGAGGCCGTTTCGGCGCCGGACCTCGAGGAGATGCTCCGGAGGGCCGACGAGGCCAAGGAGCCGTGGGAGTACGTGGTGGGCTGGATCGACGCCTTCGCCAGGGGGAGGCGGCTGGGCCGGGGACTGCTGCACTTCGCGCGGCATCTGGAGGAGGGCGAGGATCCCGCCCCGGCCCAGACCCTCCGGGCCGAGACCCAGGATCTCCCCGACACGCTGATGGGAGTCTTTCCAAAGTCAGTCCTCTGGCGCTTTCTCAAGCCCTTCACCAACCGGCCAGGAATGCGGGCCATCAATGCTCTCAAGTACCGCCTGGGCAGCACGGTGGGGGAGGATGCCCGCTACCTCCAGACCCTGGCCGAGTTCTCCTTCCTCCTGGACTACGTTCCGGGGTGGGAGCGGATCTACCTGCCCGGTGGCCTGATCCAGCTCCAGAGCTTTGTCCCGGTGGACGGGGCGGAACGTGTCTTCGCCGCGCAGCTCGAGATGTGCCGGACGGCGGGCCTCCCCTCGTACCTGGCCGTGCTCAAGCGGCACCGTCCGGATCCCTTCCTGCTGACCCACGGCCTCGATGGCTTCTCCCTGGCCCTGGATTTTCCCGTCACCTCCGGGAACCGGGAACGCCTGTGGAAGCTCGTCCGGGAGATGGCCGAGCCCGTGGTGGAGGCTGGGGGGCGATTTTACCCGGCCAAGGATGCGGCGCTGCCCGGCGAGCTCTTCCGCGCCACCTTCCGAAACGGCGAGCTGGAGCGCTTTGCCGCCCTCAAGGAGCGCTGGGACCCGGACGGGCTTCTCCGCTCCGCCCTGGCCGAGCGGCTGCTCTGAGGGTGCGTCCGGTCTACCATGGGCGGGTGGCGAAGGTGATTCCCGGGATCGACGTGCTGGTGGAGGATCCGGCGCCTCTTCGCGGGCGGCGGTGGGCGATGCTGTGCAACCAGGCCTCGGTCACGTCGCGGCTGGATCCGGGACGGGCGGTGCTGGCGCGGGAGGTGGGGCTCCCGGTGAAGCTGTTCGCTCCGGAGCACGGGATCGAGGGGGTGGCCCAGGACATGGAAGGCGTGGCGGACGAGCCGGATCCCCTGACGGGCGTTCCGGTGCGTTCCCTCTACGGTGACGATGCGTCGAGCCTCGAGCCCCGGGACGAGGATCTCGAGGGGATCGAGGTCGTTGTGGTGGATCTGCCCGATGTCGGCGCACGCTACTACACGTTCGCCGCCACACTGGACGCCCTCATGGCCGCATGTGAACGCCGGGGCGTCGAGCTCGTGGTGGCCGACCGGCCGAACCCCATCGGTGGCATCGCACGGGAGGGCGGCATGGTCCGG
>JAADFK010000081.1:6860-7759 GCA_013152925.1 Acidobacteriota bacterium | reverse complement strand
GTGCCGGCGGCCAACCTCCTGGGCGGCGTCGAGGGCCAGGGCCTGCACCAGGCCAACCAGGTCTTCGGCTACACCCGCATGATGGTGGCCGCCTTCGGTCTGGGCGCCGGCGAGGAGGCCCTGGCCCGGGCCATCGCCTACGGCCGGGAGCGGGAGCAGTTCGGCAAGGCGCTCCTGGCATTCCAGGGCTTCACCCACAAGCTGATCGTGCCCCACGTGGTCCGCCTGGAGGCCGCCCGGGCCTACTGCGAGGCCATGGCCGCCCGGCTCGACGGCGGCGAGGACGGGCTCCAGGTCGAGGGCTCCGTGGCCAAGCTCTTCGCCACCGAGGCCGGCAACGCCGCCGCTGACGCTGCGCTCCAGGCCCACGGCGGTTACGGCTACACCCACGAGTACGAGGTGGAGAAGATCCGCCGCGACGTGCGCATCACCACCATCTACGAGGGCACCTCCGAGATCCAGCAGAGCATCATCGGCACCTACCGCTGGCGCGACACCGTGCGTGGCAAGGGTCGCTTCTACCGGGAGATGGCGGAGTCGGTGCGCCGGGCCGGGGGCGAGGAGGCCGCCGCCCTGGCCGCCGAGGCGCTCTCGGAGACGATCCTCAACGCCCATGCCACACGGCTGCCCCGGGAGCAACACGCCATGTTCGAGCTGGCGCGGCTGGCCGCCGAGGTGGAGACGGCCTGCGCCCTGGCGGTCCGGGCGGCCACCGCCGCGGAGGACGACCCGCGCGCCGGGCTGCTGGGTGCCTGCGCCCGTCTCCACGCCGGGTCCGCGGCCCGGGAGGTGGCCGTGACGGGCATGACCCTTCTCGGCGCCAGCGGGCGCTACACCGGGGAGCAGCTCGCGGCATACCGCGAGGCCATCGGCTTCGGAACACTCATGGCCACGGCGGG
>JAADFK010000081.1:0-6772 GCA_013152925.1 Acidobacteriota bacterium | reverse complement strand
GCCGCCCTGGAGCGTTCATGTCCGTCATCTACATCGCCCTGCCCGTCAGCCTGGTGCTGGTCCTGGCCGCCGTCGTGGCCTTCGTCTGGTCTCTGCGCAGCGGCCAGCTCGACGACCTGGAGACGCCGTCGGTCCGCCTTCTGATGGAGGACGAGAACGTGGAGAGAGCGTGCGCCCGGGACGAGGCCGGCCGGCCGGAGGCTGGCTCTCCGGAGGAAGCCATACGGGAAGGGTACGGCAGGCGCGCCGCGGCTCAGCCCGGAACCGGACACGCCAGGGAGGATCAGGGTGACTGACAGCGGCCATCGAGATGCCGGCCGGCTCCGCGGCAACGGGGTCTGGTGCGGAGGGGGAAGGTGCCGGGTCGGCCTCGTGCTCTTCGCCATATTCGCTGCCTCCATCGCCATGGCGATCCTCCTGCCCGGCAAGGGGTCGGAGACCTCCCGGCGCAAGGGGCCCTACCTCATCCTGAACGGGGACAACACCTCCATGACCGTGCTGTGGCAGCTCGACGGCACCGCCACCTGCACCCTCGAATGGGGCAGGGACACGAGTTACGGCATGGGACACGTTGAGACGACGGAGCACGGGAGCGACCACCAGCATGCCCACGTCATCGATGGGCTCGTCCCCGGGGCGCTGTATGACTACAGGGTCTGGATGGGCGGTCACCCGTACACGGGCTCCTTCCGGACGCCGCCGAACCGCGCTGCGGATCACGTCAAATTCATGGCCTACGGGGACACGCGGAGCTACCCCTGGGTTCATGACCAGGTCGCGTCGGCCATGCTCGCCAGGGACCCCGGATACCGGACCTTCCTCCTGGTGGTGGGCGATCTCGTCTCCCACGGCCGGCGGGAGGCGGACTGGGACGAGCAGCTCTTCGATCCCACCTACACGCACATCCAGGAGCTGCTGGCCTCCCTTCCCTACCAGTCGTGCATCGGTAACCACGAGCTCAAGGGGGACGGCGACGACCTGTTCCTGAAGTACTTCCCCTACCGCTGGATCTCCTCCCACTACGGTTCCTTCGACTACGGTCCGGCCCACTTCACCTTCGTGGATCAGTACGTCGATTACTCGCCCGGGTCGGCCCAGTACGCCTGGATCGTCTCCGACCTCGCCGCCACGGATCGTCCCTGGCGTTTCGTGGTCCTCCACGAACCGGGCTTTTCCGCCGGCGGCCACGGTGACAACGAGGAGGTCCAGCGCGACCTCGAACCACTCTTCGAGAGGTACGGCGTGGCCATGGTATTCGCGGGGCACAACCATTACTACGCCCGCGCCGTGGCTGGCGGCGTGCAGCACATCACCACCGGAGGCGGCGGCGCCCCCCTCTACGATCCGGATCCAGGCGCACCCAAGGTGGTGGCGGTCGGCAAGACGTATCACTTCTGCCGGATCGAAATCGAGGGAGGCCGCCTGAGCTTCCAGGCCGTCACGGCGGACGGCACGGTGATCGACTCCTTCCAGATGGTCCGCAGCCTCGTCCGCGGCCGTCCACCGCGCATGCTGCCCTCCACTGGAACCGAGGATCACGCATCCGCCGCGGGGCGGGACATGCCACGGCCGGCAGGAAGCACCCCCGCGCCCATCCCGCGGTCACCGCACACGCTCCCGGCCACAGGATCGCCGCCGCCCACGCCAACCCTGCCCCGGCAACAGTAGCGCGCGGGCGCGCCGCGAGTCTTGACTTGAGAACGGTTTTCCCCGTATATTCACCCTCCCTCTGGCGGTGTAGCTCAGAGGCAGAGCAGGGGTCTCATAAGCCCTGTGTCGGTGGTTCAAGTCCACCCACCGCCACCACACCGATGATGCGTGCCGGGTTTTCCCGCCATTTTCAAGAGACCTTCGCCGCGTACGTGGGAACGCGGATCCTCGTGGCGCTCTCCGGCGGCCCCGACTCGGTCGCCCTCCTCCATCTTCTCCGGGACCCGGCTCTCAGGCTGGAGCTCCATGCCGCCCACATCCACCATGGTGTCCGCGGCGCCGAGGCCGACGGGGACGCGGCGTTCTGCCGGCGCCTCTGCGGGGAGCTGGGGCTTCCCTTTCACATGCGACGGCTGGTCCCGCCCGAGAGCCCGCCCGAGGGCCGCGAGGCGGCCTGGCGACGGCTGCGCTACGCCGCGCTCCACGAGATCGCGGCGACCGTCGGCGCCCGGGCGATCGTCACCGGCCATCAACGGGACGACATCGCGGAGGGCGTCCTGGTGCAGCTGCTCCGCGGCGCCGGACCGCGCGCCATGGCGGGGATTGCCGCCGAGGCCGAGGGCCCCGTGCTCCGCCCGCTGCTGCCCTGGGGACGCCGGGAGATCCTCCACTGGCTCGAGGACCACGGCATCGCCTGGCGGGAGGACTCCAGCAACCGCTCGCCGGAGCACCTGCGGAACCGGGTCCGATCCGAGCTGCTGCCCCGGCTCGGGGAGGTGGAGCCGCGGGTCCGCAACCACCTGGTCCTCCTGGCGGAAGACCTGGCCCGCGACGAGGGTTTCTTCGCCGCCGAGCTTGGTCGGCTGGACCTGTGGATCGATCCGTGGCACCCGGAGGGCGGGATCGAGCTGGCCCGCCTCGCGGCGCTCCACCCGGCGCTGTTGCGCCGGTGGCTCCATTCCCAGGTGGCGCGGGCCGGCCTGGGCCGGGCGACCCGGCGGCAGGGAGAGCTCCTGGAAGAGCTGATCCTGCGTGGGGAGCCCCGCGCCGTCGCACTCGCCGGTCGCTGGAGGCTGTACAGGGCACGCGGGCGGCTGTGGCTCGAACCCCCGGTCTCCCCACCGCCGTACAGCTCGGCCCTGGTCCCCGGCTCCACGGTCGAGCTGCCGCTGCCGGGATGGCGGGTGCACGTCGGAGCCGCCGGCCGCACGGGTCTTCCAGACCAGCCCGCGGCCTGGCGGCGGCTGGTGCCGGATGTGCCGCGACTGGCCGTCAGATCGCCACTCCCCGGCGACATGGTGGCCGCCAGGGGCGGCCGGCGGCGGCTGGCGCCCCTCCTCTCCCGCCACCTGCCCCGCCACCTGCGCGCAGCATGGCCCGTAATTCACGTCGGTGCTACAATTGTCTGGGTTCCAGGAGTCTGGACACCTCCCACTCCGGAGGGGGAGGATGTTCTCCAGGTGGAGGTAGCGCGGCAATGACGAGTTTGAAAGTTCTCTACACGGCGGACGAGATTGCGACCCGGCTTGGCGAGATCGGCGAGCGGATCGCCACGGATTACAAGGGAGAGCCGCTGGTGCTGCTCGCCATCCTCAAGGGCGCCGCCTTCTTCCTGGCCGACCTGGCACGCGCCATTCCGGCGCCGACGGCCTTCGAGTTCGTCGATGTCACCACCCAGCCGGGGGAGCGGGGCGAGGTCGTCAGCCTGACCTACGCCACCCATTTCAACGTCAGCGGCCGGCATGTGCTGATCCTCAAGGACGTGTTCCATTCGGGTATCACGGAGAACTATCTGATGACCCACCTCAGTCAGCAGCGGCCGGCTTCCATCGAGATCGCCGCCCTGGTGGACAAGCCCGAGCTGCGCAGCGTCAACCTCTCGGCCCGCTACGCCGTGTTTACCGATCTGCCCGAGGGCTTCCTGGTGGGCTACGGACTGGGCGGCGATCCGGCCGAACACATCAACCGTCCCGACCTGTGTCTCCTGGAAGGTTAGAAACCACCGGCCTCCCGGGAAGATATCCGGGCCGGCCGACGTTGTGGAGAGAGTCGGTGCTACGCCCGGCTCCGGAGGATATCAGAACGTGAATCAAACCGTCCGAACCGTTCTCATGTGGATCGTCATCCTGGTCGGCATCCTGCTCGTGTGGCAGATGCTCCAGGGCTACTCCTCCTCGAGCCAGGAGGTACCCTTTTCACAGTTCCTCGACCAGGTCGCCTCGGGTGATGTCCGTGGCGTGCTGATCAAGGGCGAGACCATCTACATCAAAACCAAGAAAGCCGAAAAATCCGGCAAGACCGCGCCCCGCTACGATCAGTTCACCTACGATCCCGGCTACCCGGACCTGGTGAAGGATCTGCGCGCCAACAAGGTCGTCATCGAGGTGGAGAAACCTTCAGACGGACGGCTGATGACGGCGCTCCTGTCGTGGGCGCCGCTGTTGATCCTGGTCGGCCTGTGGTTCCTGTTTTTCCGTCAGATGCAATCGGGGGGCACGAAGGCCATGTCCTTCGGCAAGTCCAAGGCCCGCCTGCTGACGCCCGAACAGAAACGGCTGACCTTCGCCGACGTCGCGGGGGTCGTCGAGGCTAAGGAAGAGCTCGAGGAGATCATCGATTTCCTCAAGGACCCGCACCGCTTTCAGCGGCTCGGTGGCAAGATCCCCAAGGGCGTCCTGCTGATGGGCCCTCCGGGGACGGGCAAGACCCTGCTGGCCCGGGCCGTGGCCGGTGAGGCCGAGGTTCCTTTCTACTCCATCTCGGGCTCGGACTTTGTCGAGATGTTCGTCGGCGTCGGCGCTTCGCGCGTTCGAGACCTCTTCGAACAGGGCAAGAAGAGCGCGCCCTGCATCATCTTCATCGACGAGATCGACGCCGTGGGACGGCACCGTGGGGCGGGGCTCGGCGGCGGTCACGACGAGCGGGAGCAAACCCTCAACCAGCTGCTGGTGGAGATGGACGGCTTCGAATCCAACGAGGGTGTCATTCTGATCGCCGCCACCAACCGGCCCGATGTGCTCGACCCGGCCCTCCTGCGGCCCGGCCGCTTCGACAGGCGCATCGTCGTCAACCGGCCCGACGTCAAGGGCCGCGAGGGGATTCTCCGCGTCCACACCAAGAAGATCCCACTGGCCTCCGACGTGGATCTGCCCGTCATCGCACGCTCCACCCCTGGATTCTCCGGCGCCGACCTGGCCAACCTGGTCAACGAGGCGGCCCTCCGCGCCGCCCGCCTCAACAAGATGAAGGTGGGCATGGAGGACTTCGAGCAGGCCAAGGACAAGGTCATGATGGGCTCGGAGCGGCGATCTCTGGTCCTCTCGGACGAGGAGAAAACCCTGACGGCTTTCCACGAGGCGGGCCACGCCCTGGTGGCCGCCATCGTCCCCGAGGCCGATCCCCTCCACAAGGTGACCATCATCCCCCGGGGTATGGCCCTGGGCCTGACGCAGCAGCTCCCCCTGGAGGACCGCTACACCTACAAGAAGACCTACCTCAAGGCGAACCTCAAGGTGCTGATGGGTGGCCGGCTCGCCGAGGAGCTGATCTTCGGAGCCGAGCAGATCACCACGGGGGCGGGCAACGATCTCGAACGTGTGACGGACCTGGCCCGCAAGATGGTCTGCGAGTGGGGCATGAGCGAGTCCATGGGCCCGCTGACCTTCGGCCACAAGGAAGAGTCCATCTTCCTGGGCCGGGAGATCACCCGGCATCAGAACTACTCCAACGAGACGGCCGTTCAGATCGACCGGGAGGTCCGGAGAATCGTCGACGAGGCGTACAGCGGCGCCCGGATCATCCTGGAGAAGCACAGGGTGACGCTGGAAGCCATCGCCGAGGGTCTGCTGGAAAACGAGGTGCTCGACGGCAACGAAGTGTACGACCTGATCCAGCAGCACAGCGGCATCGATGTCAGGGCGCTCAAGAAACGGCCGGAGCCGGCCGAGGAGGTTCCGGAAACGGCGTGACAGGCACGAACCAGAGTCCGCCGGCCACGAGCTCGCGCCTGACGCAAGGCCTGGCGGCGTGGTCCGCCGGCCTTCCCGCCCTGATGGCCATCCTCAACTGCACGCCCGACTCCTTCTCCGACGGAGGCCTCTACCTGGACACCGGCGCCGCCATCCGTCACGCCCTGACCCTCATCGAGGAGGGCGCCGGGATTCTCGACATCGGCGGAGAGTCCACGCGGCCCGGTGCACGGCCCGTCGCCGCCGAGGAGGAGCTCGCCCGGATCCTTCCGGTCCTCGGGGGTGTGCGCGCCTGCGCGCCCGGGGTGCTGGTTTCCATCGACACCTCGAAGGCGGAGGTCGCCGCCCGGGCCCTGGACGCCGGCGCCGACATGGTCAACGATGTGACGGCCGGCAGGGACCCGGAAATGTTCGCGGAGGTGGCACGGCGGGGCGCCGGGATCATCCTCATGCACATGCGCGGGAGCCCGCGCGACATGCAGTCGGACACCCGCTACGATCACGTGGTGGCCGAGGTTCATGCCGCGCTGCGCGAGCGCGCCCTGGCCGCGGAGGCTGCCGGGATCCGACGCGAGCTGATCTGGCTGGACCCGGGAATCGGCTTCGGCAAGGACGACGCGGGCAACCTGGCGCTCCTGGCCGCGCTTCCCGACCTGGCGGCCCTCGGGTACCCCGTGGTCATCGGCCCCTCCCGGAAATCGTTCATCGGGAGGTTGACCGGAGCCCCTGCCGGCGAACGCCTTCCTGGCACGCTGGCCGCCCTCCAGCCGGCCCTCTCCTGCGAGCGCGCCGTGGTGCGGGTTCACGACGCGGCGCCCGCCCGGCAATACCTGATCGTCGCCCGCGGTATCATGAGGGCCGGGGGCACGGTGTGAGCTGGATCGTCACCTTCTTCCGGGACCTGACGCACCTCCAGGTGGGCATGGCCGACCTGGTCGATATCCTGACGGTCACGATCCTGATCTACATCCTCCTCGTCCTGTTGCGGGGAACGCGGGCCATGCAGATGCTCTGGGGCATCGTCATCCTGGTCGGCGTCTACCTCGGTGCCTCCGCCCTGGGCCTTCTGACCGTTTCCGCCATCCTGCGCGAGCTCCTCTTCTACCTCCCCTTCGCCATCGTCGTCCTTTTTCAGCAGGAGATCCGCCGCATGC
>JAADFK010000080.1 GCA_013152925.1 Acidobacteriota bacterium | reverse complement strand
CTTCGCGGCGGCGGCCGCGGCGGGCTGGGCCGGTGCCACACCCGGGTGCGCCGCCTGCCCGGCTTCGGCCGCGAGCTGCCCGTGGCGGTGCTGGCCGAGGAAATCCTGACCGGAAGGGACGGACAGATCCGGGCCCTGCTGACCATCGCCGGCAACCCCGTGCTCTCGGTCCCCGGCGGCCGGCGCCTGGACCGGGCCCTCGAATCCCTGGGCTTCATGGTTGCCGTGGACTTCTACCTCAATGAGACCACCCGCCACGCCAACCTGATCCTGCCGCCGGTGGCCCCGCTGGAGCGGGACCACTACGACCTGGCGCTCAACCTGCTGGCCGTCCGGAACGTCGCCCGGTACTCGCCGCCGGTGCTCGAGCCACCCGCGGATACCCGGCACGACTGGGAGATCCTCGCCGGCCTGCTGCGCCGGCTGGACCGCGGGGCGCCCGGGAATCGCCTCAAGCGGCGGCTGACGGCCGCCCTGGGGCCCCGGCGCCTGCTGGACCTCGCCCTCCGCACCGGACGCGAGGGGGCCGGCTTCCTCCCCGGCCGGCGCGGGCTCAGCCTGCGCCGCCTCGAACGAAGCCCCCACGGTGTCGACCTGGGGCCGCTCGAGCCCTGCCTGCCGCACCGCCTGCGCACGCCGGACCGCACCATCGAGCTGGCCCCCGAACCGTTCCTCGATGATCTGGCCCGCCTCCGGGAGCTCCTCGGCCCGGGTTCCGCCCCCAGCGGCAACACGCTGCTGCTGATCGGCCGGCGCCACCTGAGGAGCAACAACTCGTGGATGCACAACGCCCCGCGGCTGATGCGGGGCCGCGAGCGCTGCACCCTGCTGATCCATCCCGACGATGCCACGCGCCTCGGCATCGCCGACGGGAAACCCGTGGTGCTCGAAGGCCCCGGTGGCCGGATCACCGTCCCGGCGGAGCTCTCCGGGGACATCCTGCCCGGCGTCGTCAGTCTGCCCCACGGCTGGGGCCACGACCGGCCGGGGATCCGCCTGGGCGTGGCCGGGGCCCACCCGGGCGCCAGCTTCAACGACCTCCTGGACGACACCGCGGTCGACCCCCTCTGCGGCACCGCCGTGCTCAACGGCATCCGCGTAACCATCGAGCCCCTCCGGGACAACCACTGACGCCGGATCCTTCGGCGAGGAGGCCTGCATGACACCCAGCATCGAGCCGCTCTTCAGCCCCTTCCCCCTTGGGACGACGACCTTGCCCAACCGGATCGTCATGGCTCCCATGACACGGTCCATGTCGCCCGGCGGCGTCCCCACGCCCGAGGTGGCCGCCTACTACCGCCGCCGGACCGAGGGCGGCGTGGGCCTGATCATCACCGAGGGAACCGCCATCGACCATCCCGCCGCCGCCGGCTACCCCGCCGTCCCACGGATCCACGGCGAGGACGCCCTGGCCGGCTGGAGGCGGGTCGTCGACGAGGTTCACGCGGCGGGCGGCGCCATCGTCCCCCAGCTCTGGCACGTGGGCAGCGTCCGCCAGCGCGGCATGGAGCCCGATCCCGAGGTGCCCGGTTACGGCCCCTCCGCCGTGCCCCACCCGGGCGTGGAGAACGCCGATCCACCGGTGGAAATGCGCGAGGCCGACATCGCCGAAGTGATCGATGCCTTCGCCCGGGCGGCAGCCGACGCGAGGGCCACCGGCTTCGACGGCGTGGAGATCCACGGCGCCCACGGCTACCTGATCGACCAGTTCTTCTGGGAGCGCACCAACCGCCGCACCGACCGGTGGGGCGGCGACCTGACCGCCAGGAGCCGCTTTGCCCTGGAGATCGTCCGCGCGGTCCGTCGGGCCGTGGGTCCGGACTTCCCCGTCATCTTCCGCTTCTCCCAGTGGAAGTCCGGCGGCTACGACGCGCGCCTTGTCGAGACCCCCGAGGAGCTCGAGCGCTTCCTCGCACCCTTCGTGGACGCCGGCGTCCACATCTTCCACGCCTCCACCCGCCGCTACTGGGAGCCCGAGTTTCCCGGCTCGGACCTCAACCTGGCCGGCTGGACCCGGAAGCTGACCGGCAGGCCCGCCATCACCGTGGGCTCCGTGGGCCTGGACACCGACTTCTTCGGCGCCTTCCGCGGCGCCTCGGCACAGCCCACCGGCATCGACGACCTCCTGCGCCGCCTCGAGGCCGGCGAATTCGACCTTGTCGCCGTCGGCCGCGCCCTCCTGGCCGATCCCCAGTGGCCCCACAAGATCCGCGAAGGCCGCCTCGACGAGATCGCCCCCTTCACCCCGGAGTGCCTCAAGACCCTGAGGTGACGCGCGCTCTCTCGGCCGCGATCCCGGATTGCGCGAAAGGGAGAGGGTCGGGGTATCAAGCCGGTCCGATCAGCGCTCCTCACCGAGGCCGTTGGCCAGAAACCGCTCCATGTGATCGGCAAGCTCGATGAAGTCCCCAAGCCGTTCGTTGAGCAGCCGGCTGACGACGGAGAGATCGACCTCCAGGTACCCGTGGACCAGGATGTTACGAAAGCCCGCAATGCCCCGGAAGGCGGCGGCGAAGTCACGGGGAATGACGCCCAGCTCTGCGAGGGCATCGATGGCGGCGGCGTAGTCTGGAATATCCCGGCCGCTTGACACGGCCACGTGGGTGGCGAGGTCGATGGCGTTCTGCGCGCAGAGCTGGAGTCCCCGCTCCACGGCCCAGGCGAGGTCTGGATCGGCGGCCAGCTCCTCGGCCGTTGCACCACAATGCCGCTGGAGATTCGCCACCGCCAGCCGAAGCGCCAGGAGATGACGGCGGATAACCAGGGGATCGGGCCGGCCCGGGCTCATGGACGTTCTCCGCGACCCGTCCTGCCGGTCAACGCCGCCTCGATCTTGGCCAGCTGGGGCAGGTAATCGAAGTAGCGGGAGTAGGCCTGCGCCTCCCGCGTCGTGGTGGCGCGGAGGTCCCGCGAGAGCACGCGGATCCCGTCCCGCAGCACGCGGTGGTACAGCAGGGGCGGCGCCTCGTTGAGAACGACCACATCGATGTCGTTGGTCCCGAGGCCGGCCATCAGCGCCGTGGTCAGGTCGGCCCGGTACCCGAAGGGCGTCTCGGGACACCTCCGCTTGTCCACGTACACGGCCACGTCGATGTCGCTGTGGGCCTGAGCCTCCCCCCGGGCCACCGACCCGAAGAGATAGGCCTCCAGGATCTCCCCGCGCGGCTCGAGCACACCGGCGATCTTCCGGACAAGAGCTTGCAGATCCACACCTTGGACGTCCATCACCCCAAGCATACACCAGTGTCGTTCCCGGGACGGAACCGGATATCGGGCTCACCCACCGTGCGCCAGCTCCCGGGGCGAATCGCAGCACGGGCCAGCCGGTCGTTTCCAACGCCGTCGACCGCCGGATGGGCATGGAATTACAATATAGGTCCGGAGGAATCGTGGCACGGCTCATCAGGATCGGAAACTCGCAGGGGATCAGGATCGCCAAACCGCTGGTGGAGCAGGCTCGGCTGGCCGGGCGTGAGCTCGAGCTGCTGCTGGTGGAGGAGGGTCTGCTGATCCGGCCCATCCGTTCAGCCCGGAGCGGCTGGAGGGAGGCGTTCGAGGAGATGGCCGCCCGCGCCGCCGACGCACCACCGCTCGACGAGGATGCCCCCAACCGCTTCGACGACGAGTGGCAATGGTGAGACGTTTCGACGTCTACACCGTCGAGCTCGACCTGACCCGCGGTAGCGAGATCCGGAAGACCCGCCCCTGTGTGGTGATCTCTCCGGATGAGATGCTCGTCCTCAGGACGGTCATCGTCGCTCCCATGACCACCGCGGGCAAGCCCTGGCCCTCGCGGGTCCCCGTACGCTTCGACGGCAAGGACGGCTTCGTCGTGCTCGACCAGATCCGGACCATCGACCGCTCCCGCCTCGTCCGCAAGCTCGGCCACCTCGACCCCGAGACCGGCCACCGCGCCCTCGCCGTGCTCCAGGAGATGTTCGCAGAGTAGCGGGACCGGACGTCAGGATACCGAGTTGAGGCCGATCACGGTTGCAGCCCAGCTGTGCCCTCGTCCCGCACGCCCCGCCATGTGGTCCTGGCAACAGGGATACATTGGCATGAAGTATCCTTGTTGAGAGGGAAACTCTGGCGCGTCAAAACGCGAGTCTCCTCGCGGACTGCGGTTCGCTCTCCCCCCTTCAGGAATTCAGCGACATCCTCGGGCGCAGCCTACTCGCCGCAGCCAGGGAGCTCGGCCTGACAACCGGCACCATCATCACCGCCGATCGCTTCGCCGAAGAGAACGTTGATGGTGTCACCATCCGGTACACACCTCTCTGGCGCTGGTTGCTCGACGTCTGAACGCGCAACGGGAGAACGAACCGGAGGAAGCTCGCGGAGGGGGCCGCTACCCCTCGGGAGTGGGATGACCTTGCCTCATTGCCGATGCGGGGGAACCTCCGGCGGAGAGACGTCTTCAGTCGCCATCTTGCTCCATCGCCTCCATGAGGACCCGGTACCGCTCGAGCAACGGCTTGGGGATCGCCGATTCTGGGATGGGATGGCGGCGAAGGAGGACACTGAGACGTTCCACATCAAAGAGGGATTCCGCCATCGGTTTGTCAAAGATGTATCCGCCGCCGTCTTCTCTCACGAGGAATGGGATGAGCTGGGGAACGATGATAGCAGGAGCCTGTTCGAGAGCATCCAGGAGGCGATTTGAGAATCCATCCCAGCCTTCGAAGGGAGGGGGGACGAGTTCATGTTGATGCCGACTTTGAACGCGGCCCCAAGAGCAGTGATACAACGCCCACCGCCCAGCATGACGAAGGCTCCCGATGATTGCATCAACGGAGAGCCGGATAAGAGCCGTCGTGAGTTCAGCGCGAAGGCGATTGATAGCATTCTCGTTGAGGACTCTGAAATCGATTTCGTCAGTGAAGTAATACAGTTCAAGCCAACGCACAAGCTCCAGATTCCGGGGTGTCTGCTGGCGGACCGCGGTGGCAAGCACCTGCTCGAGGTGTTCTTCCTCGCGACCGAGGGACCGATTGCGCAGCAACATCCTCCACAGCGGAACAATCCCCGGGGGTTCGGGAATGGAAGACTCATCAGAGGGCCATTGTTCTGGTAACTCCGCCGCGCGGTCCCCGATGACCTTCTCGAGGAGTGTGACTACGGCCTCAGGGGAGAGAAACGGCGAAAGATCCTCGACCGCCTCGGAGCGCTTCGGGTCCGCAACCAGGGCGGGAAGCTCGCCCCTGCGGTCGTTCTCCCACCGTTGCATCTCCCGGAGGACGGGCTGGTCGCGCTCGTCCTCGGTGAGGTCGGGCACCGCGAGGAAGCGGGACCAGTAATCGGCGTGACCGGCCACGACGAACCCCTGGGGCCGTTTGATGGAAGCCGGGGCATGGGGTTTATTCCAACCATCAAAAACGTGATTGAGGATTACATTGATTGCGTTCCTGGTCGCCTCGGATTGCTCTTCAGACAGCAACCTGTCGAGCTCCTTCTTGAAGGGGCTTTCCTGATTCTTGTTCTCCCCCCGGGGCTCCCACCCTTTTCGCAGCAGGCCGATGTGCTGGTTCACCAGGGAGATCACGTCTGGCTCCGCCTCTCTGAGCACGCTCATCAGCAGGACATCGTCGAAGTCGATCTCGCCGACTAATGGTCCCCAGACATCGAAGGCAGTGCGGAGCGCGGACTTGAGCCGCCTGGGCGTGGCGCAGAGAGTGGCAAGATGGTCTTGTAGCGTGGGCCGGTCGTTGCCGGGGACTGAGGGTTCTTCCGTTGGTCGGTGGAACATCGCATCTTTACGACCAGGAAAAGCATCGATCCAGTCGCCCGATTCGTCCAGGCAACCTCGCCGGAACCGCTCGATCACGCTGGCCGTACCCTCGGCATCGAGGGATGGCATCCGTTCGACGAAGCGTGCGATCTTCCCCATGTCGAAACGGGCATCGAGGGTTTCGGCGGCCACGATGACGGTGATCCGGTCTTTCCGGTCCAGCAGGTGGAGCAGCGAACGGATCGGCCC
>JAADFK010000079.1 GCA_013152925.1 Acidobacteriota bacterium | reverse complement strand
ACGGATTCCGGGAAGAAACAACAAGGACCGAGGGGCATACCAGTAGCGCATACCGGGGAGCCGAGGTGGAGGAGTGCCAGCTTACCGGCTCGGAATCCGTGCTGCCCGGTGCACGCCTCCGGATACCTGACAGTGTGGAGTCAAGCCGCCACCCACCCGATGCAAGGTTGGTGTTCGTACGAGCCTGGAAAAGTCTCAAGAAATAACGATAAAAACAGTGTCCCTTTTTTACAGTGTTCTTTTTTAGAAGTCTCTCCTTATGGGCCCTCTCTTTTCTTTGGGCTGCTATGATCCCTTGTATGATGTCGGACATTGGTGGCTGGCTGGAGAAGTTCCCGGTCCGGGAGCAGTACCTGTACCTGGATCACGCCGCCCTGGCACCGCTTCCGGCACCGGTGGCCGAAGCCATGCGACAACGCCTTGCCGAGCAGGAGGCCACGGGTCACGTGGAGGGCGCGGGACGCAGCCGCGATGTGCTGACCTGCCGCCATCTCGGGGCACGCCTTCTGGGTTGCAACGAGGAGGACGTCTCCATCATCCCCAGTACCACCGATGGGCTGAGCACGTTGGCGTGGGGCCTGGGCTTGAGCAAGGGAGACGAGGTGCTGGTTGGCGAGGAGGAGTTCGTCTCCAACGCCGCGCCGTGGCTCAACCTGGAGCGCCACGGCGTGATCGTCACGCGCTACCCGCAGCCCGGTGGCCGGGTCGATCCCGAAGCCGTCGCAGAGCACATGACTGTGTCCACGCGGGTGCTGACCGTCTCCTGGGTGGCCTTCCACACTGGCTGGGTCGCCCCGCTTGCCCAGCTCGGGCGGCTGTGCCGGGAGCGGGATGTCGTCCTGGTGGTCGATGCAATCCAGGGGCTCGGGGTCCTGCCCATGGACATGGCCACACTGGGAGTTGACGCGGTGGTCGCCGACGGCCACAAGTGGCTGCTCGCCCCCGAGGGCGCCGGACTGATGGGCACGACAGCTTCCCTTCGCCGCCGCCTCCTGCCACCCGCCGCCGGATGGTGCAACGTGCGACGCAGCCGCGGCGACTTCACGCTGCGCGAGCTCATCTTCCTGGAGGACGGGCGGCGCTTCGAGGCCGGTTCTTTCAACCGGATCGGCGTCGCCGGCCTGGCCGCCGCCCTGGATCTGCTCTTCGAGGTCGGACCCGAGCTCATCCAGGCCCGCGTGGAGATGCTCCACCGCCTGTTGGCCCGGAGCCTGATCGCCCGCGGCTGGACGGTGGTCTCGCCGGGGCCCGGACATCCCGTGGCCGGCATCGTCGCCGCCCGGCACCCCTCGGTGCCCGCCCACGAGGCGGCCCGCAAGTTGGGCGAACGGCGCGTCGTGTGCTCCGCGCGCCAGGGTAACGTCCGCTTCTCGCCCCACTTCTACACGACCCGGGGGGAGGTCGAGGCGTTCGAGAAGATCCTGGGCAAGGCCGGGCTGTGACCGCGGGCCAGGGGGCCGACCGCACAACGGCGGACATGCTGCTGCTAATGGCCACCTCGGCGATCCATCTGGTGTTCGAGGATCTTCTCGATGCCAACGGGATCTTTTTCGTCGTGGCGGCTGCCGTCTGGACCTGGTGGCTTATCCGGCGGCTCCGGGAACAGCCCGGCCTCCTTGGCGCCTGGGGTCTGTCCACGAGTCACCTCCGCCCCGCCCTGGCTGCCGCGGCGGCCGTCGGCGTTGCCGGCTCCCTTCTGCTCCTCTGGCTCGGGCGTCTCCTGGGCCGTCCACCCCTGCCGGCTCACTTCTGGACCGTCGTGGGGCTCTATCTCGGCTGGGCGCTGGTACAGCAGGCCGCCCTGAACGGCATCCTCGTCCGCGGTCTGCTCCCCCTGCTGCCCCGCTGGTCCGTCCCCTTCGCCGCCGGCGTGCTTTTCTCCCTGGCCCACCTCCCCGACCTGCCCCTGATGGCGTTGACCCTTCTGGGAGGCCTCCTCTGGGCAGCCCTCTACATCCGCTGGCCCAACCTTTGGGCCCTGACCCTGTGCCATGCATTCCTCGGCGCCCTGACCTACTACGAGATCCTGGGCCGCGACCCTTGGCTCGAGCTTGTCAGCCCACTCCTCCACAGGTTGGTGTGATCCGCCCGTTTGCCGTCCCCGCGCGCCGGTGGTAGCATGCGCAAACCCATGGCATGGCGCCCATCAAATCCGGTCCTGTGCCTGGGAATTCGTACGTTGGACGGCATCATGCCCCGAAACACCATCGTTCGTATCGCTCATTCGCCCATCGCTCTGTTCGCCGCCGCCGCCATGGCGGCCTTCTCGTTGTCTGCAGGCGCCGCTGGGCTCCCACGGAAAGCCGGCATCAACATATCGGAAGCCGACGGCCCCGTCGGTGAGGCCGAGGCGATCCGCCAGCGCTACCGCCTCGAGCTTCAGCTCCGTGGTCTTGCGCCCGGAGGTACCGACGCCGGCAGGCTGCTCAGCCAGGCCCGGAAAGCGTACGCCGAGCACCGGCTGGACGACACCACGCTGCACACCGCGGGTATCGGCGGCTCCAGCTGGATCAGCCTCGGCCCCAACAACGGCGCCGGCCGTTTCACGGCCGTCACACCACACCCGGCGATCGATGGCACGATCCTGGCCGGGGCCGCGGGCGGCGGCGTCTGGAGAACCCGCGATGGGGGCGTCACCTGGGAGCCCCTGACCGACGGTATTCCCAACCTCTCCGTGGGTGCTCTGGCCATCGCCCCTTCGAACCCGGACATCGTCTACCTCGGCACGGGCGAGGGCGGCTACGGGATCGATTTCATTCCAGGTATCGGCCTGCTCCGGTCCGACGACGGTGGTGAGACATGGAGCCTCCCGGACCAGGTGATCGCCACCCAGTTCTTCCGGATCAGCGTGGACCCCCGCGACCCGGACGTGTTGCTCGCGGCCACCAACGAGGGGCTGCTGCGATCGGAGACCGGTGGCGCCACGTGGAGCACGGTTATCTCGGCGTACGCCAACACCTCGTCCCGCAAGCTCATGGTCACCGACGTGGTCCGGTCCGACAAGCTGCCCGACCGGCTGTACGCCGCCATTTGGTGTCTCGGAAGCTGCCCCTCGGGCATGGCGCGGGTCATGAAGTCCGCCGACAATGGCAAGACCTGGTCCAAGGCTTCCTCCGGCCTCCCGGCGGCACTCTCCGACCGGTGGGACCTCAACCGGACGGCGCTGGCCATCGCCCCCTCCAACGACCGCATCCTCTATGTCGCTCTCAACGTTGCGCCAGCAAAGAAGGGCGACACGCCGCCTGTCAACGTCTACCGCACGACCGACCGCGGCGCCACATGGAAGAAGGTCAAGAGCCCCGATCCCTACCTGGGTGCCCAGGGCTGGTACGACAACACGATCTCGGTCAGCCCGTCCGACCCCAACAGGGTGGTCGCCGGCGGCGTGTACTACGTGATCTCGGCGGACGGCGGGCAGAGCTGGGCCACCAAGAACCCCTATGCGGGGACCCCCAACCTCCCCCACGTGGACGCCCACGACCTCCAGTGGCAGGGGAACACACTCTGGGTCGGATGCGACGGCGGCGTCTGGAAGTCCACCAACAACGGCATCACGTGGACCGACGCCAACTCCGGCCTGGTGACCCGCCAGTACTACGGCCTGGCCATCGATCCCGCCGACCGCGAACTGGTGCTGGCCGGCGCCCAGGACAACGGCACCAACCAGCGGCGGTCGACTGGAGACAACAGCTGGGATTCGGTGCTCGGCGGCGACGGCTTCGAGTGCGCCATCAACCCCATGGTTCCAACCATCCGCTACGGCACCATCTACAACACCAGCGTGTACCGCGCCCTCCCCGGTGAGGACTTCAAGAACATCTCGCCGGCCTTCGGCAGCGACGAGAACGCGCCCTTCATCACGCCCTTGACCCTCAACCCCTCGCAACCGGGAGAGGTCCTGACCGGGACTTCCCGCGTCTGGCGTTCTCCCGACGGGGGTGACACCTGGTTCCCGCTGGCCACCGAGGTGAAGGGCGGCGAAACGTGGAACGACGATTCCATCTGGAGCATCGCCATGACCGTGGCCGACCCCAAAGTCCTCATGGTGGCCAAGGGGCGGGACGTGTACCGTTCGGAGGACGGCGGCGCCACCTGGAACGTCGCGCACTTCGGTCAGAACGAGCTCCCCAGCCGACGCGTGGTCAACCTCGAGATCTCGCCTTTCGACGCGGGAACCGCCCTGGCCTGCCTGGCGAGCCTCGATGGCGACAGCCTGTGGAGAACCACCGACGGCGGCGCCACCTGGCAGGACGCGACCGACGGCCTCCGGCCCTTCACAGCCCAGGTGGCCCGCTGGGACCCCATCGATCCCTCGACGGTCTACCTGGGAACCGACGTGGGCCTCTACCGCTCCACCGACGGCGGCCTCAGCTGGTCCCGCTTCGGCGACGGCCTGCCCGCCGTTTCCGTCCACGACATCCGGGCACTGGCCGACGGCTCCATGCTGCGGATCGCCACGCATGGCCGCGGCGTCTGGGGCCTCGAAATCCCCACCGAGCCCAACACGACCCCCACCATTGCCATCACCTCCCCGACCGACACGCTCCAGCTCGACGCGGGCCAGTCCGCAACCTTCAAGGCCACGGCCACCGATGCCGACGGCGACCCCCTGACCGTCACCTGGATGGTCACCGACCTCTGGCAGACGAAGGATGGCGGCTCGGGGACGGGTGCCCTCACGAGCACCTTGACCCATACCTTCCCCATGGGTGGACGTTTCTACGCCACGGTCAGTGCCCGGGACGACAAGGGAGCCATGGCCCTGGCCACATCCGAGGTAGAGGTCACCGAACCGGCCGACCTTTGCGCGTCGCCCCGGGTCGTCCCGGCAGCCGGACCCTTCCCCGTACAGTACTCCCTGAACAATGCCACCGGGACCATCGACGAGAGCGATCCAGCGCCCAGCTGCGTCAGCGAGCCGCGCGACGCCAACGTGGGCCGCTGGGGCTCCACCTGGTTCGAGCTGACGCCCGTCGAGAGCGGAACCTACGCCATCTCCACCTGCGGCTCCGGAGCGGACACGGTCCTCTCTGCGTGGACCGGCCCGTCCTGCGGACCGTACACCGAGCTGGCGGACGGTTGCAACGACGACGACGACATGGCTCATTGTGCCGCGTCCAGGACCAACTCCTACCTGGAGCTCAACCTCGAAGCGGGGACCACCTACCACATCATGGTCGGCGCCTACAGCAAAGACTCCCGCGGCCGTTTCAACCTCCAGGTGGACTGCCTGAGCTGTCAGTCCAGCGGCCTCGCGACCCAGATGGTGACCGCCGCCGCCCATGCCAACGGCAAGAACGGCACGCACTGGGTCTCCGACATCGATCTGTTCAACCCCTCCGGGGCCGAGGCGACCGTCCGGGCGGCATGGCTCCCCTCGGGGCACGACAACTCCCAGGCCGCCGAAATCACCTTCACCGTCCCCGCCGGCAGGAGCCTGTCCCTCGGCGACGTGGTTCGCAACACCTTTGGCGCATCAGGCACCGGCGCCATCCGTCTCCGGGCCGGCTCCAACATCCTCATCGCCTCCCGGACCTACAACGATGCGCCCGCCGGCACCTTCGGCCAGTTCATTGGCGGCCGGCCCGCCGCGGCCGCCATCGCCGCCGGCGGCCAGGCCGTGCTGGCCGGGCTGGTTCGTAACACCGACTTCCGAACGAACATCGGCGTCGCCAACGTCTCGGATGCGAGCGCCACCGTGGCCATCGATCTCCACGGGTCCGACGGCACGCTCCTGGCCAGCCGGCCCGTCACATTGCCGCCGTGGGGCTGGACACAGGTCACTGACATCTTCTCCAAAGAGGGCATCACCGCCGTCGATGCGGCCTACGCCGTCGTTCGCAACGGCTCGGACACAGCGGCGGTACAGGCCTACGCCTCCATCGTCGACAACGGCACGGGCGACCCCACCTACATCACCCCAGCGGAGTGGCCCGCACTTCCCGGTGAGCCGCTCTGGATCGCCGCGTCGGTCCACGGTACCGGGGTGGGCGAAACCGTCTGGAGAACGGACCTCTCCCTGGTCAACATGGGATCGGACGACGCAACGGTCACCATCGAGCTCCTGCCGAAGGACCAGGACAACACCACCCATCCTCAGGTCCAGGTTTCACTCCCGGCCGGCACCTCGAAACACCTGGAGGACGTCATCGATGCGCTCTTCCATGTCACCACCAGCGCCGCCCTTCGCCTGTCCACCGACGCCGGTCCCGTGATCGTCACCAGCCGGACCTTCAACGTCTCAACCAAGGGCACGCTGGGCCAGTACGTCCCGGCCCTCCCGGAAACCGCCGCCCTGGCCGAGGGCGATGATGGCTACCTGATCCAGCTTCGACGCAACGGCTCCTTCCGGACCAACATCGGCCTGGCCAACCTGACGAATCGTGAGAT
This sequence comes from Acidobacteriota bacterium, assembly GCA_013152925.1. Lineage (GTDB taxonomy): Bacteria > Acidobacteriota > Thermoanaerobaculia > Thermoanaerobaculales > Sulfomarinibacteraceae > JAADFK01. Next base: position 19,562 of record JAADFK010000079.1, on the reverse strand, counting down.
CAAGGTCCGGGTGGAGTATTTCCGGCCCGACGGCAGCTCCATGGGATCCAACATCTACACCGTGCCACCCCTGGCCTTCCACCAGCACACCAAGGCAATCCCGGGAACCGAGGACATCACCGGGGGCTTTGCACGTATCTCCTCCTCCACCCCGGGCGCCCGGTACCTTGCCTACGCCTCCGTTGTCGATGCGGGCAGCGGCGATCCCGTCTACATGCCTGCGTGGAAGCTGGTCCAGTAGGCCCTGTTTTCCGCGGGCCCCCACGAGGGCAGTCCTGGCGGCCACCGGATGGTGGCCGCCGTTTTCGCAGATTCTGCCTTGCACGGGGCGACGGTGACGAGTACCGTTGGACGGACCTTGGAACTGGAGGTGTTCCCATGAACCTGCTTCGATACGGACGACCGGCCCTGGGATTCGCCCTGGCGGCCTCCATGTCCCTGCTCCCGGCGTGCGCGAAGAAAACCACCACCAAGGCCGGTCCGGCCGGCGCCGTCATCCACGGGCGCATCCTCGCGGCCGACGGCTCTGCGCCCAGGCTCGCCCACGTACGTTACACCAGGGAGGACGGCCAGGAGGTCTCCCTGGATGCCAAGCCCGACGGCAGCTTCGAGATCTCGATCCGGGCCGGCGTACCAGTCACCCTGCACCTGGCCGCCGTCGATCACGTTGAAATCCCCGTGCCCGTCCTCGTCGAGAAGACGGGACCGGCGAAGGTCGAGGCCACGCTGGCCCCGAACCCCTGGTCCGCGACCTTCGACAAGGTCCTCGTCACCGGCTCGTGGAGCCACCACAGCTTGGCGGGCGCCGAGCCCATGAAGCGGCAACCGGACGGCACCTGGGTGTTCGATGGCCCGGTTCCCGGCGGCGATGCCACGGCCCGTTACGAGCTGATCGGCATCACCACCAACGGCCACAGCGTCAACGGCACCATGGGCCAGGGTTTCGCCTACGATGGCGGCGGCGACTTCGACAGCATTGTCCCCGTCAAGGACGGGAAGGTCCACATCGTCTTCGATCCGGCCAAGCTGCCCCATTACGATGCCACCGGGCTGCCGAAGGTCGTCTGGGATGCCCGTCACGGAGATCTCGACCGGATGGCCCGCCTGGCGTCGCTGTTCCAGACCTGGATGTACCGTTTCGCGGAGGCCTTCGACGAACACCGCAAGTCCGGAGGAGGCCCCGAGGACTTCCATTTCAACAGTACGAAGCTGCTGGACACGATCCATGGGGACATGGCCGAGGGCTCGCCCGAGGCGATTCGCCAGTATGCCGCCGTCATGCTGGTTACCGAAGGTCCATCCACCGGGATAGCGATTGCTCCCGAAGAGCTGGACGAGGCTCTGAAGGTGGCTCCACCCGACTCCCCCTACTGGGGTTTCGGACCGACGGCGCTGACCAGAATCCTCCCCAACTACGGCGGCAAGGCCGGGCCGATCCTCAAGCGTTTCGCCACGGAGAACCCGCTCCCGCAGGTCCAGGCCTGGGCCCTCGCCGGTGAGGGAATGCTGGCACAGAAAAACGGAGACAGTGCCAAGCTGCGCTCCATCTACGGCCGTCTTGAGAAGGACTACGCCAACCTGCCCGGCATGAGGTGGGTGCTTCGCAACCTCAACCCCGACAAGAAGGTCCAGGTCGGTAAACCCGTCCCCCACTTCGAGGTGACCCTTCTGGATGGCTCTCATTTCAGCGACAAGGACCTCAAGGGCCACTGGACCCTGATGGACTTCTGGGCTACCTGGTGTCCTCCCTGTGTCGGTGAGATGCCCAACCTCGACCGGGCGTGGAAGAAGTACCATCCACGGGGCCTCCAGATGCTCAGCCTTTCCCTGGACCGGAACGATGAAGACATCGCCACCTTCCGGAAAAACAGGTGGCCAATGCCCTGGAAGCACGCCTTCCTCCGGGGCGGCTTCAAGAACAATCTGGCGAAGCGCTTCGAGGTCTCCGGAATCCCCTCGCCCATCCTTGTGGCCCCGGACGGCACCATCGCCGCCATGGGTCAGGATCTCCGTGGAGAAACCCTGGCGGCGACCCTGGACCGTCTCCTGGCCGCGAAACCGGCCGGCCGGTAACGGTCCGCTCCGTCGATCCGCCCGCCCCGTCCCGGACGGGGCATCGTTTCCTTCAGCCGGGAAGAACATGGCACCTTCCACTGTTGTATGAAGCACCAACACAAGGAGGATCATCATGTCCGAACCACGGATCGTGGCCAGAGAGCCGATGGTCATGGACCTCGAACCCGGAAGCTACTGGTGGTGCGCCTGCGGCCGCTCCGCGAAGCACCCCTTCTGCGACGGCTCCCACAAGGACCTTGGGATCCAGCCCGTCCGGTTCGAGGTCACCGGAAAACGAACCGTCGCCCTCTGCCAGTGCAAGGCCACGGGGAAGCCTCCGTTCTGTGACGGCAGTCACGCCGCGCTGCACGGCTCCTGAGGGCTCCTCACGGCCGGAGTGGGACGCGACGTCGTCAGCGCCTTTCCGGACCAACCCGCCCATCACTACGACACCGCCTCCAACCAACGGGCCACGAGCGGGCGTCCGCGCACGATCCCCGTTCATACAAGGGGAGATGGGATTGCCTCTCTCGCCTGGGAGATCCCTCCACTTCGCGGCGCTTCGCACCGCTCCGGTCGGGATGACAGGATGGAATGGACGCCCCCCCCTGTCATCCCGACCAAGCGAGCGTAGCGAGCGAGTGGAGGGATCCCCCCACCACTGGCCCGCTGCCCGAGAACCCCGCCTCCCGAGGAACCCGGCGAGACCACTCCACTCCGCGGCCCTCCCCACCGCTCCAGCCGGGATGACAGGATGGAATGGACGCCCCGCACCGCGCAGGCCGGGACGACGGAGAGGCGACGGGACCCTCCGGTCGGGGCGACCGGATGGGACGGACGCCCCGTTCCGCCCGGTTCGGACCGATCGTGGCGGAAGCGATGAGCAGGCCCGCCTACTCATCCCGCCCGGTAGCGGGACTCCACGAGAAGCGGAGGGGCCAGGCGGCGGCCTCTCCGGCGTAGTCGACACCCACGCGGGGGGCCGCCACGATCCGGCTGGCGGGGATCGTCAGCCCGTCCTGCGCGATCCACAGGCCCGAGGCCGGGTCGCAGAGGTCGGCGCCGTCGTCGGCCCGGCTGATGGCCAGTGCTCGACACAGCTTGCCTGGACCGTCGGCCAGGTGGCGCCGCCGTCCCTGGCGGCGGTGGAGCATCAGCTCTTCCCCGGCCACGGGGATCCCGCCGCGGATGAGCACGGCCTCGGGATGACCCTCCCCCACCGTCACCACGTTGAGGCAGTCGTACATGCCATAGACCAGATAGACGTAGGCGTGGCCGGCCTCGCCCCACATGGTCGCCGTCCTCCGGGTCCGCCGGCCGCCGAAAGTGTGGCAGGCGGGGTCGTCGACGCCGAGGTAGGCCTCCACCTCGGCCAGCCGGAGGGCCGCGAGACCCTCGGAGCTGCGGCGGATCAGCAGCTTTCCCAGCAGCTCCCGGGCCACCTCGACGGTGGGCCGGTGGTAGAATCCGCGCGCCAGCGGGGGCAGCGCACGACAACGGGCCTCGGCGGAAGGGGTTTGCTCCATGGCTTCCATCATCTGTGTCACCGGCGGCGCCGGCTTTATCGGATCGCACGTGGCGGACGCCCTCGTGGCGGATGGCCACCGCGTCCTCATTATCGACGACCTTTCCTCCGGACGGAAGGAAAATGTCCCGGCCCAGGCCGAGCTGCACGTCCTCGACATCCGCAGCGAGGATGCGGCCCTCCTCCTGCAGGAGGAGGGGGTCGAGATCCTCGTCCACCACGCCGCACAGATGGACGTGCGCCGCTCCGTGGCCGACCCGCGTTTCGACGCCGACGTCAACATCGGCGGCCTGCTCAACCTCCTGGAGGCTGGCCGGAAGGGCTCGCTCCGTCAGGTGGTCTTCGCCTCCACCGGCGGCGCCATCTACGGCGAGCAGGACGTCCATCCGGCCGATGAGGACCACCCCCAGCGCCCCGTTTCGCCCTACGGCGTCTCCAAGCTGGCCAGCGAGCGTTACCTCTACTACTACCACCACGAGTACGGCCTGGACGCCACCTGCCTGCGCTACGCCAACGTCTACGGCCCCCGCCAGAACCCCCACGGCGAGGCCGGGGTCGTGGCCATCTTCCTGGACCGCCTGCTCTCCGGCCGCCAGCCGACCATCCACGGCGACGGTCTCCAGACCCGCGACTACGTCTACGTGGGCGACGTGGTGGCCGCCAACCGCGCCGCCGTCGGCCTCGAGGGTTACCGCACCTTCAACGTGGGCACCGGCGTCGAGACCGACGTCAACGAGCTCTACGAGGCGATCCGCAAGGCACTGGGAAGCCCTGTGGACGCTGTCCATGGCCCGGGCATGCCCGGAGAGCAGCGTCGTTCCTGCATCTCGGCAGCGAAGATCGCCCGCGAGCTGGGCGTCGAGATCGCCACGCCCCTGGCCGAGGGAATCCAGGAAACGGCGGACTGGTTCCGGCGGCGGGGGGACAGTTGAAGCGGGCCCCCTTCATCCGATCACGCGGTCGATGGCTTCGGGATCGAAACCGAAGCTCACCCGCCCGTCCCGCTCCACCACCGGCCGCTTGATCAGGTCGGGATGCTCCAGCATCAGCTCGATCAGCCGCTTCCGCGTCGGCATGTTCTTGCCGACCCCCAGCTCCCGGTAGGGTCTCGATGAGGTATTGAGGAAGGCCTTGAGGTTCTCCCCACCAACCTGAGCCTCAAGCAGCTCCCGCGGCGGCGGGTCCGAGACGATATCCCGCAGCTCGTACTCCACACCTCTGCCGTCCAGGTATTCGATCCCCTTCTTCGAGGTCTTGCAACCCTTCTTCCACCACACCGTCGTCATGGGCACCTCCACGATCTGGAACCCGCGGGAGGGCCGATTTTCTTCCACATCCATCGCGGTCCACCCTTCGAGCACGCCTCTGCGATCGCCCTGCGGAGGCACCTCTCAGCGTACGGCCAGCAGCGTTCGTGCAGCCACCGAGGGTCCAAGGCAGCGGAGAATCGCTTCGAACACCCTCCCGAACCAAGCTCGCGATCGCAGGGGTTCGGGGATCTTTCCTGGCGATGGGAAAGCCATCCCATCGCGTTCAGGAGCAACCGCTCCCATCGCCCAGGTTACTTTCCCTGCGGATCCGGGGGCTCTACGAGAAAGCGCACCGGGGCCAGCACCGGACCCGGGGTGGATGGGTCGGCATGAAAGGGAAGCTCCAAGGGGACTCTGTAGCTTCCTACCGCTGCCATGGCGCTCGGGAACGCGAGCTCTCGTCATCACCGCACAAGGGACACGATACAAGGAGTGTCCCGTTCTTTCCCTTTCTTTCGAATGTGGGTGCGCGGCACCGAATTGGTCGAGCGAACGGTATACTCCACGGATGGACGAAACGTTCTCCCGGTACCGCGCCGCCCACCACCCCGATTGGGTGATACGGGCATACGAGGTGGCACCGCCCGCCTTCGCGGCGTTGCTTGAGGACGAAGCCCGATGGCTGGCAGCCCGGACCCGTCAGGGAAGGGTGCTGGAGGTCGGGTGCGGGGCGGGACGGCTGCTTCGCGCCGCTGGTCTCGACCGGCCGGGCACGGTGGGACTGGAGCTTGTGGTGCGGTACCTCGTGGCGGCCCGGGCCGCGGTTCGTGCCGCCGCGCTGATTGCGGGCGACGCGCTTCGGCCACCGCTGGCACCGGGCGTGTTCGATGCGGTGATCATGGCCCAGGCCACCCTCGGATCGGTGGGTGGAGAGGCGGTGCGACGCCGGTTCGTGACGTCGCTGGCGGACCTCGTACGTCCCGGCGGTCACCTGTTGCTCACCGCCTACGGCGCCGGCGTACGGGCGGCCCGTCGGGAATGGTACGAGGCCCAGCAGGCGGCGGGGCTCTTGCCCCCGTTCGACCCGGAGAGGACCCGGAACGGGCGGTTCGTCTTTACCAACGGGTTCGCCAGCGAGGAGATGACACCGGAGGCGCTGGCGATGCTGCGGCCGACGTGGTTCACGGGCGAGGTCGAGGAGCTGCCCTCGGGGCTGCTGGCGGTACGCTGGGTGCGGGGCGGGGCTCCTCAAGGGAGGGAAGAGCCGCCCAACACGTAAGGAAGAATCGGTGCCTCCGAAGGAGGTCCAGGGGACCCCTTCCACCTTGTCCGCCTTCTGTAGAGACTCGCCGTCGTCGGGCCCGTGGTGCTCTGGTACACCGGTCCGGCGGTCCCTTGGCCGAGGGCCGGTGTACCGGAGGTGGGCTCAACGCGGGCGTGGGAAGTGTATGAGGGATCGTAGTCAAGGTGAGCGTGGGCGGTTGCGTGCGGCGCAACGACGGTCCGCGGAGCAGACAGGCGAGCGTTGGGAACCTCCGTCCACAGCGGCAGGCCCGGACGCCCTGGCCAATCCGGCACGCCGCTGCGCCATTGTCGGCCTGGTGCCCTGTTGGCCGGTTGGTCGATGGCGTTGTACGCCAACGAAGCTTCGGTTCCCACCACCTTCTCCCGGCTTCGGCGCTCGTCACCATGGCGAAGGCGGCGGTTTCGGACCGCTTCTCCCCTCCCCTATGGGCCTTCGAGCTGGATGGTGCGGCCGGCGGCGTCCTCCTGCCAGGCGGGGTTGCGGGCGATCGTCTCGCGGAAGACCGTGAGCTTGCGGGCATGGCCCCGCTCGAACTCCACGAGCTCGCCCAGCAGCCGCTTCCCCGAGGGGTCGCCGGAGCGCCGCTGGGCCTCGGCGTAGACATTCTCGGCGGCCCTCTCCTTCTCGATGGCCACGTCAAGAACTTGCAGGAGGCTCATGCCGTCGTGGACCACGGGGCCGAAGAGGGTGATCTGCACGTCCGGCACAGGAGGCGGTGTAACCTCGCCCGTCGCCTGACGGTAGTAGGCCGTCAGCCACCGCTCGTGGGTCCGCTCCTCGCCGGCCAGCCGCTCGAGCTCGGTCTTGAGCTCGGCCTGGCTCACCTGCCGGGCCATGGCGTCGTAGAGCTCGTAGGCGTCCTGCTCGGCGCGTATGGCAATCCCGATGATCTCCAGGGCCGTCAACTTTTCGTCGATCATCCCTTCACCTCCTTGTGAAAAAAAGTATAATGCGACCCGAGGAACGAAGCCAACCGGTGCCGGGCAATGCCCGGGCCCTGTCGGATGTTCCCCGAGATGAAGGTCCCGACACGGAGGTCTCATGCGCCAGCCAGACGGTAGCTCGTCCATGCTCACGACCCGGGTGGACGCCATGTTGGGGTGGGTCCGGAAGAACAGCCTCTGGCCGCTGCCCTTCGGAACCGCCTGCTGCGCCATCGAGTTCATGTCGGTCGTTTCCGCGCACTACGACCTTGCCCGTTTCGGGGCCGAGGTGGTGCGCTTTTCACCGCGGCAGGCCGACCTGATGATCGTGGCCGGAACCATCACCGACAAGATGGCGCCGGCCGTCAAGCGGATCTACGACCAGATGGCCGAGCCCAAGTACGTGATCTCCATGGGCGCCTGCGCCTGCACGGGCGGATTCTACCGCGCTTACCACGTGGTCCAGGGGGTGGACGAGTTCATCCCGGTCGACGTCTACGTTCCCGGTTGCCCTCCGACGCCGGAGGCCCTGATGCACGGCATCATCAAGCTTCAGGAGATGATCCAGAACGGAGAAACCAAATATGACCGTCTCAAGCACCCAGAGCCTGACCGAACGGCATCCGCTGGCTGACGCTTTCCCGGGGGATGGCGTCGAGACCATCGGGAACGATGCCGACGGCCACACGGTCCTCGCCGTCGACCGCAGCCACCTCCTCGAGATCCTGAGGCAGCTGCGCGACGACGACCGTTTCCGGTGCGACTTCCTCAGCGATATCTGCGGCGTCGACTACCCCGACCGGCAACAACGCTTCGATGTGGTCTACCACCTGGCCAACCTCGACAGCGGCGAACGGTACCGGGTCAAGGTCGCCGTGGACGAGGATGACGCGGTTCTTCCCTCGGCCTACGGCGTCTGGAAGGCCGCCGACTGGTTCGAGCGCGAGGTCTGGGACATGTTCGGCGTTCGCTTCGAGGGCCATCCCAACCTCAAGAGGATCCTGACCCACGAGGCATTTCACGGTCATCCCCTCCGGAAGGATTACGATCCTGGTCAGCGATGGCTGCTGACCGAGAAGGACATCATGACGCCCGAGTGGGCCCGCGAGGAGCAGCTGGACGACCAGCACATGGAGAGCCAGGTCCTCAACCTGGGCCCCTCGCACCCGGCAACTCACGGCACCCTCCGGACCGTGCTCCGCCTGGAAGGCGAAAACATCGTCAAGGCGGAGAGCGAGATCGGCTACCTCCACCGCTGCTTCGAGAAGATGTCGGAGACCCACGGCTGGCAGCAGGTCATCCCCTACACCGACCGGCTGAACTACTGCTCCAGCATGATCAACGGCGTGGGCTACGCCTTGGCCGTGGAGAACATGCTCGGGATCGAGGCGCCCCCGAGGGCCCAGGTGGTCCGGGTGATCCTCTCCGAGCTCTCCAGGATCATGGACCACGCCGTCTGCCTCGGAGCCAACCTGGTGGATCTGGGCGCCCTGACGAACTTCTGGTACTTCTTCCAGATCCGGGAGGAGATCTACGGTCTCCTGGAGTCATGCGCCGGCGGCCGGCTGACGGTCTCCTACGCCCGGATCGGCGGCCTGGCCCACGATGTGCCGGCGGACTTCGAGGAGCAGGTGCGCCGATTGCTCGACTACATCCCGCCCTTCGTTGCTGACGTGGACAAGCTGATCACGAGGAACAGGATCTTCCGGGACCGTACCGAGGGTATCGGCGTTCTCTCACCCGAGGAGGCCGTCGCGTGGGGCTGGACCGGACCCTGCCTTCGCGCCTGCGGCGTACCCTACGACGTGCGAAAGGCCCACCCCTACATGGGCTACGAGCAGTACGAGTTCGACGTTCCAGTGGCCACCACTGGCGACACCTACGCCCGATACCTGGTCCGCATGGAGGAGATCCGTCAGAGTCTCCGCATCATCCGCCAGGCCATCGACAACCTGCCCGGCGGGCCGGTCATCACCGACGACCACCACGTGGCTCTGCCTCCGAAAGAAAAGGTCTACACCGAGATGGAGTCGCTGATCTGGCATTTCAAGCTGATCTTCGAAGGGATCAAGGTACCCCCCGGCGACGCCTACCACTTCACCGAGGGCGCCAACGGGGAGCTTGGCTACTACATCGTCTCCGACGGCAGCGGCACGCCGTACCGGATCAAGGTCCGGCCACCGTGCTTCGCCCTCTACCAGGCCTACCCGCACATACTGGAGGGGTTGCTGGTACCCGACGCCATCGCCATCCTGGGGAGCCTCAACATCATTGCAGGGGAGCTGGACCGATGAAGGACGTACCGGCCGTCAACGTCGACCGTGGCAAGATCCCGTTTGGCGAACGCATCTACCTGGGACCCATCCTCGGCGGCCTGAGGGTGACCCTTCGCCATTTCCTGCGGAACGTCTTCGGCCAGCGCGACGTGGCCACCATCGAGTACCCCGAGGTCAAGCGCCAGTACTCCGAGCGCCTGCGCGGCCGCCATATCCTGACCACCAACGAGCAGGGAGAGGTCCGCTGCGTCGCCTGCTATATGTGCGAGACCGCCTGCCCCGCCGACTGCATCACCATCGTGGCCGAGGAAGACCCCACGGCGGCGGTGGACCACGAGAAGCGTCCCCTGTCCTTTGAAATCGACCTGCTCCGCTGCGTCTACTGCGGCTACTGCGTGGATGCCTGCCCCAAGCAGGCCATCATCATGAGCCGCGAGCACGAGATGGCGTTCACCACGCGGGAGGAGGCCGTCGTCGGCATCGACGAGCTCAGGCAGAAGGGCCCCATCGACCAGGAGGACCTTGGCTACCGGCCGTACTTCTGAGCAGCAGGCGTCAGGACCACCTGGCCACCTCAGCGTTGGGTGTCTTGCGACCTTGGCCGAATGCCAGGTGGTGAGCGGCAGCGGCACCAAGCAGCGCCGGGCCCGACCACCGCGACGAAGGAGGGAAAACCGTGCCCGGGGCAGGAGCCAGGACCGAGTCCCGGGCAGCGAACGGTGATCCGCAACCCTCATCCGATCCGTGGACGTGACCGTATCGGTGACCGTGACCGTGGCGGTGGGCACACCCCGCCGCTGGCGCCACCCACTGTCGCGGACACGGGTACGGTGCCGGCTGCGGTCACGGAGCCCCCGTCACGCATACGGAACAGTGGACGGCCCCCAAGAGCCGACACCCGCCACACGAAAGCGAAGCGATCACCCCGGCCTGCCCGCCTGCCCTCACCGCCCCGGCCCCACAGCCTGCTCGCCGAAGGCGAGCAGGCCCCCTAGGTCAGATCCCGGAACCAGCCGGGGAGGGCGCCGTCGCGGCGAGCGTCTTCGAGGATCTTGGGGAGCTTCTTCTCCTCGGCGGGAAGGCGTTTCTTGAGCTCCTCGACCTCCTTGAGCTTCTTGTCGATCTTGGGCTTGATCACGCCATCGCGGTAGGCAGGATCGTCCCAGGCGTAGAAGTCCCGCCACAGCCCGGGGATCTCGCGGTTGAGCTCGTCGATCCGCTTCTTGATGGAATCGACCAGCTGTTTCTGGCGAATGTAGGCGTTGCGCCAGTACGACTTCTTGGCGTCGTCGCTCATCTTCCGTTGGCCGGTCGTCGTTCTGCCGAACGGCATGCTCCCAGTCGCGGAGGTCCTGGCCGGCTGCCCGCTGGCGGTGGTCAGATTGCCCTTCTCGGCATAGCTCTTGATGTTCTCGTTGGTGATCACGACGCCGCTGGACCTCGAGGTGGTCCCGGGCTTGCGGAGATGGATCTTCGATGCCACGGCGGCCAGGGAGTTGGGGTTGCGCGTGGGTACCGGGGTGGGCGTCGGAGCCGGCGTTCGGGAGCGGTTCTCGGCGAAGACCAAACCACTGCCGAAGACCAGGAGCCCCCCCCACAGGATCAGCAGCGTGATCAATCTCCTGCCACGGTCGCTTCGGCGTGTCATGGTGCCTCCTCAGGGCGCCGAGGTGCCCTCTCGTCCGTACCGGTCCTCCAGGCGGACCACGTCGTCCAGCTCCGGCGTCGAGACCTCGAACAGCGTGCAATCACTCACGGCAATCATCCGATGGATCGTGCCCGGAGTGATGTGGTACGCATCACCGGGGCCCATGCGGAGCCGTTCGAGCTTGCCGACGCCGGATCCGACGATCAGGTCCATCTCCCCACTCTCTATACGAATGGTCTCGTCCTTGCGTTCATGATACTGCAGGCTCAACGCCTCGTTGGCCCGGATGAACAGGATCTTGCCAACGTACCGTTCGCTGAAGGCGAAGATCTCCTCGAAGCCCCATGGCTTGTCGACACGGCGTGGGGACAGCTTGGGCATGAAAACCTCTCAGACGCGAATCTTGATCTTGGCGAAGAAGATGGCCAGGCGTTCCAGGAGGTATTCCTCCACCTCCCGCGCCGTGACCAGCTGCAGGGCCTGGCGGGCGATCTGGCTGGCCTCGCGGTAGGACAGGTGACGGATCAGGTTGCGCACGACGGGGACCGCCTGGGGGTTCATGCTGAACTTCCGCAGGCCCAGTCCCACGAGAACGGGGACCATCAGGGGGTCTGCCGCGGTCTCGCCGCACATGGAGACCTCGATCCCCTCGGCCTCCCCGGCATCGAGGACCTTCTTGACCAGCCGCAGCAGCCCCGGGTGGCTGGCACGGTACAGGTCCGAGACAAGGTCGTTGGCCCGGTCGACCGCCAGGGCGTACTGGATCAGATCGTTGGTGCCGATGGAGAGGAAATCCACCTCGCGGGCAAGCTCCCTGGACAGGATCGCCGCCGAGGGAACCTCGACCATGGCACCAAGAGGCACACCCTCGGGGATGGAGTGACCCTCCCTGCGAAGCTCCTCGGCCGTCTGGCGCAACAGGTGCCGCGTGATACGAATCTCCTCCACGCCCGAGACCAGGGGAATCATGATCCGCACTGTCCCCGGCGGGTATTCACCGGCGACCCGCAACAGGGCCCGTAACTGGGTGATGAAGAACCCCGGCTTGGCCAGACAAAGCCGGATGCCCCGCAAGCCGAGGACGGGGTTGGCCTCGGGGCTGCCGATGACGTCCCGCGCCAGTTTCTTGCCCCCCAGATCGAAGGTCCGGATGGTCACCGGGCGTGGCGCCATCCTCCGGACCAGCTCCCGGTAGAACTCCAGGTGGTCGGACTCGCTCGGCAGCAGCGGGCTCGCCTTCATGTAGAGAAACTCGGAACGGTACAACCCGATCCCGTCCACGTTCCAGTGCAGGGCGGACTCGACCTCCATGGGTAGATCGATGTTGGCCAGGAGCTCGAGCTTCCTGCCATCGCGCGTCACCGTTGCCAGGTTCCGGACGTGGTCCAGCTGGGCCTGTTGCTCCTCGTACTCCCGGCGCCGGGAACGGTACTCGTTGATCTCGACCTGGTCGGGGTCGAGAACGAGCTTCCCCTCGAAGGCGTCCAGGGCGATCAGCCGCGCCGAACGGGCCGCCTCGCAGGCCCCCCGCACGCCCACCGCCGCCGGGATGCCGAAGGACCTCGCGATGATCGTCGTGTGGGACGTCATCCCGCCGGTCTCCAGGGCGAAGCCGAGGATCTTGTCCAGGGGAAGCTGCACCGCGAGGGAGGGCGGCAGGTCGTCGGCCACGATGACAACGGGTGAATCCAGCTCCGCGAGCCGGTGCAGGTCCTGGCCCCGGAACGTCTGGAGGATCTGTGCCGCAACGTCGAGGACGTCCAGTTTCCTGTCGGCCAGGTAGAGATCCCCGAGATTCTCGAAGCGCGAGATCAGCTCGGAAACCACCTGGTCCAGGGCCCACTCCGCATTGACCTTCTCGGTGCGGATCAACTCCTCCACCTTCCCCGAGAAGCCCGGGTCCAGTGCAATGAGCTTGTGAGCGTCGAAGATGGAGCCGTACTCCTCTCCCATGTCGGCCCTCGCCCGCTCGGCGTTTTCCTCGATCCGCTCGACCGTCCCCTCGACGGCCCTGCGGAAGGCCTCGATCTCCCGGTCGATCTCGTTGTCCTCGATGGGAAGACGCAGAGCGGCCACCGGCCGGGTCTCGTAGACCACTGGCTCGCCGATGGCAATCCCGGGGCTGACCCCGATCCCGGAGATCTCGAGGCGGCTCACTCATCCTCCCCGAAACGATTCTTGAACAGAGCGACCATGGCGCTCATGGCCTCCTCCTCGTCCTGCCCATCGGTCCGGATCTGGACCGAGGTACCCTGCGTTGCCGCCAGGGTCAGCAGGCCGAGGATGGACTTGGCGTTGACCTCCTCGTCGTCGGTTCCGATGAAGATCTCGGAGTCGTACTGGTTGGCGGCATGCACGACCTTGGCGGCCGCCCGCGCGTGCAGGCCAAGCTTGTTGATGATCGGAACCGTTTCCTTCCTCATACCGGGCATCTCCATGATTTCCGGAACCTCGGCCAGCTGTCTGGAACCGGAATTCCGTGACGCCCCGATTGGAGCGCTCGTCGGCTCATTGTACCTCAACCCATCTCCGGGCGTTCCAAAAGATCCATCGCCTCAGTGGATTACACCGGCGGCGCAAGGCCCCCGGAGCTGGGACCTCAGCTGCTGTTGTTCTTGGACGATCGTCCCTTCAGGAATTCGCTGGCGACCCGAATGCTCTTCTGCCCGGCTTCCATCAGCCTCACCGCCATCTCATGGAGCGGAACGGCCCGGCTCCGAAGCGAGGCCACCTTGAGCAGCATCGGCAGATTGACACCGGTGACGACCTCCACTTTCCCGGGCTCCAGGTAGGGCAGGGAGATGTTGGTCGCCGTGCCGCCGAACATGTCCGTCAGAACGAGAACGCCTTCTCCGCTGTCCAGACGAGTCAGGGTTTCGCGAAGTAACTTGCTCGCCTCCTCGGTCTTGACATCCCAGGGAAGGGTCAGGATCTCGGCTCCGTCGCCGAGCTGCGGGTCAATGGTTCGGGCGGCGACCAGGATTTCCCGGGCGAGATCGCCGTGTGAGAGAACCAGGACAGGGATCATGGGTACCTCCAGCGGTCCTTGTCACGGTGGTGCAGGGCGGCCTGGTAGCCGGCCTTGGCGATGGCCTCGGCCAGGTGGCGCGCCGTGTACACGGAGCGATGCCGGCCGCCGGTGCAGCCGGCGGCGATGGTGATGTGGCTCTTGAGCTCGGCGGCATAGCGCGGCAGGAGCTTCAGCACGACGCCTGTCAACAGCTCCATGGCCTCGCCGACCTCGGGAAACTGGGCCATCCAGCTCTCCACCTCGGGAGAATCACCCGGGAGCCCGCGGAGCTCGTCGATGAAGTAGGGGTTGGGCAGAAAACGAACGTCGAATACCAGGCTGGCGATGGCCGGAACGCCGTGGAGGTAGGAAAAGCTCTCCACGTCCACGGTCATCAGCTGGCGCGGGTCTTCCAGGCCCCCGAGGCCCAGGGCCCTTCTCCTCAGCTCATGGGGATTGAGCTCGGAGCTGTCGATGACGAGATCGGCGGTATCCCTGAGACCCGCCAGGTCCTCGGCCTCCCTGGCGATGGCGTCCGCCAGCTTGAAGCCCCGCAAGGGGTGGGGACGCCGTGCGACGGAGAAACGGCGCAGCAGCACCTCGGGCGAGGCCTCGACGAAGATCACCCGCAGATCGGGCCACCGTTCACACAGCCGCCGCCGGATCTCGGGGAAACCCTCGGCGAACCCCCCGGTTCGAACGTCCAGAACGACCACGAGCCGTTCGATGTCCGGCGTGTTCTCGAAGAGCTCCGTTACGAGCTCCAGGGGAATGTTATCGACGCAGTGGTACCCGATATCTTCCAGGCTGCGGCTCAGGACGGTCTTGCCGGCGCCCGAGAGCCCGGTGATGACGAAGGGACCGTGGAACGCCCGCTCATCCATCGTCCGGTTCCTTCGGCCTGGCACCTGTGCCGCCGGCGCGCCGGTTGACCCGCTCGAGGAACGCCCGCTCGTCGTCCACGCCCCGGGCGGCCAGCAGACACTTGCGAACGGCGGTCTCCACCATGACGGCCACGTCCCGGCCGGGCGCCACCGCCATGGTGAACTGCGGAACCTTGGTGCCGAGAATATCCCGGGTCTCGGTCCACGGTTGCGGGCTGGTCATCAGCTGCTCGCGCCACTCCTTCTCCTTGAGGCGAGCGGCCTCGCTGAGCTTGACCAGCTGGACCACCAGCGAGATCCTGACAGACGGTGAGCTGGCCGTCATGCCAAAGTGTTTTTGAACATCGATGATCCCCACGCCCCTGAGCTCGAGGAAGTTCTCCAGGTGGCGGTGGGGTACCCCGACCAGACCCTCCCCATGGGTGTGCCGGACCACGACGATATCGTCGGCCACCAGGCGGTGCCCCCTGATGACCAGCTCCAGCGCGCATTCGCTCTTGCCGATTCCGGCATCGCCCACGATCAGGGTACCCATGGAGAACACGTCCATCAGCACGCCGTGGATCTGCACCGTCGGTGCCAGCTCCCGCTCGAGAAAGAGCGAGACCGTGGAGATGACGACCGAGGTGGCACACCTGGTCAGGATGAACGGGACCCCCCGGTCCTCGCAGTGCCGAAGCACCGCTTCGGTGGGACGGATCCCCTTGGCGGAGATGATCGCGGGAATACCCGCGTCGATCAGGCCCTTCCATCTCTGGAACCGTTCGGGCTCCTCCAGGGTCTCCAGGTAGGCGTACTCCGAGGCGCCGACGATCTGAAGGCGGCCGCCCTTGATGTAGGGTGCGAACCCGGCCAGCGCGAGGCCAGGTTTCTGGATCCTGGGATTCTTGATCTCCCGGCTCTCGATACCGGCCTCACCGGCCAGCACCTCGAAGTCAAGACCCGCCAGCTCACCGGCCCGAATCAGGCGCCGGACGGGCATGGGCGCCGGGTACTTCACAAACCCTCGGCCTCCGCAGATTCATGGACGACCCTGGCCATGGCGGCCGCGTCTTCGGCTTCCATCAGGCGCTGGCGGATCTCCTTGCGCTTGAGCACCCTGGCAATCTGCGACAGCACCTGGAGGTGCGCCGCCGGCTGATCCGGAGGTGAGAGGACCACGAACATCAATCGAACGGGTTTTCCATCCGGAGCGTGGAAGTCCACACCGTTTTCGAAGCGGGCGATCGCAACAACGATCTCCTTGATCCCGGCCAGCTTGCAATGAGGAATCGCGAAGCCGTCCCCGACGCCGGTGGACCCGAGACGCTCCCGCTCCATCAAGGCCCCGACGATCTTCTCCTGGGAGACGCCCAACTGCTCCGAAAGAAGCTCTCCCAGCTTGGTCAGGGCCTGGTCCCCATCCTCGGCCTCCAGGCCGAGGAAGATACGTTCCGGCTCGGTCAATTGCTGGAGCTTCACGTCAGAGCTCTGGTGTAATCAGGCCGAGGTTGTTGTCCCGCCGGCGGTAGAGAACATTGACGCGGTCGGTGCTGGCGTTGAGGAAGACGATGAAATCCCTTGGAGAGCTCTCCAGTTGCAGCGCCGCTTCCTCGATGGTCATGGGCTTGATGGTAATGGAGCTGGACTTGATGATGCGGGGATGTCCCGACGCCACCGATTCCTTCTCCAGCACCTCGACACCCCAATCGGGCGTCCTGCGCTCCTGCTCGCTCTGGCGCTTGCGGCCCTTGAGACGGGTCTTGCCCTTCCGGGCCTGGATTTCCAGCTTCTCGACGGCATCCTGAATGGCGGAACGAATGTCCTTGTGCTGCGCCGTGGCCCGGGCATCGAAGTCCTTGCCGTGGATGAAAAGGTCCACCACGTAGAGATGCCGTTCCTGGGTGAGCTCGACGCGAACGTCGAGGATCTCGTTGAAGTACTTGTTGATCTTCGCGAGCTTCTTGCTGGCAAGCTCCCGGATGTTGTCGGTCAGCTCAACCTTGCGCGCGACGAAATCAATGTTCATTGTCCCTCCCTACCCTGGGGTCAAAAGACCCTCTTGCGTTTCTCCGATGACGGAATGTTCAACTCTTCCCTGTACTTTGCCACGGTCCGGCGCGCCAGCCGGATCCCCTCGTGCTGCAAGAGCTTCATGATCCTCGAATCCGACAGGGGCTTCTGTGGGTCCTCCGCCTCGATCAGCTTCCGGATCCGCTCCTTGACGACGAGGGAGGACACGTTCCCCCCTCGTGCGGAGTCTACACCTGCGTGGAAGAAATACTTCATGGGAAAGGTGCCGCGGGGCGTGTGCATGTACTTGTTGCTGACCACTCTGGAGATGGTGGACTCGTGCATGCCAATATCCTCGGCCACCTGCCGAAGGACCATGGGCTTGAGATGTTCCATGCCATGGTCCAGGAAGTCCTTCTGGTAGTTGACGATACTCTGTGCGACCTTGTAGATGGTCCGTTGCCGCTGATCGATGCTCTTCATCAACCAGAGGGCGTTCCTCATCTTCTCGCGCAGGAAAGTCTGGGCCTTGCGATCGAGACCCTTGCCCTCGAGCATCCGGAGGTAGCGGGAGCTCATGCGAAGCCGGGGCAATCCATCGTCGTTGAGGGAGACGACGTACTCGTCGCCGACCTTCTTGACGAAGACATCCGGCTCGATGTAACTGTTGTCGTCGCGCAGAAAGCGGCGGCCTGGCTTGGGATCGAGCCGCTCGATGACCTGGACGACCGGACCCAGCTCCTCGACACCGCATCCGAGCGCCTGGGCGACCTCCTGCCACCTCTGGTGCAGGAAGGTGTCCCAGTGCTCCTCGAGGACCAGGAGCGCCCGCTGGAACACCTCTCGCTCCTCCTCGTCCGCATCCTGCATCAGGATGCACAGCTGGAGGATCAGGCACTCCTGGAGCGAGCTCGCGCCAACGCCCGGCGGGTCAAGGGAGCGAACGAGCTCCTTGGCCCGGGCCACGACCGTCGTGCCGAGCCGGGAGGCCTGGGAGATCTCCTCGTCGCTGACCCGGAGGTAACCGTCATCGTCCAGGTTACCGACGATGTACTCCCCCGCCTCGATCAGCTCGGGCGGCGCATCCACCAGGTGGAGTTGCCACATCAGGTGCTCATGGAGGTCCGGCGAGGTGGCCGCAATGTTTTCCAGGGCCGAGATGGACTCGTCGGAAACCGCCATGGAAGGCCCTTCGCTGTGGCCGTTCCCGAGATAGTCGGCGAAGAACGCCTCCACGTCGATGTCGCCGTAGGACTCCTCCGGGGACGGGAGCGGATCGTCCGGTACCACCGGCGGCGTCTCCTCTTCCAGCGGCCCCTTTTCCGCGTCCGCGAGCTCCAGATGCGGCGCCTCCTCCTCCTCCACCTCGAGCATGGGGTTTTCCATGATCTCCTGGGAAAGTGTCTCCTCCAGCTCCAGGCGCGACAGCTGCAGCAGCTTGATGGCCTGCTGCAGCGACGGCGTCATGACGAGCCGCTGTGACAGTTTGAGGCGGAGCTTCTGTTCGAGTGCCATGGGCTACAGTTGAAATCCTTCTCCCAAGTAGATCCGCCGAACTTCCCGGTTGGCAGCGAGCTCGTCCGGGATGCCGGAAGCAAAAATCTTGCCGTCCTTGATTATATAGGCGCGGTCGGTGATCTTCAATGTTTCACGGACGTTGTGATCGGTGATCAGGACACCGATCCCCTTGGACCTCAGGTGTTTGATGATCCGCTGCAACTCGAGAACCGCTATCGGATCGACGCCGGCAAAGGGCTCATCCAACAGAATGAAGGTCGGGTCAATGGCCAGGGCCCGCGCCACCTCCAGGCGGCGGCGCTCACCGCCGGAGAGGGTCTCCGCACGCTGCGCCCTCCGCTCCACCAGTCCGAACTCCTCCAGGAGGTCCTCGATGCGGCCATGCGCCTCGTCGGTATCGATACCCAGCGCCTCCAGGATCAGCCAGATGTTGTTCTCCACCGTCAGGTGCCGGAACGCGCTGGGCTCCTGGGGCAGGTAGCTGATCCCCATCCGGGCCCGCCGGTACATGGGAAGGGCGGTGATATCCCGGTCCCCCAGCCGCACCGTGCCAGCCTCCGGCTCGATCAGCCCGACGATCATGTAGAAGGTCGTCGTCTTGCCTGCGCCGTTGGGGCCGAGAAGACCGACGATTTCGCCAGGCGCGATGGTCAACGCCACGCCATCGACGACCCGCCGCTTTCGGTAGGTCTTTCGCAGTCCCTCGACGGACAGGTCCAGGGTTTTCGGGCTCAGTGTGTTGCCTCCGGATGATAGATCGTTTCGGTCGGGGCGCCCTCGCCCCCGGAAACGGAGACCGTACCAGTGGCCCGGTTCCAGGTCAACGAGGAGCCGGTCACCAGGTTGTTCCGGCTGTCCAACAGCCGCACCGGCTGACCGGTCATCTCCAGCACACCGGTCCTGGCCTCGTAATGCGCCTTCTCTCCCTGCATGTGGCGGTTCTCCGCCAGGTCCTGAATGTCCACGTTGCCCTCGGCATCGATGACCTCCACCTCGTTCTTCGCACCCAGCTTCGCCTTCAAGACCGAACAGGCCATCAGGTACAGAGGATCCGAGTAGCGAACGTTGCCCGCAATATCGATGGCTCCCACCTTCCGATCGTACACCAGGGATTGCGAAACGATCAGCGCTTCCTTGCCCTCCGGCGCGTCGGGGTTGAACTGCCGGGCCGGGGT
>JAADFK010000078.1 GCA_013152925.1 Acidobacteriota bacterium | reverse complement strand
CCACGGCGGTGTCACCACCGCCGATGACCACGACCCTCGTGCCGGCCTCCACCTCGCCGCCCTCGTTGGCGCGGTTGAGGAACTCGGTGCCCGTGTAGACTCCGGGACCGTCCTCGCCGGGGATCCCCATCTTCCGGCCCTTGTGAGCCCCGATCGCCAGGTAGACAGCATCGTACTCGTCGCGAAGCTCGTCCAGGGTCATGTCCTTGCCGATGACGGCCTCGCATTTCAGCTCGACGCCCAGGTCGAGGATCCGCTGAATCTCGGCATCCAGCACCTCCCGGGGAAGCCGGTAGACCGGGATACCGTAGCGCAGCATGCCGCCAGCCTTGGGGAAGGCCTCGAACACCGTTACCCCGTAACCGCGCCGGGCCAGCTGGTACGCCACGGAGAGGCCCGACGGGCCCGCCCCGACGACGGCGATCTTTTCGGGGAAAGGACCACCCACGTCGAGGGTTGGCAGCTCGAGCTTCCTCTCGAGCCCCCAGTCGCCGATGAAGCGCTCCACCGAGTTGATGGCCACGGACCCGTCCTTCTCCTTCCGGTTGCAGTGGTCCTCGCAGGGGTGCGGGCAGACACGGCCCATCACCGCCGGAAAGGGGTTGGTCCCGACCTCGAGCCGCCACGCCGCGTCACAGGCCTCTTCCAGGCTCATGCCTGTCTTCTCACGCTCGGCGATGAGCTTGAGCCAACCGCGGATGTCGTTGCCCGACGGACAGTGCCCGAGGCACGGCGGCAACTTCTCCACGTACACCGGCCTCAGCGGCGAGATCTCCGTGCCGCCCCCGCCGCCACCCGACGAGAACCGGGACATGGAGTGTTTCTTCTTCTTGTCCTTCTTCTTCAGCAGCCCCATGGCACGCCTCCCCT
This sequence comes from Acidobacteriota bacterium, assembly GCA_013152925.1. Classification (GTDB taxonomy): domain Bacteria; phylum Acidobacteriota; class Thermoanaerobaculia; order Thermoanaerobaculales; family Sulfomarinibacteraceae; genus JAADFK01. The sequence continues at coordinate 6,306 of JAADFK010000078.1, read as the reverse complement.
CTTCCCCTGCCCCCGGGACGATCAACCGTAGGGGTACAGGTTCTTCTTGAGCTCCTCGAGCTGACCGAGGAGGTGATCGTGCTTCTCCTCGTCGATGATCAGGTACTCCAGCAGCGCACGCTGCACGAAGAACCGGCACTCGTCGCGAAGCTTCTTGGCGATTTCGATGGTCTCGCGCTCCACCTCGTCATGCGCCTCCAGCGCGTCCCAGACCTCGGCCAGCTCGGGCGTCAGGGAGACCGGGCGCGTCGTCAGGCTGTCGATGAGGAACTGCTGCACGCGGTGGTGCTGCACCGAATCGTTCCGGATGATCTCGAGGATCTGCCGGATCAGCGGATTGTCGGTCTTCTCCATCAGCTCGGCCATGGTCTCGATGGACTGGCGTTCCAGCGCCTGCCAGTGGCGCAGGGTCTTCACCGTCTCCTGCATCCGCTCGGGCCCCTTGCTCTTCGTCATGGCTTCCTCCCGGGAAGGACGCGCCACCGGAGGCCGGGCCACAGGCTCCGGCCCCCGGATCAGCAGCATCCTCAGCCCTGTTCTCCCTCCTTGGAGGGCAAGGTGATGTACGAGCCGCCGAAGTAGCTGTAGATGCACCGGCCTCCGTCGATCAACTGCCGGATCGCCAGCTTGCACATCTTCTTGTCGACGGCATCGCCGAACTTCTCAATCATGGCCTTGGTCAGATCCATGGCCTTGAGATTCTTCTTGCCATGAGTTGCCTTCACGAGCTCGTACATGGCGTCGGCGACCTGCTCGACCGTAACGTCCGACATGGCGTCCTCCCTACCGGGTGTGTTTCAGATGCGTGGAACGCTTGAAGGTCTCCCCGGCGTGTTTGAAGTCATCGATGTGATACTTGGTGAAGGGGATGCCCGTCAGCTCGAAGAAGCGGGGCCAGCCGATCCGCTCGATCCACTCACCCATCCGTTCGTGCTTGCGGGCATGCTTGGCGTACACGTTGACGATATTGACCACGGCCTCCACCACCTCGGGCCAACGCGGCGGGTTGTTGGGGAGGAAGGGGATGGCCAGCTTGGAGAACTTGGGCTCGGTCCGCGCGTTGGAGACCTTGCCGCCGACCCAGATGGAGATCCCATCGGTCTCGGCATTGTTGATCTGCATGGCCGGGCAAACGGTGTAACAGTTGCCGCAGAACATGCACTGCTCCTCCTCCACCTCCACCGACTGCTTCCCATCCACAGAGGCCGGGCGAATGGCCCCCGTGGGACAGGAGGCGACCAGCGTCGGCACCTCGCACATCTTCGGCAGATCGCCGTGGTTGATGGTGGGCGCCTTGGTGTGGACGCCGAGGATGGCGATGTCCGAGCAGTGCACCGCGCCACACATGTTGAGGCAGCAGGCGTACGCGACCCGCAGCTTGGCCGGCAGGTCCATGTGGGTGAAGTGGCCGTAAAGCTCGTCCATGACGGCCTTGACCACCCCCGAGGCGTCCGATGCCGAGGAGTGGCAGTGCACCCAGCCCTGCGTGTGAACGATGGAGGAGATGCCGTTGCCGGTGCCGCCCACGGGGTAGCCAAGCTCGTGCAGCTCCTTCTTCAGCGGCCCGATCTTGGCGGGGTCGTCGAGGAGGAATTCCACGTTGTGCCGGCTGGTCCACCGCAGGTAGCCGCCGGTGTAGGTGTCGGCGAGCCCGGCGAAGGTCCGAATGCTCTCGATGGACAGGAGGCGGGGTGTTCCCGCGCGTACCGTGTAGATCCTGTCCCCGCTCTCCGCCACGTGCACCATGACGCCCGGTTCCAGGATCTCGTGGTACTTCCACGTCCCGTAATTCTTCTTGATCAGCGGATGCAGGAACTGCTTGAAGTCCGGCGGTCCGATGTCGGTCTTTCTCTGTGCGACAGCCATGCCCACCTCCTATTCCTCGTCCTCGTCTTCTTCGAGCTCTTCATCGAAGAAGATGTACGGGTTGGTCCGCGGATGAGCGATCATCTCCGGCACCGGTTCGAGGCCGATTTCCTCGAGGAAGTTGCCGAGCCCAACACGCTGGATGAACTCGCCCACACGCTCGCGGTTCTTGCCGTACTCACCCCAAACGTCCCAGATGGCCTCCGCGAGCTCCTTGATCTCCTCGAAGGGAGGCTTCATCTCGATGAACGGCACGAAGACCGAGGACAGCAGCGCACCGCCGACGATGGGCGCCTTGGCGCCGATCAGGATGGTGGCGCCCCGTTCCTTCCCGGGCGCCAGCGCCTTCGGCATCACGTTGATGCAGTGCATGCACTTGACACACTCACTGTTGTCGATGGTGATCTTCTGGCCGTCCCAGGCGATGCAGCCCGTCGGGCAGAGGTCGACGACCTCCGCCTCGATGTCCACGCCATCGCTCGCGTACTCCCGGACCTTCTCCTGGTCGATCTGGATCGCGTCCTTCCACGTGCCGATGATCGACATGTCCGAGCGCGCGATGGCCGCGACGCAGTCGTTGGGGCAGCCAGCGAACTTGAACTTGTACTTGTAGGGGAACATGGGACGGTGCAGCTCGTCCTGGTAGCTCTGGGTGATGTCGTAGCAGGCCTCGAGGGTGTCGTAGCAGGCCCACTCGCAACGTGCCGGCCCCACACAACAGCTCGGCGTCCGGACGTCGGAACCCGAGCCACCAAGATCCCATCCCGCCTCGGTCAGATCGGCGAAACAGGGCTCGAGCGCCTCGGTCTTGGACCCCAGCAGGATGATGTCGCCCGTGGAGCCATGCATGTTGGTCAGCCCCGATCCGTGCTTCTCCCAGATGTCGCAGATGGTCCGGAGCGCTTCCGAGGTGTAGAACCACCCGGAGGGCTGGTTGACCCGGTAGGTATGGAACGCCGCCACCTCCGGAAACTCTTCCGGCAGGTCGGAGTACCGGCCGATGACGCCGCCGCCGTACCCCATGACGCCCACCAGGCCACCGTGTTTCCAGTGACTGATCCTGTCTTCGTACGAGCGCTCGAGCTGCCCGAGGGTGTCCCTGGCCATCGGGTTCTTCTCCGCGCTCTTCTTGATCTCGCGGACGAAGCTCGGCCACGGCCCCTTCTCGAGCTCATCGAGCAACGGTGTCTTGAGCTCCTTCTTTTCCATGTCATCTCCTTTCCTGTGTTGGTTTCATGGTTCACCACCCCGGATCGGCCCGCCAGCCGGCCGGCTCGCCCCGCTGCCGGCCCCAGGCCTCTCCCGGTCGTACCTCCGTGCCCTGTGCCTTCCTCATCCGCAGCACTCCCGTCTCCCTTCGGCGAGGGTGCAACCGTTGTGCCAGGTGAGGACCACGCACCGTCCAACAGAAACACCTGGAATCACGGAAGTTCCAGATGGCAGAAGGCGCATTCCACAGGTTGCCGGAAGAAGACAGCTGTTACCCGGACGTAACACATCTCCGGGGAGAGGCCAATGGGAAACGCCAGCCGGGTCCGGCTGGCGTTTCGAGAAGCCCACCCGGCGGGGAAGATCAAATACCATTCGCGGGCATGTAGACGAAGATGACCAGCACCAGCGCGAGAATCGCCGTCAGGATCGCCACCGCGAAACCCGTTGCAAAGGCCTTGAAACCCAGCTTGGCGAAGCTCCTGAACCGGACCTTGGCCCCCACACCGGCGAACGCCACGGCCATCAGGAAGGTCACCGCGGGCTTGAGGATTCCCTTCATGAAGGGAAACCAGACCGCCTTGGTCGCCGGTATCCACAGCAGCACCGAGTTGACCAGTGTGAAGACCACGAAACACACGGCGAAGAAGGGAACCAGGCTGCCCCTGGCCGACTCGCTCCCGCGGCGCCGGTGGAAGACGGCCGAGAGGATGATGACGACCGGCGCGATGGAGAAGATCCGGATCGACTTGGCCACCATGGCCATGGCCAGGGCCTTGTCACCGATCTGGGAGGCGGCGCCGATGACCTGGGCCGTCTCGTGAATGGCCGTGCCGCACCAGACGCCGGCCGCAATCTCCGAATGGTGAAGCCACGAACCGAGAATCGTGTTCGTGAAGAGGAAGGGGTACAGGAACATGGCGATGAGGCCGAACAGGGTCACACAGGCCACGGCCATGCCCATCTCCTCTTCCTTGGCCTCGATGGTCGGTCCGGTGGCCGCGATGGCCGTGGCACCACAGATCCCGGTTCCCGCAGCGATCAGGGTGGCCAGGTGGTCGCTCAGGCCCATGACCTTGCCCAGGAACAACCCGGCGACCATGGCGAAGGTGATGACCACGAGGACCTCGATGAGCCCCACCAGGCCCATCTGCACCCAGGCCAGGGCGCTGATGGTCAGGCCCAGGACGGCGATACTGAACTTCAGGAGGTTGCTCGCCGCGTAGTTCGCTCCCTTGAGCATCTTCTCTGACGGCGGCACGATATTCACCGCCAGGATGCTGTAGACGAAGGCCCACAACAGCGCACTGATCCGGTTGTAGATGAACGTGTTCGACAGGAAGGAAATGATCGCGATCACCAGACAGAACAGGAGACCGCCCACCATTTCCCCGGTCGGCCACAACGACGCCTTGGTTTTCTCTCCACTCATATGGCCCCTCCTTTTTCCAGCGCTCAACACCCTGGAATTGCAAGGCGTATGCCACGGCTATCCCGTGTTCCGCCCGCGCCATTCCAGGGCATCTCCTCCAGTATCAGTAGTTGCAGGAGCATCGTTCCACTTCTCTCCCGGTTGCCGGCACAGTGGGAGTCACCTTTCCGTAACCCTCAGCGGCCCGCGCCGGCCCGCTCCCCCTCCAGGCTCGCCTCGAGCACCGTGTCGCCGAAGGGCACCGGCGTGCGGTGGCAGGTGGCGCACCGGAAGAGATCCGGCTTCTTCCACTTGGGGTTCTTCGCCTCCCGCCGGTGGCACGCGATGCAGAGCTTGTGGGCGGACTCCCGCAGGCCCGGGGCGGTGAGGCTCTCGAACTTCGTCACCACCTCGTTCTTCGCCATCATGTCCTTCTCGTGACAGGAAGAACATTTCTTCGCCGTGGCGGCCGTTCTGGGGCTCCCCTCGGGATGGCAGCGGTCGCACGAGGCGTTGTTCCCAAGCACCCCGACGTGCCGCACGTGGTCGAAAATCCTGGTTGGGATGTACAGGTCCGCGTGGCACTCGGAGCAGGGCGTTCCCACGTCCCCCGGCTTGTGCAGGTGGTGGCACACCCCGCACGCCTTCTGGCCCAGCCGCTTGACGTGATCCGCATGGGGAAGCTGGACGGTGCCGAGGGGAAAACCCACCATGAGAACCTGGTCTCCCCGCGCTCGCTCCACCGGCGAGGTCTCCACCAGAGGGTGCAACGGGGTCAGGGTCAGCCCCAGCACCAGCGCCGCCACGAAGGCCAGCGAGTACACCCGGCGCGAGGCGAAGGTGAGGTCACCAAGCCACACCTGCGACAGCCGGTCGAAGCGGGGCAGCACGAAAAGCTGCCGTTGGCGCCACGTCTCCTCCTCGTCCACGATCTCTCGCTCCACGGGGAAGTGCTCCTGGATGAACAGGTAGATCAACGCGAAGAAGGAGACGATCCCCAGGCTGACGGCGAACTCGGTCCACATGGGGAAGTAATCCGTTCCCGTCGCCCATACTTGAGCCAGCCCAGAGGCATCGATCCGGTTGAGCAGGAAGCCCATCACGCCCATGGCCGAGGCGATGAAGACGCCGGTGTGGCTCCGGCGCACCCTCGGGATCAGGAAGAGCACCAGGGGTACGACGGTGGACAGCCCCATCTCAAACCAGAACAGCCGTGCCTCGAAGGTGTTCTGGAAGGCCAGCCCCAGCTTGCCGCGGTGCCACAGGTCGACGAGACGGAACGCCAGGTAGAAGGCCAGGCCCGCCGCCGCAAAACGGGCCAGGCCGGACAGCATGCCGGTGTTGGGCTCCCGCTCGTAGAGCCAGGCCGTCACCGAGGATTCGAAGATGACCATCGCCAGGCCGAGGCAGATGGCGGAGACGAAGAAGAGCTCGGGAAGGGCGGGCGTGTACCACAACGGATGCAGCCGGAAGGGCATGATCAGCAGCAGGGTGCCCAGGCTGGACTGGTGCAGGGTGGACACGGAGATCCCCAGGATGATCAGCGGCAGCTGCAGGCGCAGCAAGGTCCGGTACAACCGTTGAAACCGCGTCCTCTCGAGAAACACGGGCAGGAACTCGAGGAAGAGGATGGTCAGGTAGGTCATCACGCACCAGGCCACCTCGAACAGTGGGGAGTGGGGATTCCAGAAGATCAGGGGATGCCAGATGTTCCAGGGCAACCCGAGATCGTAGAGCAGCCCCACCGCCACGGCGGCGTAGCCCAGCAACGCCGTCAGGATGGCGGGCCGTACCGCGTGGTGGTACCGCTCCCGCTGGAA
>JAADFK010000077.1 GCA_013152925.1 Acidobacteriota bacterium | reverse complement strand
ACCATAGATCCGGGAGAAACAACAAAGACCTTCACCATACCCATCCTCGACGACAACCTCCCCGAGGGCAACGAGAGCTTCCGGGTCAGGCTGACCTCCGCGTGGGAGGCCGAGCTCAGGCCACCAAGCGCGGCTACGATCACCATCATCGATAACGACGTCCCGGAGGTTAGCCTCTCCGTGAGCCAGCAGGACATCTTGGAAAGCGGCGGCCAGGCGATCGTGACGGCGACCCTCAACGCCCCCCTGGATCACGACGTCACGGTGGACTACGCCACTTCCGACGGCTCGGCGACGGCGGGCGCCGATTATCAGGCTGCCAACGGGACCCTGACCATTCCGGCGGGTCAGAGCGGGGCTTCCATCGCCATACCCATTTCGGACGACCAGGACCTCGAGGGCGAGGAGGACTTTTCCGTCGAGTTGGTCGGCGCCGTGGGAGTGGTCGTGGGCGAGCCGTCGCAGGACGAGATCACCATCGTGGACGACGATGTCATTCCCGAGGTCAGCTTCTCTCCCGCCGCGTACCAGATCGCGGAGGACGGAGGCGCGGCGACGATCGGTGTGGTCCTATCGCGGGTCTTCTCCGGTACCGTCGCCGTGGAGTACGCGACCGCCGGTGGCACGGCGACGAGTGGAGTCGACTACCTGCCGGCCAGCGGTACCCTGACCTTTGCTCCGGGTACCACGGCGGCGAGCTTCCAGGTGACCGTGCTCACGGATCAGGAGGTCGAGGGGGACGAAACCGTCGATCTCCAGCTCTCGAACGTGACCGGAGGCGTCATGGGGAGCCCGGACGCCGGCGTGTTGACGATCCTGGGAACCCCGGGCCTCAACTACGTGCGATTCAGCCAGGCTGCGGTCTCGGTCTCCGAGGGGGACGGACAGCTCACCGTCAGCCTCGTCCTCGACTTTGGCTCGACGACCGGGATCACCGTCGACGTGACGACGGCGGACGGCACGGCAGTGGCCGGTGAGGACTACAGCTCGGTCACGCAGACCGTGTCCTTCGCGCCCGATGAGACGACTGCTGCGGTGACGATTCCCATCACTGGCGATGCGCTCCACGAGGCCGATGAGACCTTTCACATAGCCCTTGCGAGCCCGGTCGGAGCATTCCTTGGGTCACCCTCGACGGCGACCGCCACGATCCTTGACGATGATGCGCCGCCGGTGGCATTCCTGTGCTGCGATGGCTATGACACAACCGCGTATGCCACTGGTGAGAATCTGGGACTCGTCACCATTCCGGTTCACCTGTCGGAGCAGGCGGGTGTGGACGTTACGGTGGACTACGCGACATCGGACGACACGGCGGTTGCGGGATCGGATTACACCGCTCAGGCGGGTACTCTGACCTTCGCACCGGGTGAGACAGAGAAGACGATTTCGATTCCCATCCTCGCAGACAGTGAGGCGGAGCTTCCAGAGAGCTTTGACATCACGCTTTCCAACCCCGTGGAGGCAGCTCTCGCGAACGGATACCACCCTCACGAGGGAAGTGTCACCGTCGTCGACACCCTGGGTGTATCCCTGCAATCAGCCGCCTTCTCGGGTCTGGAAGGGAGCAGCTGGTCGGGAGGACACATCACGGTGTGGGCGCAGCTCGCGGATCCAGTGCCGGTGACCGTGACCGTCAATTACGCCACGGCGGACGGCACCGCCATCGCCGGACAGGATTACACCGGCACGAGCGGAACCCTGACCTTCCTGCCCAACCATGCCACGGCAGGCTTCAACGTGTATCTCGCCGGGAACGAGGAGCCCGGGGAAGACAAGAAGCTGATGGTGACGTTGAGCAACGCCACCGGCGCGGAGCTTCTTGAGCCCTCCACCGCGGAGCTGACGATCATTGACGACGACCAGCCACGGGCCTATGACCTGCGCGTTCTTCACGTGGGGCCGGACCTCGTCCACCTCATGTGGAATGCCACCAGCCAGGCCTCGAGCTTCCAGATCGACCGGCGGGATGCCGATGCGGGCGGTGCCTGGACCCAGCTCGTGACCCTGCCGTCGGCCGCTCACACCTTCTGGCGTGACCTCGACGTCACCGGGGGGGCTCGCTACGAGTATCAGGTGACGCCGTTTGCTTCCGATGGAACGCCGGGGCCCGAGGCGACCATCGCGCTCGATGCGCCCGTTCCAGCCGAGCAGGGAGCCTCGGTCACGGTGATCCCGGGCATGGCCGAAGTCCAGCCGCCGGCCACGCCCCTGCCCGAACATGCCAACGCCTTTGCCGGCCGGTACGACTACATCTTCCACCTGACCCCCGATCCCGGACCCCAGCTCACCGGCTGTACCGTCGACGTCTACGTGGATGGCGAGCCGGCGCCCGCCGACCCGGACGAGCCGTTCCAACCGCTGGACGAGCCCTACGGCGGCCGCGCCCGTGACGAGCTTGGCTGCGTCGGTACCAATGGGACAAGGGTGGTGGAGGCGCAGCCCTGCGACGGCGCCACCTGCGACGTTCTCGTGCCCAACCTGACCACCGGCATCCACACTTTCCTGTTCGTGCTGACCGACGCGTCCGGCAAGGTGTCACGGCGGGCCATCGTTCAGGACATGCAACCGTGGTGGCCGGTGAACAAGGAGACCACCGGTTCCTACCCCTCGAGTTTCCCGTACGTCTTCTCGGATCGCTTCAACGTCGCCAGCCCCGTGGTGTACATCCAGGGCCGTACCTTCCCGGCGGGGGAGGATTCCCTCGATTGCGGGGACATGATCGGTGGTGGAAGGTCCGCGGGAAGTGCGGCCGTTGACCTGAGGCAGGGGCTCAGCCGGCGGAACATGGGCAGCCTTCTCGATCAAGGAACCTATTCGGTCGGAGCCTCCACGGATTCAGGGACTTTTGGGCGTCACATCCTCAAACGTGGGAGCCCGACCGAGACCGTGGGCGGGTTCCAGGAGATCGCCTCGAACCTCAACGCCGTGGCCACGAACATCACCGTGGATGTCTCCCTGCCCGTGGACGTGCCGCCGGCCATCGATTACGTGACACCCACCGTGGTGGCAGCTGATGCCTCGACAACCATCCACGCCGAGATCTGGATCCGTGTTATCGACGACGATCAGGACGTGGATCCGGATTCGGTCACGGTGCAGAACATCACCTTCGATGGTGGCGCGGAGAGCTTCCCGGCCTACTACGCCGACCCGTGGGAACAGGACCGCGCTGAGGGCCGTTTCGGATGGTTCGTGTGCCGCGTGCCCCTGCTCGCCGGGAGCAACGACGTGGTGGTGCATGCCGCGGACCGGGCCGGACACACCGTGGACGAATCGTCGTTCTCCGTCGAACGGATTGTCGCGGCGGACGGGAGCTACCCGGTGCCGGTGATCTCGGCGCCAGCGGTCGGTCGGACCTTTTTCGGCGGGCTGACGCTTCCCCTCGATGCCTCGGCCTCGACCGTTCCTTCCGGTTACCAGGTCTGGCTTGGCGTCCTGGAGGAGGGAAGCGGCGATCCCATGCAGGCCGTCTTCGAGACCGACAGCCTGACGGGGAGCTTCACCGCAGCGGACCGGCAGGATCCCTACGTTGTGCGCCTGGTCATTGCCACACCCGCCGCGATGCCGGCGCCGGAGGTGCTGCGGGCGGAAGCCCTTCCCTGCGCTCTGGGAGCGTCGGGTCTGGAGTGCGCGGCCACCGAGGTGTTCGTCCGGCGAGGCAATTGGGATTCGATCTTTGAGGTGGGGTACGCCTTTCCCGAGGTCGTGTTCCTGCGGTGGGGAAGCATGTGGCACACGACGATACAGCGGAGTGACGACGGCGGTGTAACTTGGAAGGAGATGTCAACGGGTTCATGGAACAGCGCAACCCACGACAGAACCGTGGAAGCGGGCCACACCTACTACTACAGGCTTGGCGGCTACTACCTGGGCAGCACCTTCCGCGCCCCTGGAGAGCCCGTACACGTGCCCGACTGGCAAGCGCCGCGGGTAATTCCCTCGTTTGGCGCCGTCATCTGGAACAAGCCCCAGGTCAACTCCAGCGAGATCACCGGAACGGTGGAGTTGCACCTCGAAGCAGAGCCCGGTGGTACCCTGGCGGGCTCGACCATCCGCCTCTTCTTGAACGAGGACACCTTCCAGGAGGTGGATGGCATGGGCGATGAGCTCAAGTTGACGAATGCAGAATGGCCATGGATCTCGGGCGTGGGACCCGACGTGTTCAGCGGCCGCGATGCCCCCGGCTGTGTGGTGCGCAAGGGGGTTCCCGACATGGTCATCAACGTTCCGGCGGATCAGGACACCATCGACGTGACGGTGCCGGGCGTGGTCTACGGCGCCGACAGCTTCCGCTTCGAGGTCCTGGGGCCGAACGGTGGATACAGCGAGCGCGCCCTCCTGCGGGCCATCCTCAGGACCGCGGCAGGTGGCGACAGCTGGATTCCGTACGCAACGGCAACGCCCTACCTCTTCGGGACACAACTCGCCGTGACGACTCTCGACCTTGAGGGGTTCGGTCCCACCGAGCGCCGCTCTCCCGATTGCGCCGACGGAGACATGGCCTACGACTTTCGGAGCGAGGACCGCTTGTTCGTCACGCACATGTTCACGAAACGTGTTGCTGACAGCGTGGTCGACAACGATTTCGAGGTCACACCGGACGTCAACGGCCGGTGGGGCGAGGCCATCACCCTGGCGGACGGCGAGGAGTATGAGCTTCACAGGAGCGGTTATGATTGCTGGCCCACGAAGATGGGCGAGGTGGGCCGCAAGATCCTGGCAGCGGACGGCTCGGTGATCCCTGGGGATGCCTACCAGTGGTTGTGCGGATCCGACTACGAGTACACGGTCAATCTCACGGTTGACACGACCTTGGACGACGGCGTGGGGCATGCGCCCGTGTTGCAGTACGTGCAGGAGATCGCCCTCAACGGGGACATCGCCGCCGACGGGACGGTCCCGGTGCGCTTCCGGGTGACCGATCTTCACCAGGACGTGGACCTGTCCACGATCACCGTGACCAACCAGAGTCTCGATCCGCCGGTGACCGTGCCCGGTTACTACGCGTGGGCGCAATCCGACGACGACCACGGCGACTTCGGTTGGCTGGTGGCGGAGGTGCCGGTGATCCCCGATGCCGAGAATCACCTGCTGATCCACGTGGAGGACCTTGCCGGCAACGTCACCGAGGACACGGGGACCGTGACGCTGATGGAGGAGCTGCCGCCGCCGGTGGTCTCTTTCTCGTCGCCGACCTTCGAGACCTGGGAGCACAACGGGACCACGGAAGTCACCGTGAAGCTCTCGCGCAAGCCCGGAAAGGACGTGACCGTGTGGTTCAGCACGGCGGGGGGCACGGCCTCGGCAGGCTCGGACTACACCGGGTACAGCAACTGGGTGGTGACCTTCCATGCCAACGAGACGGAGATGAACCTCCTCGTCGAGATTCACGACGACACGGAGGTGGAGGGGGATGAAACCGTCAACTTGGTGCTCTCAAACGCCGTTGGCTGCACCCTGGGAGATCCGTCGACGGCGGTGCTGACCATCACGGACGACGACGTGGCCTTCGACGGGCTGGCGCCGGGGCAGATCGTGGAGGGCGGGAGCTTCCGGGTGTACTCCCACACCCTGGACGGGAGGGCGACGGCGGTGGTGTACATCGACGACGACCTCGACGACGGGGTAAACCCCATCCAGTACGAGCGCCCGGTGCATCCGGGCGGGTACATGGAGGTGACGCCGGATCCTGCGGAGGTGCCGGAGGGTCTGTACTACGTGGCGGTGGCCCCCACCGCTGGCGGCCAGAAGAGCATCTGGATACAGGCTCTCGACGTCGTTCCGGCGGGCTCGGAGGCGTCTCCCCTGGTCGTGACGAACGAGGAGGACGAGTCGTGCCAGGGTCCGGGCACCGAGTGTGCCCATCCCATCGTCCCGGGCCAGACCTGGCAGGGCGAGTGGGGCGAGGGGGGGGACCGTGACTACTTCAGCTTCACGGCCGGCGCCGGGGTGCAGGTTCAGGCGACGCTCGACTTCATCGAGGGGACCGAGGGGATCGGCGACGACAGCCGCGCTCCGGACCCGGAGGTGACGATCGTCGATCCTTCGGGGATCTACACGTTCGACAGCTACGCCGACGACCGCGCGCCGAACGATACCAACGCCACCCTCGACTGGACCACGCGCG
>JAADFK010000076.1 GCA_013152925.1 Acidobacteriota bacterium | reverse complement strand
ACCGCCATGGCCGCCACGGAGGCCTTGGCATCGACGGCCCCCCGCGCCGTCAGGACGCCGTCCTCGACAACGCCGGCGTGGGGATCGACCCGCCAGCCCTCGCCGGGCGGCACGGTGTCCAGGTGGGAGGCCATCAGCAGCGACGGCCCCGGCCCGCGGCCCGGCACGGTGATCCGGACGGCGGTCTCGTCCCGGGCCGCTGTCAGGCCCCGGTCCAGCGCCCACGCCTCGAGCCGACGGGCCACGGGTTCCTCCTGGCCCGACGGGCTGGGTATCCGGACCAGCTCCCGCAGAAGCTCCGCCGCCTCAGCCATGGGTCCCGTTCCTCGGGAGCTCCTTGGATGTGTAGTCCTCCATCTCCCGCCGGTTGACGATCATGGTGCCGCAGCCCCGGCCCGTGAACAGCTCGATCAGCAGGGAGTCGCCCGTGCGGCCGTCGATGACGTGGGTCCGCCGGACGCCCTGCCGCACCGCCCGGATACAGGCCTCGATCTTGGGGCGCATGCCGCCGGCGATGCTCCCCCCATCGAGCAGGGGCTCCAACTCGGCGGGAGTGGCGAAGGCCACCAGGCTCGAGGGATCCTCGGGCTCCCGCAGCAGGCCCGGGCTGGCCGTCAGGAAGATCAGCTTGTCCGCCTGGAGGGCGCTGGCCAGGGCCTCGGCCACGGTGTCCGCGTTGATGTTGAGGGTGCGGCCCCCGGCGTCCGCGGCCAGGGAGGCCACCACCGGCACGTAGCCGGCGTCCAGCAGCGTCTTCAACACCGAGACGTCCGTGCTCTCCACATCGCCCACCTCACCGAAGTCCACGGTCCGCCGCCGGCCCTCGTCGTCCTGGAGCTGGACCGGGGGCCGCCGGGCCGCCGTCAACAGGCCGCCGTCCACGCCGGAGAGGCCCACGGCCCGCACCTGCTGGGCTCTGAGGGCCGAGAGCACGTCCACGTTGAGCTGGCCGGCGTAGACCATCTTGGCGACCTCGAGCACCTCCGGCGTCGTCACGCGGCGCCCCGCCACGAGCTCCGGCTCGAGACCGAGCTTCCGGGAGAGCTCGCTCGACTGGGCGCCGCCCCCGTGCACCAGCACCACGCGAACGGAGAGCGCCTCCAGGAGCGCCACCTGCATGGCCACGTTCTCCAGGACCTCGGCGTCGGCCAGCACCTCGCCGCCGAGCTTGATGACGAAGGTCTGGCGCCGGTAGACGCGGCTGTAGTCCAGGGCGCCCTTGAGGGCGCGGATCAGGTCCTCGCTCATCCCAGTACCTCCAGAAGCAGGGAACGTTGCACGTGGAGCCGGTTCTCCGCCTGGTCGATCACCACCGACCACGGGCCGTCCAGCACCTCGTCCGTGGCCACCACGTTGCGGCGGATGGGCAGGCAGTGAAGGAAGATCCCCCGACCCTGCCGCGTCCGGCCCATGCGGCCGCCGTCGATCCGCCACGAGCGGTGGACCGTCCTGGCCGCCCGCTCGGCCGCGGCGTCGCCGAAGAGGTCCAGGCGGCCCCAGCTCTTGGCGTAGACCACGTCGGCGCCCTCCACGGCGTCGTCCAGCTCGCCGGACACCCGGACGCTCCCGCCGTTGCGGGCGGCCACGGTCCGGACGGCCTCCATGTCGCCGGGATAGAGCTCCCACCCCGGCGGATGGGCGATGGTGACGTCCATTCCGAGCCGCGCCGCATTGATGGCGGCGCTGACGGGCACGGCCGTTGGCAGCGGGTTGGGGTGCCACGTCCACGCCAGGACGAACCGGGCGCCGGACGGCCGCTTGCCCAGCCGCTCCTCGATGGTCATGGCGTCCGCCAGCCCCTGGCAGGGGTGGCGGCGCGCCGATTCCATGTTGATGACGGGCACGCCGGCGTGGGCGGCGAAGCCGCCGATCACGGGATCGGCGAGGGCGGCCTCCAGGTCCTCGCCCGCCGGGAAGGCCCGCACGGCCACGGCATCCGCGTAGCGCCCGATGACGGCGGCCGCCTCCACCAGGTGCTCCGCGGCGTCGCCGTCCATGACCACGCCCGTGCGGGTCTCCATGCCCCAGACGCCACGCCCGGGCTCCAGGAGGATGGCATGGCCGCCGTGGCGCAGCATGGCCGCCTCGAAGGAGGCGCGGGTTCGCAACGACGGGTTGAAGAACACCATGGCCAGGATCTTCCCGGCCAGCTCGTTCCCGCCGGGACTGCCTTTGAGCTCGTGGGCACGGTCCAGGAGCCCGAAGATCTTGCCGTCGGGCCATCCTTCGGTACCGAGGAAATGTCCGGTTGTTTCCATGCGATCGATCCCCCTCCCTCACACGGGGTAGAGGCCCGGGAATCCGAGCCCCAGGGTCTCGTCCAGGCCCAGGGCCAGGTTCATGGCCTGGACCGCCTGGCCGGCGGTCCCCTTGACCAGGTTGTCGATGGCCACGTACACCACGATCTCGCTGCCGCGGACGGCCGCGTGCACGTGGGCGAAGTTCGTGCCGGCAACGGCCTCCACCCGGGGCGGTTTCCTCACCACGCGGACGAATGGACGTCCCGCCCAGGCCCCGTCCAGGAGCTCCACCGGATCTCCCAACGGTTGCCCCGGCCTGAAGAGCGTCGTGGCGTGGATGCCGCGGACCAGCGGCGCCGAGTGGACCAGGAGGCGCACGGCCGCCGCCGACCCGCCCGATCCGGCGGTGGCCAGCTGTTCAGCGATCTCGGCCTCGTGCCGGTGTCCTTCCGCGGCGTAGCCGAAGAAGTTGTTGGCCCGGGCCGGATGGTGGGTCGTTTCCCTGGGTACGGCGCCCGAGCCCGTGGAGCCCGTGACGGCGAAGACCACGGGAGGCGCCTCGAGGAATCCCGCCGCGGCGAAGGGCCACAGTCCCAGCAGGGTGGCCGTGGCGAAGCAGCCGGGCACCGCCAGCCGGCGCCGCCCCTCGAGCCGGCGGCCCAGCACATCGGCCAGGGCGTAGACGAACTGCTGCCGCAGCCCGGGCGCCGCATGCTCGCCGTAATGCCGGCGATAGAGCCCGTCGTCCCGGATCCTGAAGTCCGCCGCCAGATCGATCACCAGGGCGGGATCCCGCTCGAGAACCGTACCCATCAGCTCCTGGGACCGCCCGTGTGGCAGGGCCAGGAAGAGCACCTCCGCCCAGGAGGCCGCAGCGGCGGGATCGGGCGCCTCGAAGGCTCCGGCGGGCAGGTGAGCCAGTGCCGGATGCGCCTCCGCGAGGCCGCGCCCCGCGTGGCTCGCCGAAAAGGCGCGCAGCTCCACCACCTCCGGATGTTGCAGCAGAAGGCGCAGCAGCTCACCCCCGGCGTAGCCCGCGGCGCCGAGCACGGCGACCCTGAGCTCAGGCATCCAGGACCTCCAGCACCGCGGTTACCAGCCGCTCGGGCTCCCGCCGGGCGTTCCAGGCGGGGATGCCGAGCTCGCCAGCGATGTAGCTCTTGCCCACCGCGTTGTCCGTCACCGGACCCGAAATCACCGTGGGCCGCAGCCCGTAGTCCGAGCGGAGGATGGCCGTGGCGCCCCAGGCCCCAACCTGGTCCGGTGCGCAGACCACGAGGCAACGGAGCAGGGCGCGGATCGCCGGGTCGGCCAGCAGCGCCTGGACCCCGTATTCGCCGAGAATCCCGTCGCCCAGCTCGGCGACGATCACGCGAGGCGCACAGCGCGCCTCGAGCTCGTTGAGCAGGGCGTACGCCGCCGGGAGCACCTCAGCCTCGTGGGTGGAGACGACGCCTGCATCGTTGAAGCTCAGGCCCACGGCGGCGCCCGAATCCACCATGGAGAGGGCGTCCCGCCGCAGCGAGACACCCGTCAGCTTGGCGCCCCCGACCGTGCGGCCGTCCCGGGCCAGGCCGCGGATGATCTCCGAGGCGGCCACCGTCTTCCCGGAGCTCATGCAGGTCCCCGCCACCAGCACCAGCGGGGTCGAGCACTCCAGCGAAGGGGCGGGGGGGATCGCCCGGTCCCGGATGTGCGCCGGCCGGCCCACCCGGTCGCCGAGCTTGGGGAAGCTGAGGACCGCACCCAGCACCTCAGCCTCGAAGGGCGGTCCCAGGTCGGGGTTGGAGGCGGTGCACCGTCCCAGGACTCCGCCGAGGTTGAGAACGTTGATCGTGTCCCCCACCCGGAGGGAGCCCGGCACGTCTCCGGCGTAACCACGGAGCGCCCGGCGCGCCCCAAGCACCCCGGCCAGCACGTCGCCCCGGCGCAGCGGCACCAGGCGTCCATCCGACGACTCCACCTGGTTGTAGACCCTCTTGTCGTTGAGGATGCGCACAGCCAGGACGTGGCCCTCCTCGCAGACGATCTCCGGGCCGATGATCACCTCGCGGCTGACCCCGGCGTGCCGGACCGCCGAGGCGATCCGGTCCAGGCGAATGCGCCGGGAATCGATCACGGGGAGTCGTCTCCGCCGTGCCGCGCCGCCAGCAGCGATGGAATGGAGGCAATCTTGGCGAAGGCGGCCGCCTCCGTGCCGTCCCACAGGGCGTTCTCCTCGCCGTAACGGGCCACCGAGGGGTCCATGAGGCCGTGTGGGCTCCGGACGCCCGTCACGGCGAAACGGCCCGCCTCGAGCCGGACCCGTGTTTCCCCCGTGACCCGCCGCTGGGAGCTGGCAATCATGGCGGCAATGTCCTTCATGACAGGATCGAAGGCCTGGCCCTCGTGGAGGCGGTCCCCCCAGAAGGCCGCCAGGTGGTCTTTCCAGAAGGACTGCCAGCGCGTCAGCACCAGCTTCTCCAGCTCCTTGTGGGCGGCGATCAGCACCAGCGGCGCGCCGGCGACGAAGCCGATGCGGCCCTTGATGCCGAGCACCGTCTCCCCCAGGTGGATGCCGCGTCCGATGCCGTAGGTCTCCAGCAGGCCGCCCAGCCGCTCCACCAGCGCCGGTCCCGCCAGGGGCTCGCCGTCCAGGGCCGTGGGAAGGCCGCGCTCCCAGGAGATCACCACCTCCCTGCTCCCGGCCTCCGGCGGGGCTCCGTCCCCGCCCCAGGCGTCCTCCGGCGGCGCAGTCCAGGGGTCGTGGGTCCAGCCGCCGCCCAGCGTCGTCCCCCAGAGGCCCCGGTTGATCGAGTAGCGTTCGGCCCCTCCCGGCACGGGCAGGCCCCGTTCTTCGAGGTAGGCGATGGATTGCTCCCGCGAGAAGCCCAGATCGCGAACGGGGGTCAGGATGGGCAGATCGAGGAGCACGCGGAAGACCACGTCGAAGCGCACCTGGTCGTTACCCGCGCCGGTGGAGCCGTGGGCCACGGCGTCCGCGCCGAGCTCCCGGGCCATCCGGGCCACCTCCATGGCCTGCTGGGTCCTCTCCGCCGCCACTGAGAGCGGGTAGACACCGCCACGCAGCACGTTGCCCCGGATCAGGGTGGCGACGAACCCCTCGTAGACCGCCTCCCGCGCGTCCACCTCCACGTGGCCGTCGGCCCCCACCGCCGCCGACTGGGCGGCGATGACCTCCATCTCCTCCCTCGAGGCGCCCCCCGTGTTGACCGTCACCGTGATGAGCTCGGCGCCCGGCTCCTCCTTGAGGTAGGGAACGCAGAACGACGTGTCCAGTCCGCCCGAAAACGCCAGTACGACCTTCACCCGAACCTCCGTTTCATGCAGCAACAAAATCGCATACTGCATGATTATGCACACGCAAGCTCATCTGTCAAGCGACCCGGTGATCCCCGGGAGAAGGTGGTGATGGGCGGACGGGGCTCCCCCTTCGCTCAACCCCGGCGGGACGGGGTTCCTCTTCGCTCAACCCCGGCGTCCGTTTGCTTGCGGACCGGAAGAGTCCGCAAGCAAACGCCGTCCTCCTCCGGCGGGCGCGGCGTTGTCGGAGCGCCGAGGTGTCGACGGCGCCCGCCGGAGTCCGGTGCAGGACGCCTCACTCGATGGCCAGCACCTTCTACCGCCGGTGTTCCCGCGCATTGCCAGCCTTCGCATTTCCCCCGGTGGGTGAAGCTTGTCGATGGGGTGGGAAACGCGAAGACTGGCACGTGCCGCCCATCGCGCCCTGCTCCGGTGACACTGGGGAGCCATCTCCCCGGGCGAAGGGGCGGCTGGACGGGACGTGCCACCCACGTACTTCTCTCGATAACATGCAGGTTGAGCTGAACGCCAAGCAGAGAAGTGCGTGAGTGGCACTCCACGGGAAGGACGGCCGGAGCATTCGTCTGCCATCA
>JAADFK010000075.1 GCA_013152925.1 Acidobacteriota bacterium | reverse complement strand
TCTATCTTCCTTCTTCCGTCGGTCTCGTCGAAGAGAAGTGAAACGCGGAGACGCAGAGGAAGTGGAGGGCTTCAGGGGTATTCTTGTTCCAACGTGCTCCGTAGCACCTGAGTCATTCGATGCCGTGGCGGGCCATCCTGTTCTTGAGACCGTTGCGGGAGCTGCCCAGCAACCTGGCAGCGCGGCTGATGTTGCCCCGGGTGCCGGTCAGGGCCAGATTGATGAGCTGGCGTTCGACCTCGGCAACGTGGCATTCGATGCTGAGGTCGGAGGTCTCGCCGAGGCCAGTGGCATCGAGCACCGCGGTCGGTGAGAGGACACTGTCCGACAGCATGCCGGAATCGATGGCCTGGTTCGGTGCGCAGAGGTAGACGAGACGGCGAGCCTCGTGTTCCAGCTCCCGAACGTTACCGGGCCAGGCAGCCTCCATCATCAGCCGCAGCGTCTTGACGGTCATCCCGCGGACCGGCTTGCCGACCTCGGAGGCGTAACGGTGCAGGAAATGCTCCATGAGGAGAGGGATGTCCTCGCGCCGCTGCCGCAATGCTGGGACGTGAAGGGTGAATCCGGCGATCCAAAAGTAGAGGTCGCGGCGGAAACGGCCTTCGAGGATCCGCAGTTGCAAGTCGGTGTTGGTGGCGCTGACGACGCGAACGTCCACCGGGACGGGAGCCCGGGCACCGAGGGGGTGGACCTCCATCTCCTGGAGGGTCCTGAGCAGCTTCGCCTGGAGCTCGGCCGGCATGTCCGCAATTCCGTCGAGGAAGATCGCTCCGCCGTGGGCAAGCTGGAACTTCCCCTCCCGTGGCCCGACCCCAGTGGCGACGCCCATCTCGATGCCGAAGAGCTCGGCTTCCAGGAGCTCGGAGGGAATCGCGGCGCAGTTGACCGCCATGAAGGGGCCGTCTCTCCGTTGGGACGAGTTGTGCAGGATCTTCGCGGCGAGCTCCTTGCCGACCCCGGTCTCGCCGGTGATCAACACGGGGATGTCCCCGTCCAGGAGCTGGCGGAGCTGACGATAAACATTCTGCATGGCGGAGGAACGCCCCGGAACGTACCCCCGCGGGAAGACCAGCTCCTCCAGGGATTCCTCCCCACCGGACGGCGCCTCGAGCTCGACCGGTTGTTGCTCCGTCGCGAGCACCATCCGGACGATGACCTGGAGGAGCACCGGCGCCGCCATGCGGTGAGGAAAGTCACCGGAGACGAGCAGCGCAACCGTCACGCCGGGGAGAAGACCGACGGCACCGGTCAGGGGTTCCAGAGCTTCCAGGGTGAAGGAACCAACTCCGCCGCCCCCACCTGAAGCCTGCGACCGGGCCAATACAATGGCCTCCTTGACATGTGTAGCAACCCGGTAGGGGCGGCTCACCGTGGCCGCCCCCAATCGCCATCCGGTACCGCCGGTACGTGTTCCCTGCCGTCTTCGCAGGATCGTACACCGCGTTCCAAACAAGAAAAGCCCGCCGCCCCGGAGGGCGGCGGTGCGGAAAGGGGAACGAAGTTGCTGTTCTACCAGCTGACGTCCACTGTGTAGGGGGTCGTCGAGGAGTAACCACTGTAGGAGTAGACCTTGATGTAGACGTACATGGCCGAGGACCCAGTGTTGGTGTAGGTCATGTGCTCGGACTGGCCGGTGCCGTTGTAGCTGGAGGCCAGGGTTGTACCCGAGCTGTTGTAGAGCTTGATGTCATAGTCAGCCCATGAGGGGACCGCCATGTCCACGGTGACCGTCTTGCCCGCGGGCAGGGTCAGCCGGAAGTAGTCGATGTCGGAGCTCGAGCCCATGTAGGCCGTGATGGTCATGGGCGTTCCCGAGATGATGTCAGCGTACGACATGGTGTCATTGGATTCGACCTCTGTCATGGTTCCACCACCGCCGGCGGTGTAGGTCGCCTTGAGGCTCATGCCGGAGTAGGCGGCGTACCCGTGAAGCATGATGTACCAGTCGCCCGAAGCCGGGTTCGAGACCGTCACCGTCTCATCGTTCCCGGTGAGATAGGGACGGTAGTCGTAGGAGGTCGTCGTCGGCTGGGCGCCGTACTTGACGTAAAGGTCGCAGTCGCCCGAGCCACCGTAGATCTTGATCTCCAGGCTGCTCTGCCCGGAGGGAACCGAGATCTTGTAGAAGTCGTCGGCGCCCTGGGCCCCGGAAAGCGATGTCACGGCGACCCCGTTCTGCAGGACCGTGACGCCACCGCCGCCACCGCCGCCGCCGCCGGTGTAGGTGGCCTGGAGGCTCATCCCCGAGTACGCGGCATAGCCGTTGAGTCCGATATACCAGTCGCCCGAAGCCGGGTTGGAGACGGTGACCGTCTCGTTGTTGCCGTTCAAGTAGGGCCGGTAGTCGTAGGAGCTGCTGGTGGGCTTGGCGCCACGCTTGACGTAGAGGTCGCAGTCACCCGAACCGCCCCAGATCTTGATCTCCAGGCTCGTCTGGCCCGCAGGAACCGAGATCTTGTAGTAGGCCCAGCTTCCGGAAGCCCCGGAGAGGTTGCTGAGGGTCTGGCCGTTGCTCAGCGCCGTGACGGTCACGGGAGTTCCCGGGACGCCCACGGCATCCCAGGCCTTGTGGACGTCACTGGAGGCCGTGGCCCCGTAGAGATCCTGAGCCGCCTGGGCCGTGGCGTTCCGGGCGCCCTCGAAGTTGGTGGACGACGTCATGTAGACGGTCAGCGCCCGGTACCAGATGGCCCGCGCTTCGGTGATGCCGAGGGCCGGCACGACCACCGAGGTCTTGTTGCGGGGGTGGGTTCCACCCTGGCTCATCAGGTAGTAGGCCAGGTTGGCGATGCCGGAGTTGAGGTGCACGCCACCGTTGTCCGAGGTGCCCGTGTACCGCGTCGGGTAGTAGTCGTACGACTGCCCGTCGGCGGCCGGGTCGTTCATGTAGCGAAGCGCGTCGCCCGCCGTGCCGGGCGTGTAGATGTCCTCGCCGATCTTCCAGGTGTTCGCGTTGACCGAGCCGTCGACCCACTCCTCGCAGGATGCGCCCATGATGTCCGAAGAGGCCTCGTTGAGGGCACCGGACTCGTTGGAGTAGGTGAGGTTGGCGGTGTTCTCCGTGACCGCGTGGGTCAACTCGTGGGCCACCACGTCCAGGGCCTGGGACAGGGGTGAGAAGGTCGTGCCGTCCCCGTCGCCGAAGACCATCTGGCTGCCGTTCCAGTACGCGTTGTTGTAGTTGGATGAGTAGTGGACGGTGCCGATCAGGGTCGCGCCGGCGTTGTCGTAGCTGTCGCGGCCGAACACGCTGCTGTAGAAGTCGTAGGTGTACCCGAAGTTGTTGTACGCCGCCATGGCGACGGAATCCGACGACGAGCCACCCTCGGTGAAGAGGAGCGATCCCGGCAGCGAGGTCCCGTTGTTGGCGGTGTAGATCTTGCGGTACCTCGCCGACCAGATCAGGCTCTGGCGATCGAGGATGCTGCCATCGTCGGCGTCGACGTACACACGCTCCTGGTAGAGCCCGTTGCCATCGGACCACTCGATCTCCGTTTTCCAAGCCAGGAAGGCGGGCATCTCGGCCCTCGTGTAATAGACGAGCACGGGGCGGGCCAGGACCTTCATGGTCTTCGGCTCCATCCGTTGCCGGAACGCCTGCAAGGCCTCGACGGGCCGGAGTCCCGGCACGGGAAGCTGATCGATGCCGCCGGCCAGATGGCCGTTGATGACCGTCACGAAGCCGTCCGGCGTGGCGTGGACCGCCACGTCCCCGCCGTCCACCGGGAGACCCTGGTGGTACTGCTGGAGACGAACGTGCGTCATTCCAAGCGGACCCGTGAAGCTACGGGTTGGCCGGAGCTCATCGGCGGAGCCCAGCCCGAAGGCCGGTGCAACGCTCCTCATGAAGACCGCTGCCGCCGTGCCTGCGTCTCCCCGGGGCAACCTGCCCAGGTCACCACGAACGAAACCCGGGAAGCCCGTCACTCTCTCCAGCGAGACGGCACTGACCGCGGGGAATACCCCAAGGTCCGCCGGAACCTGAACTCCACGAACGGGACCCCGACCTTCACCGGGACGCGCCGCCCACCCAGGAGCCGCCATTGCCATCACAAGGCCGATCACCACGAAAAGCCGTCGAACCATGCCCTCCTCCTTTTCCGGCGTGTTCCACGCCGTCGTATGGCCAGAAGATAGATTTTCTCTTCCGGTCAGAGAATATTTGAAGGGACGCTAAAATGTCAGCGCTCCACTTGTCAAGGATCGAGGAGGAAGTTTTACGTTTGGATGACAATTGACCCGGTCCGCCGCACGTGGCCATGTTCGAGGAACATCACGATCGGCCCGCCCGGCCGCCATGACACAGCGGGAAAACCGCGCGGCCCCGCAGCGCCCGGGAGGGGGCGGCCGCGAGGGCCACCCCTACGGCTCGGGCGTCCAGCGGAGCACGGGGTGACGGGCCGCCTGGACCTCGTCCACGCGGCGGACCGGTGTATGAACGGGCGCCTCGTGGAGGATGTCGGGGCTCTCCTCGGCCTCGCGCGCGATCTGGAGCATGGCGTCACAGAAGGCCTCCACCTCCTCGGGCGCTGCGCTCTCGGTGGGCTCGATCATCAGGGCGCCGTGGACGATCAGCGGGAAGGACATGGTGGGCGGGTGGAAGCCGAGATCGAGAAGCCGTTTGGCGATGTCCACGTTGCTGACGCCGTGCTCCTGCTGGAGGCTGTCATCAAGGACAACCTCGTGCAACGACGGCGCCGTATACTCGAGGTGGTAGGCGCCCTGGAGGCGATGGCGGATCAGGTTGGCCAGGAGCACCGCGGTCTCCGACATCTCGCGAAGCCCCTCGCCCCCCATGCCCAGGATGAAGGCCATGGCCCGGACGAGGATCAGGAAGTTGCCGAAGAAACCCCGCATGGGACCGATGGAGCGCTCGTCATCCCAGACAATATGGAAGGTCTGGTTGCCGTCCCGGACCACCCGTGGCACAGGAAGGAAGGGGACGAGATCCGGGGAAACGGCCACGGGACCCGCACCGGGGCCACCGCCGCCGTGTGGCGTCGAGAAGGTCTTGTGCAGGTTGATGTGCAGCGCGTCGGCGCCCATGGCCGAGGGCAGCGCCCTGCCCACGAAGGCGTTGAGGTTGGCTCCGTCCATGTAGATGTAGCCGCCCCGGGAGTGGACCAGCTCGGCGATCTCGACAATCCTGTGCTCGAAGACGCCGAGGGTGTTGGGCACGGTCAGCATGATGGCAGCCACACGGTCCGTCATCATCCGGTCGAGCTCCGCCAGGTCCACCGTCCCGTCGGACCCCGACGCGATCTCCACCGCCCGGTAGCCCGCGAAGGTGGCCGAGGCCGGGTTGGTGCCGTGGGCCGAATCTGGCACCAGGACCTCCTGCCGGTCCTCGCCGCGAGCCTGGAGGGCCGCCCGGATCATCAGCATGCCCGTCAGCTCACCGTGGGCGCCCGCCGCGGGCTGCAGGGTGACGCCGGCCAGACCGGTGATGGTCTTGAGGGCCTCCTCCAGCTCCCACAGGAGACGCAGGGCGCCCTGGACCTGATCGTCGGGCTGCAAGGGGTGGACCTCGGTGAAACCCGTGAGCCGGGCCGCGGCCTCGCAGACGCGCGGGTTGTACTTCATGGTGCAGGAACCCAGGGGGTACAGTCCCTCGTCCACGGCGAAGTTCAGCTGGCTCAGCCGGTGAAAATGCTGGACCACCTCGAGCTCGCCCAGGGCGGGAAGCCCGTCCAGCGCCGGCCGCAGCTGGACCGCGGGAAGCACCGTCCCGGGATCCACCGGCGGAATCCCGGTTTCGGGCAACAGGTAGCCGCCACGCCGGCCGCGCCCGGGGTTGCGCTCGAAGATCAGCGGCTCGTCTCGGAGCGCACGCCGTTTCATGACACCTCCCCCATGGCTGCGACCAGGGCGTCCAGGTCCGCCGCCGAGGTCCTCTCGGTGAAGGCCATCAGCAGGCCGTCGGGCCACGGGCCTCCAAAGACGCGGGACGGCACGCCGCCCAGGACGCCCCGTTGCCGCAGGGCACGCGCCAGCTCCTCCCCGGTGCCCGGTCCCGTGACCAGCAGCTCGTTGAAGGACGGTGCCTGAGGATAGGCCAGGCCCCAGCCCGGCAGGCCCGCCAGCCGCGCCTTGAAGGCCTCGGCCGCCGAGAGGGAGGCGGCCGCCACCCGCTGGAGACCATCCCCTCCCAAAAGCTCGAGCCAGACCGTGGCTGCCAGGGCCATCAGGCCATGGTTGCTGCATATGTTGGAGGTGGCCTTGGCGCGCCGGATGTGCTGCTCTCGGGTCGAGAGGGTCAGGCAGAAGGCACGCCGCCCGTCGCTATCCACCGTCTGTCCCACCAGCCGGCCCGGCATCTGCCGCATGTGCTGCTGCCGGCACGCGAAGAACCCCAGGTGGGGCCCGCCGAAGGACGTGGCCATGCCGAAGGACTGCGCCTCGCCGCAGACGATGTCGAAGCCATGGGCGCCGCCGCCGGCCAGCAGCCCGAGGCTGACGGCCTCGGCCACCGCCTGGACGGCCAGCGCCCCGGAGCCGTGCGCCGCCTCAGCGACCGCCGGCAGATCCTCGACGACACCCGTGAAGCTCGGGGACTGGACGATGATGCAGCACGCCCGGTCACCGGCGGCCTCGGCCAGCGCCGCGGCCGCGGTCGTTCCGCCCTCCCCCGGAGCCACCTCGACCACCTCGATGCCGAGAGCCCCGGTGTAGGTCTGGAGCACCCGCCGGTAGAGTGGGTGAACGGTCTCGGAGATGACCACCCGGTTTCGTCTTCCGCGGAGCAGGCGATGGGCCATCAGCGCCGCTTCGACGACCGCGGTTGCGCCGTCGTAGAGGGAGGCGTTGGCCACCTCGAGGCCGGTCATCTGGCAGATGATCGTCTGGAACTCGAAGATCGCCTGGAGCGTCCCCTGGGAAATCTCGGGCTGGTACGGCGTGTAGGACGTGAAGAACTCCGCCCGCTCGAGCACGGCGCCCACCACGGACGGCACCACGTGCCGGTAAACCCCCGCTCCGAGGAAGCAGGGGCGGTCGTCAGCCGTCGTGTTGGCTGCGGCCAGCTCTCCCAGATGGTGAAGCAGCGACTCCTCGTCCAGAGCCTTCGGCAGATCGAGGCGATCGAGGGCGACGCCGGACGGAATGGTCGAGAAGAGACCGTCGATGGAATCGAGCCCCAGCTCGGCAAGAATGCGCTCCCGGTCCTCCGGGCCCGCACCGATCCACGGGTGCATCAGTGGCTCTCCGCCGCCACGATCTCGTCGTACGCGGCGGCATCCAACAGCTTCGTCTCGTCCACGGCGCTGATCTTCAGCTTGACCAGCCACCCCTCGCCGTAGGGATCATCGTTGACCAGGTTGGGCTCGTCGGCCAGGCGTTCGTTGACCGCAAGGACCTCGCCGGAGGCCGGGGAGTAGAACTCGGAGACGGCCTTGACCGACTCGAGGGTGCCCATCTCGGTGCCCTGCTCCACGGCATCCCCGATCTCGGGGAGCTCCACGTAGACCACCTCGCCCAACTGATCCTGCGCGTACTGCGTGATGCCCACAACCGCCGTGTCGCCCTCACGGCGCATCCACTCGTGGGACCTGGTGTAGGAGAGACCTTCCGGTACCGCCATGCCTGCCTCCTTGTCGTTGCACGCCGCCGCGGTGCGGGGCCCGCGACGGTGATTCCTATACGGTCGTCTTCTTCTTTTTCCTCGAGTAGAAGGGCAGCTGTACGATCCGCGCGCGACGCATCTTGCCCCTGATGTCGATGATGATCTCGTTCCCGATCCCCGCGGCGGGGGCCGGCACGTAGGCCATGCCGATGGCCTTGTCCAGCGTCGGTGACAGCGTCCCCGACGTCACCGTTCCCGAGGGCTCCGCGTCACCGGCGTCGAGGAGCACAGGGTAGCCGTGCCGTGCGATCCCCCGGTCCACCATCTCGAAGCCCACCAGCTTGCGCTCGACGCCCTGCTCGGCCTGGAGCTCGATGACGTCTCTCCCGATGAAGTCGCCCTTGCTCAGCTTGACGATCCAGTCGAGGCCCGCCTCCAGCGGCGTCGTGGTCTCGTCGATGTCGTTGCCGTAGAGGGCCATGCCGGCTTCCAGACGAAGGGTGTCCCGGGCCCCGAGGCCAGCGGGCATGACGCCCCTGGACGCACCTTCCTCGAGCATTGCGCGCCAGATGGGCGGGGCATCCTCCGGCGCCACGTAGACCTCGAAACCGTCCTCGCCGGTGTAGCCGGTGCGGGCGATCAGCGCCCGGCGGCCGAGCACCTCGCCCCAGGTGAAGCGGTAGTAGCGGATCTCGGACAGATCAGTGGAGGCCAGCTGCTGCAAGACGTCCAGGGCCACCGGGCCCTGGAGGGCCAGCTGGGCCCACCGGTCCGATTCGTTGACCACCTCCACGCCCTCCTGCCCGGCAGCCACCCCGGCCAGGTACGCGAAATCCTTGTCCGTGTTGGCCGCGTTGACCACCAGGAGGTACTCGTCGTCGGCCATCTTGTGGACCAGCATGTCATCGACGAAGGTACCCTCCGGGTACATCAGGCCGGTGTACTGCGCCCTCCCCACGGCCATCTTGCCGTGATCGTTGCAGGACACCCTCTGGACAAACTCCAGCGCGCGGGGGCCCCGGATGAAGATCTCGCCCATGTGCGAGACGTCGAAGAGGCCGGCCCGCGTGCGAACGGCGGTGTGCTCCTCGCGGATCCCCGTGTACTGAACGGGCATTTCGAAACCGGCGAAGGGTACGATCTTGCCGCCCGCCGCCACGTGCTCGTCGAAGAGAGGTGTACGTTTCAACGGTTGCGAATCGCTCATGGCTCAAACCTCCCACCCCACGGCGAAGCCTATCATCACCAGAGCTTCGCGGCCAGTATCGTGCCGCCTGAGGGTGTTGCGCTGTGCCCCTGTCCCGCCAGGGCTTTTCGGAGCGCGGACCTCAGTGCGCATCGGTGCAGACCACAACCCGTCAGTACCTTCCGAGCTGCGGACTGAGGTCTGCGCTCCGGGTGACCGGCCATTGGATCGGCGTTTTCGGGATGAGGACTTTCGTGAAGCACCCGGATTCCACCGTACCGGAGCGGCGGACAAACGGCGCACCACCCTCCACCTCACGCCCCGAAGAGACGGCCCAGCATCTCCCTGGCCTGTGCCAGCTCGGCGGAAGGCCCCGGCACCTGGGCTATCAGGTAGCTGTAGCTCTTCTCCAGCTCTTCAAGCTGCTCGCCCCGGACCATCTCCAGCAGCGACTCCAGCGCCGAACGCCCGGGGTCCATCAGCTCGGCCCGGCCCAGCTCCCGCTCGAAGATCACGCGCACAAGCGAGAACGTCTCCTCACGATTCTGCCGGTCTTCCGGCGAGGGCTCTCCCTCACCGTCCGGCGCCACGAAGGGCTCTTCCTCCCGCTCCATACCCGGCAGGAAGCCCTCCTCATCGGCGCCCCGGCCCGGGGCCAACCCCTGGGGGAGTTGCCGCAGCTGGCGGCTGAAGCGGCCCAGGAGGAGGTACAGCTCCTTGTCCGAGGCGAAGTTCCCCACCAGCCGGGCGCTGCGGTCGAGCTCCAGCTGCTGGGACTGCTGCAGCATGATGTAGGCCTGGGCGCCCTTCTCCAGTGTGATCTTTTCGGCCTTGACCTTCCACGCCGTCAGCTCGCCGCCGATGAAACAGGAATCGGCCGCCATCACCGAGACGGCCTCCACCTTGACACCGGGGTCGATGCGCACGGAGCCCTGGCTGGACTCGATCAGCGAGTAGCTCCCCGAGTTCTGGATGACAAGGTTTCCCGGCGTCCGGATGGACAGCTGTCCCTGATCGTTGACGCCGATCTCCGTGCCGGCCGGGAT
This sequence comes from Acidobacteriota bacterium, assembly GCA_013152925.1. GTDB lineage: Bacteria > Acidobacteriota > Thermoanaerobaculia > Thermoanaerobaculales > Sulfomarinibacteraceae > JAADFK01. The sequence continues at coordinate 18,202 of JAADFK010000075.1, read as the reverse complement.
GATCATCGTTGGAAAGTTCTTCTCTTCGCTCATGGCTCACCTCAATCGTACGATGGAAGGAAGGGGATCGAAACCCGGAGCTGGCGCCCTCCGGCTGGCCGCCAGTATCTTCTCCGTCGCCTTCCACTGATAGTTGAGAATGTAGACCCTCGGGTCCACCGGTTTCGGCTCGCCCCCCGGACGCTCCCGAACGCGAACCTCGTAGTGCAGGTGCGGCGATGTGGACCAGCCGGTGTTGCCCACGGTGCCGATGACTTCACCGCGCTGCACGTGCCGGCCCCTGCGGACGAGGATGTCCTGGAGGTGGGCGAACACGGTGATGTACCGATCCCCGTGGGCCAGCACGACGACGTTGCCGTACCGCCACCAGCGGACATTCCGGCGGAGTGGGAAGCGGCCGGCGAAGACCACGCGCCCCCCTCCCGGCGCCATGACCTTGGTCCCCTCGCGGGCCGCGAGATCGATGCCAGAGTGGAAATCGGGCCTGTTGGTAAACGGTGAGATCCGCTCGCCGAAGGGAGAGGTCAGGACGAAGCTCCCGATGGGCAGGGGGCAGATGGACGGGACCATCCTCGTCAGCTCCTGGTGTTCCTGGACGAAACGGGCCAGCTCGTCGGTCCTGGCCAAAAGTGTCATCGTCTCCCGGTCCAGGCGGGCCGCCTGCCGGACGGCCACGGCGGCCTCCGGAACCAGTGTTGCCCGTGTCGTCCCGGCAAGCGCCGCACCGTTCGCGTCCTCCGAATCGTCCATGGGCGCCCCCAGGATCAACCCCATCTGCCGCTCCCGGGTCCGCGCCGCTGTCACGCCCGACTGCAGCCGGTGCAGGGCGCTGCGCCGCTCGTCCAGCACCTGGCGCAGCAGGCGGTTCTGGTGGTGCAGCACGTGCAGCTGGGAGGTCAACAGCAGGGAGTGGAGGCCCATGGGCGCCAGCGCCAGACCGGCGATCAGCAGCAGGACCAGGAGGACTCCCAGAGCGGTCAGCCGGCGAACGACCTGCCGCGACAGGAAGAAATACCGCACCTGTTTGCGGATATCAGCGGGATGGAACTGCACCTCGTACATGGCGCCCAGTGTCTCACTCTACCATCACACGGAACGCAGCGCCGTGACCGGGTCCATGCGGGCGGCGCGGCGTGCCGGCCAGGCGGAGGCGATCCAGATCACGAGGGCGCAGACGCTCACGATGGCCGCGAGGTGCACCGGACGAACCAGCAAGGGAATGTGCTCCACCATGTAGACGCGGGCCATCCCGGGCGGGAACCTGATGACCCGGAACCAGGTCATGAGAGCGCTGACGGCGACGCCCAGACCCAGCCCCACGGCCACCCCCGTGCCGCCCAGGAAGAGACCGACCAGGCGCAGGGTCCTCCGGATCTCCCGGGGAGGCATCCCCATGGCGTGGAGCATCCCCATGGTCCGCCGCTTCTGGGCCGCCACGACCACGAGGGCCGAGCTGACCTGGAAGGAGGCCACCGCCGCCACCAGGCTAAGCACGAGGAAGAGGGACAGGGTCTGCCACCGCAGGGCGGCGAACAGCGCCGGGTTCATGTCCAGCCAGTCGTTGATCACCAGGCCGGGCCACACCTTTTCCAGGGCCGGGCGGAGCCGTTGCACCGCCATGGGATCGTCAAGCTTGAGCTCGACGCCGGCCACGCCCAGCCCGGGGACCGAGCGGAGCAGCCGATCCAGCGGCGCCACAAGCCAGCTCTCGTCGAAATCGGCCATCTCGAGATGGAAGGTCCCGACGATGCGGAAGGTGACGCCCGGCAGCAGCCAGCCGCCGCCGCTGGGTGGCAGCATCACGTGGAGCATTTGGCCCGGCGCCACGCCGAGCCGGCGGGCCAACCGGTACCCCAGCACCGCCGGGATCGCGCCGCCCGAAAGCCCTGGCCACGTTGTCAGCCCGGTGTACGGCGGTGGCGTCCGCGGCGCCTTGATGACCACGGGAAGCGGGTTGGACGGCGCCGCGGGGTCTTCCGCCAGGCCCGTCAGGTAGCTGACCGGCTGCGCCTCCCGTACGCCTCCGAGCCTTAGGGCGGCCCGCGCCAGGCCCTCGGCGCGCGCCATGGTCATGGGGCTGAGCGCGAAGCCCACCACGTGGGCGTTGCCCTGCTGGAGGGCCGTGGCGATGGCGTGGCGGTACCCGGTCATCAGGGCGAGGACGATGACCAGGGCCGCCGTGGCCAGTGCAACCCCGGAGAAGGCTGCCGCCGCGGTACCCCGGAACAGCAGCCCCCGGCGGCGCCGGACCAGCCTCAGGGCAAGATCCAATTCCAGCTTCACCCGGGAAGTCTACAGCACCTCCCACCGCTGGCCGCCCGGTTCTCAACTCCAATTCGTCCGCCAGTTGGTTTGGAATTGAATTAATCTTCCCGTATTGACGATTGTCCCGGGTACCTATAGCATGAAAGCGTGGAACGACACTGAGTACACGGAGGGAAGGAGGTTCGATGTGTTGAACGTTAACAGAAAGCAGCTTCTTGCCGCGATGGTGGTGCTGCTCCTGGTCCCAACGCTGAGCTGGGGGGCGGGTTTCGCCATCTTCGAGCACGGCGCCAAGTCCATGGGCATGGCCGGGGCATTCACCGCCGTCGCGGACGATCCGTCGGCCATGTACTGGAACCCCGCTGGGCTTGCTTTCCAGCAGGACAAGGGCATGCAGCTGATGGTGGGCGCCACCCTAATCTCCCCCAGCCAGGATCTCGCGGGCAGCCCCCTCGGCTCCTACCCCGGAGCGGGCTACAAGGCCTCCCAGGAGTCCCAGGTCTTTTACCCGCCTCACTTCTTCTTCATCATGCCCATCAGCTCCACACTGACCGTGGGCGTCGGGGCCTTCACACCCTACGGCCTGGGGACGTGGTGGAAGCCGAACTTCGCCGGCCGCTTCATCTCGAAGCGCGTCGACCTCAAGACCTTTGACACGGCCTTCAACCTCTCCTGGCGCGCAAACGACTGGCTGGGGCTGTCCGCCGGCGTCGACTACGCCGTCGGCCAGATCGACCTGACCACGGGGATCGGCTTCATCAACCCCTACACCCAGCAGCTGGCCGACGTCGGCCAGGTTCACATGTTCACAGACGGCATGGGCAGCGATGCCTTCGGCTGGAACATAAGCGCCTTCGCCAAGCTGGGCTACGGCTTCACCGCCGGCGTCACCTACCGGAGCACACTGGACGTCAAGTACGACGGCTACGGCTCCTTCACCCAGTACCCCACGGGTTACGCCGACTTCGACGCGGCCCTGGGATCCCAGATTCCCTTCGGACAGAAAGTTGCCCTCAAGACCGAGATCAAGCATCCCGATGTCATGAGCATCGGCCTGGCCTGGTCCAACGAGCAGTGGACCATTTCGGGTAACTACATGTGGCAGGGTTGGGCGACCTTCGACAGTTTGCCTATCACCTTCCCGGACTATCCGCAGCTCGACCAGACGGTGGAGGAGGGGTACAAGAACGTCTCCAACTACCGCCTTGGCGTGGAGTACCGGATCAACGAGATGTACGCCGTCCAGTTCGGCGGGCTCTACGACGACACGCCCCAGCCGGAGTTTTCCATGTCACCGCTCCTGGGCGATGCCGACCGCCGGGGCCTGACCGCCGGCTTCAGCGTCACCGTCAAGCAGATGCGTTTCGACTTCAGCTACATGCACCTGTTCATGGACCAGCGCGGGACGGACGGGATCTCCGTCGACGGCTTCGACGTGAATTACAAGACGTCTGCCGATCTGTTCTCCATGAGCTTCACCTACCAGTTCTGAAAGGAGGGACAACCATGAAAAAGATTCTCGCCATTGCAGTCGCCGCGGTTGTCCTGGCCGCGGTCCCGGCTGGGGCCGTGGACTTCACGACCTACGTCGCCCTGGGCGACAGCCTGACCGCCGGGTTTTCCCAGGGGGGACTCGTCGAGACCTACCAGGAGTACTCCTACCCCAAGCTCCTGGCCGACCAGATCGGTGCCACGGTCTTCGAGCAGCCCCTGGTTTCCGAGCCGGGCATCCCGCCCATCCTCATGCTCCAGCAGCTCCTGCCCTCCCCGGTGATCGTGCCCTCCTCGGACACGCCGGGCCAGCCGCTCAACGCCACCTACCCAGCGCCCTACAACAACCTCGGCGTGCCGGGCGCCTCCCTCTACGACCTCCTCTTCACCACGGGTGATATCTACAACCTTCTGGCCGGCAACACCGACAACGTCATGCACGACCTGATCCTCCGGGACGGCGAGCACACCGCCCTGGAACAGGCGATCGGTCTCAATCCGACCTTCGTCACCCTGTGGATCGGCAACAACGACATCCTCGGCGCCGCCGTCTACGCGACCCCCATCGAGGGCGTCACCATGACCCCGGTGGCCAACTTCCAGGAGATGTACCAGCAGGCCCTGGGCGCCCTGGCCCAGTACACCAGCGCCGATATCGTCGTCTTCAACCTCCCCGATGTGACGGCCATCCCCTTCGTGACCACCATCAAGCCGTACATCACCCTGCCCGACGGTACCCACGTACCCCTGATCGGCAGCAAGGGGCCCCTTCCCGAGAATGCCTACGTGACGCTGGGCGCCTCCAGCCTGCTGGCCCAGGGGATCGGCGTGCCGGTCGAGATCGGCGGCACCGGCATCCCCCTTCCCGAGGACATGCAGATCGTCGGAGGTCATGCCGTTCCCGGCGTCGTCCTGCGTCCCGAGGAGGTCTCCATCATCAACGACCGTGTGGCGGCCTTCAACCAGATCATCCAGGCGACGGCCGATGCGGTCGGCGCCAAGGTCTTCGACATCAACTCGATCTTCAACCGCATCGCCAACGAAGGTCACTGGGGCGTCGGCGGCCTGGAGATCAACACCGACTACCTCCTGGGCGGCATCTTCGGCTACGATGGCGTTCACCCGCAGAAGATCGGCTACGGCATGGTGGCTTCCGAGCTGATCGACTTCCTCAACACGACCTATGGCCTCAAGGTGCGCGGGGAGCTCATCCCCCAGGTCAACATGTACGACATCATGACCGGCAGCGCCGAGGACCAGCCGGCCCCAGGGCTTACAGCCCAGGATGCCCGGCGAGCGTTCACGGCGGAGGCGTTCGGCGCCCTGCAGAAGGTCTTCCGGCCGCTCCGCATCGACGTTCCACGGACGCCGCGACACCCGGCCGGCCGGGTTTCGATGGCCCATCCCAACGTCAAGAGCCAGGCCGTCATGCACTAGGCCAGCTCCAATCACCAACTCCACCGGCCCGGGCTCACGCCCGGGCCGGTTTTTCTGCGATCCGCGGTAGCATGGCTTCATGGGTGGCGAGGATCGCAGACACCGCGACGATGCGGGTCACCAGGTGGCCGAGTACCTGGCCCACCTGGCGGTGGAGCGCAACCTCTCCGGCCGCACCCTGGAGGCCTACGGCCGCGACCTGGGCCGCTTCGTCACATGGCTGCACGGGCACGATCTTGGGCTGAACGATGTGGAGCGCTCCACGGTCCGGCGCTTCCTCGGGGAGCGCCGGGACGGCGGGCTTTCCTCGCGCTCGGCCGCCCGCCTGCTCTCCTCCCTGCGCGGCTTCTTCCGGTACCTGGCCCGGGAAGGGATCCTCGCCGCAGATCCGACGGCCGACCTCCATTCACCCTCCCTCTGGCAGACGGTCCCCCACGTGCTGAGCCCTGACGAGGTCGAGCGGCTGCTCGCCGCGCCGGACACCTCGAAGCCCCTGGGGCTCCGGGACCGCGCCATGCTCGAGACCCTCTACGCCACCGGTCTCAGGGTGTCCGAGCTGGTCGGTCTCGAGTTGGCGGAAGTTCGCCTCGATCCCGGCTTCGTCCGGGTTCTCGGCAAGGGACGCAAGGAACGCCTGGTCCCCCTTGGACGGTCGGCCATCCGGTGGATCGGCCGGTACATGGAGGATGGGCGGCCCCGGCTCGACCGCCGCGGCCGTCCCGAGCTCTACCTCAACTTTCGCGGCGGCCGCCTGACGCGCCAGGGGTTCTGGAAGATCCTCCGCGCCCACGGCCTGGCCGCCGGCATCCGCTCCCAGCTCAGCCCCCACGTGGTCCGCCACTCCTTCGCAACCCACCTGCTGGACCACGGGGCCGATCTCAGGGCCGTCCAGATGATGCTGGGCCATGCCTCCCTGACCACCACAGAGATCTACACCCACGTGGCACGCGAACGTCTCCAGAGGCTTTACGATGCAAAGCACCCCAGGGCCTGAGCGGTCACGCCCCGGCCGGGGCGTTCCGGCCTCTTCCCGTCTGCGGCCGCCGGACGGGGACAGAGGGAGGAACGCAGGGACGGTGAGCAACGCCACGGCGCCACGGCGCCAAGATGCGGCAGAGAAAACCGGGAAGGACGGTTCCGAGCTTCCTCCGCCCGCCTGCCCTGCCCTCCCGCCCCCGGGACAGCTCAAGCTCGACCAGGCCGTCATGGCAGCACGCGGCACGGGCCACCCCAGCATCGCTCCGGAAACGGGATCGCCGGCCGTTCCCGGCCCCCTCCGGCCCACACGCTGCCATACCTCCATCCCCTCCCGTCCCGCCCTTCACTCCTCACCCGGCTCTCCTCTCATTTCCAAGGCTTCTCTTGGCTCTCGTCTCTCCTCTTTCTCCTCACTCCCCACATCTCCGCTTCTCCGCGCCCCGGTGTTCTTCCTGGTGATCTTCTTGCTCTGCGCCGCTCCCGCCGGCGCCAAGCTGGCCGTCTTCGTGGACGGCCGGGTGCTCCACGTGGTCGATGCCAGAGCGGACGATGACCACATCGTCCTGACCCTCCCCGGCGGCGGCAGCCTGACGGTTCCCGCCACCCGCGTGGACCGGGTCATCGAGGACGAGGTGCCCGAGGAGAACGCGCCGGCGCTCCCAGAAGGGACCGGCTGCAACTGGAGATGGCAGGGGCAGAGACTGGCGCCTTCCGTTCCGTACCGCGCGCAGATCACCGCCGCCGCCCGCTCCACCGGCCTCAACCCGAGGCTGCTGGCCGCCCTGGTCCACGCCGAGTCCAACTTCGACCCACGCGCCAGGTCCCGGGCCGGCGCGAAGGGACTGACTCAGCTGATGCCGGCGGCGGCCCTGGACCACGGGATTCGGAATGTCTGGGATCCCGCGGAGAACCTCCGGGGGGGCGCCGAGCACCTCCGGCTGTACCTCGATCGTTTTCACTCCCTGATGCTGGCCCTGGCCGCCTACAACGCGGGCGCCGCCACCGTCGAACGCGCCGGGGGGGTTCCGCCCTACCGCGAGACCCGGCAGTTCGTCCGGCGCATCCTGGCGGAGCTCTGCCCGGACCGGGCGGCAACCACAGGCGCCCGCGGTGGTAGACTCGAAAACCAGGGAGGCAGCTCGTCATGAAGCTTCGCCGTTTCGCTCCGTTTCTCGCCGTGGTCCTGCTCTTCGGCACCGCCTGCATCTCCCGGCAGACGCCGGAGCAGCGACTTGCCAAGGTCCGCATGGCGCACGAGATCGTGCCTGTCGGTTCGACCACGGTGCACGATGCCCAGGGCAACCCGAAGCTGGTGGTGGACCTGCGTGTCACCAACAAGGGCACGGTCCCCCTCAAGCACCTGACCGTGCTCGTTCAGGTCCGGACCCCCGACGGCACGCTCAAGGTCTCCAAACGGACGACCCTCGACCTCGGGAACGCCACGCCCGGCGTCGGAATCCAGGCTGCCGCTACGATCCCCGGCGTCTCCCTGGACGAGAACGACCAGGTGACCGTGGAGCTCGAGTCCAATCTCCCCGACAATGTGCTCCGCTCCCTGCCCGAATACCGGGACCTCTTCCCGGCCTCCAAGTAGGGGTCGCGCCGGTGTTCGAGGGAGTTGCAGCCCGGAAACGGCCGCTGTCTGCAATCTTGGCCTCGGCGTGCGGGCTCCCGTGGACGGCGCCGCCGCGTACGCCTTCGCAGGCTCCCTTGCGGCTCGTCAGATTGCCGAAGAACGACTCCTTCCCCGGTGGAGAGATGCACACCCTCCCATCCGCGGTGTGGCCCGCGAATGGGTTAGCTCGCCGGCATCCCAGCCAGCGGATCGATACCGAATCGTTCCAGCAGGTGGCGGCGGATATGGGGCAGAACCTGAAGGTCGAAACGATCGGCGGAGGCGGCATCCACTCGGGCCAGCGCGCAGCGCGTCGCCTCGAGCAACCGCAATCCCTCGCAGAGCCTGAGCTCGGCATCCGACTGGATGATATCGACGATGGACTCCACCATCAGCCGGCACTTCCGGTCGAAGCCATCGCCGAAGCCACCCTGTCCCGGTTGCTGCATCACCTTGCCCTCCTTGGGTATCAACAATGAGCCGGGGTGGGCGCATTCCCGGGGACGCCGTGGCGCTGGTGCCGATCGCCGTGGAGGCTTCCCGCCGCGGCGCACGGGAGGTCCTCCGTTATTGGCGCCACCTGGAGGCGTCCCAGGTTACGGAAAAGGCCCGGAACGACCTCGTCACCGAGGCGGACCGTGGCTCGGAGAGGGCCATCCTCTCCTTCCTCGCCGAGGCCGATCCCGGGTGCTCCATCCTGGCCGAGGAGAGCGGGCTGACCGGCATCGAGAAGGCGGACACCGATCTCTGGATCGTCGACCCGCTCGACGGTACCACCAACTTCGTCCACGGTTTCCCCCATTTCGCCGTATCCGTCGCCGTGGCACGGGGCGGCGCCCTTCTGGCCGGAGCGATCTACGATCCCGTCAAGGAGGACCTCTTCACGGCGGTGGCCGGCGGCGGCGCCTCGTGGAACGGCCGGCCGTGCTCGGTCAGCTCCCGCCCGGCCCTTGAAGGAGCTTTCCTGGCCACCGGTTTCCCGTTCCGGGCCCACCGTCTCCTCGATCCCTACCTTGCCATCTTTCGCGACGTCTTCCTGCGTTCCAAGGCCATCCGGAGGGCCGGGGCGGCCGCCCTGGATCTGGCCTACACGGCGGCGGGACTCTTCGACGGGTTTTTCGAGTTCCAGCTCTCGCCGTGGGACATCGCCGCCGGGGCCCTGATGGTCCTCGAGGCCGGCGGCGTCGTCACCGACATGGACGGCGGCGGGCAGTTCCTGAAGAGCGGTGACGTGCTCTGCGGCCCGCCGGGCGTCCACCGTGAGCTCCTCGGCGTCGTGGCGTCCCACAGCAGGGCATGGCACGGCTCCTCATGATTTCGGCCGGTTTTCGTCCCAACACGTCTGGGGTATACTGCGGGATGAAGCCATGATGAACGACACATCCACCAATCCCGCACACCAGAAGATCGCCGAGGCCATCGAGCTGACGCGAAATGAGCGGTACGAGGACGCGATCGCCATCTTCGAGGATAACCTTCCCGCCATCATGTCCGGTAACATCAAGGACAAGCGGGTGGCCGCCGGGGCTGTTTCCTACTACGGTGTCTGCCTGGCCAAGCTGCGCCACAAGTACGCCGAGGCCGTCCAGTACTGCAACGTGTCCATCAAGGCCAACATCTTCGACCCCGATCACCGGTACAACCTCGCCATGGTCTACCTGGAGCGGGACGACCGCAAGGCGGCCGTCGAGGCCCTGAGCTCGGGGCTTCGGCTCAACCCGAAACATCCGCGGATCAACAGGATGTTCGACGAGATCGGCCGCCGCCAGAAGCCCGCCATCCCCTTCCTTCCCAGGAACAACCCGGTCAACGTCTGGCTCGGCAAGAGGCGTCGCAACGAAGGTTGAACGCCCCGGGGCTCAGTCCCCGGCGGACTCCAGGGCCGAATCGATGCGTTCGAGGACGCTTCGGAGCCGTTCCGACAGCTCCTCGCGCTGCTCCTCCAGCCGGGCGATCCGCTCGGCGGCCTCCTCGCCGCTCCCCGCCCGGGCCTCGAGCTCGGCGGCGGCCCGCCGGGCCTCTGCCAGCTGCTTCTCGAGCGCTGCGGCACGTCCCTCGGAGGCCTTGAGGGCCTTCCTGGCCTCGGAGAGCTCCGCCTTCCCGGCCTTGAGCTCTGCCGCGCGTTCCTCGGCCGCCTTCCGGCTCTTCTCCAGCTCGGCCTCCAGCTCGGTGATCCTCTCCCTGGTCTCGCGGTAGCGGCCGATGATTTCGTCGAGCCGCGTTTCAAGCTGCTTGAGGACGGAATTGACGGCCATGGTGCCTCCTTGCATGTCGCAACGCTCAGGCGAAGCCAACGCCGAGGCGGGAGGCCAGCTCCCGGCGAAGATTCTCCTGGGCGGTGTTGACCTCATCCTGGGTCAGTGAACGCTCCGGGTGACGGTAGAGGAGCCGCAGAGTCGTCCGGACGGCGTTCTCCGGCAGACCCTTGCCGGAAAAACGGGCCACCAGCTCGATGTTCCCGACCGTCTCCGCCGCCAGCTCCCGCACCACCCCGACGAGCTCGGCGTAGGAGAGCTTCCGGTCGTGCTCCACGGTCATGTCCGCGGTGACGCCGGGGAAGCGCGGCAGCTCCTGGAAACGTGGCAACGGGAGCTTCTCCGGCGCCGCGGCGAGATCGAGCTCGGCCACGTAGAGCGCCTGCTTGAGATCCCAGGCGCCGGCCATCTCGGCGGAGAGCAGGCCGGCCAGGCCGACGATCGCACCGTCCGGGACGCTCAGGACGGCGCCCTGCGCCTCGTCAAGCCAGGGAGCGCCGCCACGCCGCCATTCCAGGCCGGAAAAGCCGGTGCGGTCCGCGATCTCGTCGACCACCCCCTTGAGGTGGAGGAAGCCGACCTTCTCCCCGTTGTCCCAGCCGCCGGTCCGGCCAGCCAGGACGATCCCGAGGTGCTCCCGCTCCACGGGCTGTCCGTCGGCCAGGCCGAAGACCCGGCCCTCCTCGAAGAGGGCCAGGGAGCTCTCACCCTGGTTGATGTTGGTCCGGGCCGCCCCGAGCAAGCCGGGCAGCAGGCTCCGCCGCATGGTGGCCTGGGTTCGGGCCAGGGGGTTGTCCAGAATCAGCCCCTGCGGCATGTCGAAGGGTAGCGTGGCCGTCCGCTCATCTTCGCCGGGATCGATGAATGCGTAGGTGACGACCTCGGCCAGCCCGGCACCGACGGCAGCGTCGCGGGACCGGTCGATCACCGGCCAGGCGCCGCGGCGCTCGCCGGGGGTCGTGGGCAGGGTCGGCAGCGCGGCCGGGACCTTGGCGTAGCCCACGTGCCGGATGATCTCCTCGTAGAGGTCGGGGATCCGTTGCACGTCCACCCGCCACGAGGGCACGGTGACGGCAACGGTATCGCCGTCCCATCTCGGCAGAAAGCCCAGGCCGTCGAGAATCCTGAGGACCTCCTCGGCCCCGATCTCGAGGCCCGCGAAGCGGGAAAGGGCCGCGAGTGAAAGCTCCAGGGAACCCGGGGTCCACGGCCGCGGATGGACGTCCACATGGCCGGAGCACACGGTGCCGCCCGTCAACCCGGCGATCAGCGCCGCGGCCACGTCGGCGGCCACCGGTGCCATCTCGGGATCAGCGCCCCGCTCGAAGCGGTGGGAGGCCTCGGTGTGGAGGCCAAGCCGCCGGGCCGCCCGCCGGATGGGGATGGGCTCGAACCAGGCGCTCTCCAGGAGCACGTCCCCCGTGCCCTCGCCGATCTCGCTGTCGGCGCCACCCATGATGCCGGCCAAGGCCGAGGCCCCCTGGGCATCGGCGATGACCAGGATCTCGGGGTCGAGCGTCCGCTCGACGCCATCGAGAGTGGTCAGGAGCTCGCCCTCCGCCGCCCGGCGCACGACGATCCGCCGCCCGCGAACCTTTTCGAGATCGAAGGCGTGGAGCGGCTGGCCCAGGCGGAGCAGCACGAAGTTGGTGGCGTCCACCACGTTGTTGATGGGCCGGACGCCGCAGCGCTCCAGGCCCTCCTGGAGCCAAGCCGGCGACGGCGCGATCCTCACACCCCGGATGACGCGGGCCACGTAGCGGGAGCAGAGCTCCGGCGCGTCGATTTTCACGGAGACCAGCTCCGCGGCGGGCTCGACGGACTCTTCGAGCTGGATCTTCAGCTCCTTGAGCCGCGCGCCCGTGGCCACCGCCGCTTCGCGGGCGAGCCCGCGGTGGCTCATGGCGTCGGGGCGGTTGGTGGTGACGTCCACGTCCCAGATCTCGGAGGTTCCCAACGGCTCGCGGACCTCCACGTTGAAGCCGCAGTCCGTCAGGCACTTCGCCAGGTCATCGGCGTGGGGCGCACCTTCCAGCTCGTCACGCAACCATTCGAGATCGAACCTCATGCGAATTGCCTCGTCAGTCTCTGGTCGCCGGAGAAGAGCAGTCTCAGGTCCGGGATACCGTAGAGGAGCATGGCCACCCGGTCCAGGCCAAGCCCGAAGGCGAAACCGGTGTAGCGCTCGGGATCGATCCCCACCTTCTCGAAGACCCGCGGGTCCACCATCCCGGAGCCGAGGATCTCGATCCAGCCCGAGCGGGAGCAGACGCCGCAGCCCGTCCCGCCGCAGAAGATGCAGGTGATGTCCACCTCGGCGGAGGGCTCGGTGAAGGGGAAGTAGCTGGGCCGGAAACGGACGTCCACGCCGGAGAAGAGCTCGTGAAGAAAGGTCTCCAGGGCGGCCTTGAGGTTGCCGAAGGTGATCCCCTCGTCGACGACCAGGCCCTCGATCTGGTGGAACATGGGGGAGTGGCGGAGGTCCGAGTCCCGCCGGTACACGCGGCCGGGAACGATGATCCGAATGGGCGGCTCGCTTCGTTCCATGACCCGGGTCTGCACCGGCGAGGTGTGGGTGCGCAGCAGGCGGCCCCCGGCCAGGTAGAAGGTGTCCTGGTCGTCACGCGCCGGATGATCCGGCGGCATGTTGAGGGCCTCGAAGTTGTGCCAGTCGTCCTCCACCTCGGGGCCGTCCTCCACGGAGTAGCCCATGCGGAGGAAGATGGACTCGATGCGCCGCCGGACCAGGTGGACCGGGTGCTCGGCGCCACGGGGTAACGGCCGGCCGGGCAGCGTGATGTCGATCTCGCCCGCCGCGCGCCCGCCACCACCCGCGGCCTTCGCCGCCGCCGCGGCTTCCTTGAGCTTGCCCTCCACGAGCTTCTTGAGCTCGTTCAAGGCCCGGCCGTAATCGCGCTTCGCCTCCGGCGGCAGGGTCTTCAGCGCCGCCGTCAGCTCCAGGAGGAGCCCCGACTTGCGCCCGGCGTAGCGGATCCGCAGCTTCTCGACGGCCTCGGGATCCCTCCCGGCCGCCTCCAGGTCGGCCAGGAAGGCGCGGCGCACCTCCTCCAGGCGTTCGAGGCCCACGGCCGGCCTCACGCCAGGGACTGCTTCGCCAGCTCGGCGAGCTGCGTGAAGGCCCGGGGATCGCGAACGGCCATGTCGGCCAGCACCTTGCGGTCCAGCGCACACCCGGCGGCCTTGAGACCGGCGATGAAGGTGTTGTAGCTCATGCCGTTCTCGCGGGCGGCGGCGTTGATGCGCGTGATCCACAGGGAGCGGAAGTGGCGCTTCCTTTGCTTGCGGTCGCGGTAGGCGTAGACCAGGGACTTCTCAACCTGGAGCTTGGCGACGCGGTGCAAGCGGGACTTGCCCCCCCAGTACCCCTCGGCCAGCTTGAGGATCTTCTTCCGGCGGTCCTTGCGGTGTGTAGAACGTTTGACTCTCATGGCTTCTTCTCCTTATGCGCCGTAGGGGAGCATGCGCTTCAGAACCTTGGTGTCGGGGTCGCTGGCCATGGTGGCGGAACGAAGCTTGCGCTTGCGCTTCCGGCTCTTCTTGGACAGGATGTGGGAATGGTAGGCGTGGTGGCGCTTGAACCGCCCGCTGGCCGTCCGCTTGACGCGTTTGGCCGCTCCCCGGTGGGTCTTGAGCTTTGGCATGATGCCTCCTTGTTCTGCCGGCCCGCTACAGCTCGCGGGACCGGGTGTTGATGGCGTTGACGATACGGTCGCGAACGGCGGCGAGCGGCTGGACCCCCTCGTCCCGCCGGTGCCTGAGGCGGAGGGCCACGGTGCCCTGCTCGGCCTCGCGGCCGCCCACCACCAGCAGGTAGGGGACCTTCATGGTCTCCCCCTCGCGGATTTTGAAGCCCAGCTTCTCCGAGCGCCGGTCCAGGCTGGCCCGGATGCCGGCCTCACGGAGCTTCGCCACGACCGATTCGGCGTAGTCGTTGACGGCGTCGGTGATGGGCAGCACACGGACCTGCTCCGGCGCCAGCCATGGCGGCAGGTCGCCGGCAAAGTGCTCCAGCATGACGCCGAAGAAGCGTTCCACGGAGCCCAGAATGGCCCGGTGGATCATCACCGGCCGCTTCTCGGTCCCGTCGCTGTCCACGTAGGCCAGGTCAAAGCGTTCGGGGAGCAGGAAGTCCAGCTGGATTGTGGCCAGCTGCCACTCCCGGCCGATGGCGTCGTGGACCACGAAGTCGATCTTGGGCCCGTAGAAGGCGCCGTCCCCGGCGTTGACCGTGTAGTCCACGTCACGGTCGTCCAGACAGCGGGCAAGCACGGTCTCCGCGTGGTCCCAGATGGCCCGCTCGCCCATGGCCTTCTCCGGCCGCGTGGAGAGGAAGATCTCGATGTCCTCGAAGCCGAATATCTCGAAGATCTCGAAGATCAGATCGAAGAGCGCCGTGATCTCCGGCTCGATCTGCTCCGGCGTGCAGAAGATGTGGGCGTCGTCCTGGGCGAAGGAACGGACGCGTGTCAGCCCGGTCACCACGCCGGAGCGCTCGTAGCGATGGAGCCTCCCGAAATCTGCGATCCGCCGCGGCAGGTCGCGGTAGGAGTGGGCCCGGGTGCCGAAGATCAGGCAGTGGGAGGGACAGTTCATGGGCTTGACCGAGTACTTCCGGTCCTCCACGTTCTCCCAGCAGTCGGCGAAGTACATGTTCTCGCGGTAGTTGTCGTAATGGCCCGAGCGCTTCCACAGGGAGATGTCGAAAATCTGCGGGGTGATGACCTCCTCGTAGCCGTATCGCCGGTACTTCTCCCGCATCAGCTCCACCAGCGCGTTGTAAATGATGGCCCCGCGAGGGTGGAAGAAGGGGCTGGCCGGTGCCTCGGGGTGGAAGGAGAAGAGGTCCAGCTCCCGGCCCAGCTTGCGGTGGTCGCGCTTGGCGATCTCCTCCAGGTGCGCGAAGTAGGCGTCCAGCTCCTTCTTGCTGGGGAAGGCCGTCCCGTAGATCCGCTGGAGCATCTCGTTGCGTTCGTCGCCCTTGAAGTAGGCGCCCGAGGCCTCGAGCAGCTTGACCGCACCGATCTGTGAGGTCCGCTGCACGTGGGGGCCGCGGCACAGGTCGAGGAAGTCGCCGTGGCGGTAGAGGCTGATGGTCTCGCCCTCGGGGATGTCTTGGAGCCGGGCGAGCTTGATGTCCTCGCCCCGCTCCTCGAAGATCCGCCGCGCCTCCTCCCGGCTGACCTCGATCCGCTCGAAGGGGAGATCCTCCTTGATGATCCGGCGCATCTCCTCCTCGATCTTCTCGAAGTCCTCCGTCTTGAAGGGCCGGGGGAAACGGAAGTCGTACTGGAACTTCTCCGAATGGTCCTGGCGGCCCGCATCGATGGGCGTACCCGGCCAGAGCCGCTTGACCGCGTCCGCCATCACGTGCTCCGCCGAGTGGCGGATGATCTCCCCGCCCTCGGGGTCGCGGGTGGTGACGATCCTCAGCTCCACATCCTCCTCGATGGGCGTGCGCAGGTCCACCAGGCGGCCGTTGACCAGCCCGGCCACCGTCTCCTTCGCCAGCCGCCTGCCGATGGACTCCGCCACCTGCAAGACCGTCACCCCCGCCTCGAGCTCCTTCGTGGAGCCGTCCGGCAACGTGATGTGGATCGTCCGTGACATTTCAGACCCTCGTTTCTTTTCCAAATCGGGTGAGGAGCCGACGGTACGATCAACCGTCAGTGCTCCCCCTTCCCTCTCCAACCCCTGACCTCTAACGTCTATCGTCTAACCTCTATCTTCCGTCCTCCAACCTCTCCTCACCCCTCACTCTTCACTCCCCAAACAAAAACCCGGCCGCGAAGGCCGGGGGTTTCGATAGTACGTGGTAGGCGCGCGCGGACTCGAACCGCGGACCTCATCCGTGTGAGGGATGCGCTCTAACCAACTGAGCTACGCGCCTCAAGAATCCCAAATGGTAGGCGCGAGCGGACTCGAACCGCTGACCTCTACCGTGTCAAGGTAGCACTCTAACCAGCTGAGCTACGCGCCTGCACAGGCTATCGACGGGTGACCCCATGGGGGCTCTTGTGGACCCGCCCTCGTCCTTCATGTTCCTGTCTGACAAAGATCGACCCCTCTATCCGGAGGGGAAGGGCATGGTAACAACGGCAGGAGCGGGTGTCAACATGTCCCGTGCCGCCGGGCCGTTGGCCGAACGCCAGGCTCGTGGCGGGCCGGACGGCGTCCGCGCCAACGTGGTCCGGGACCTCGAGCCAGGCCAGCGCGCCGTCTTTGACGGGAGATTCGGTCAGGTGTGCCACGGATCCTCAGTTTCGGGCATGTCCGCCTGCGGGTTCTCGCGGTCCATGGCCCATCGAGCCGGATTGTCGCGCATGTGGTGCCGAATGCGCTCAAGGGAACCCTGGCCACGGATGATGTGTTCGAAATAGCTGCGCTGCCAGACCCTGCTGCGAAATGGCGGCCAGCCCCGCCGTTTCACCCCGTCGGCATATCGTCTCGTGGTCAGGGTCTTGAACCGGTGCACCACATCCGACAACGACATCCCCCCCGTAGGGGCAGGCCCCCGTGCCTGCCCTGATGGCCCCCGTGGTGGTGCATGGTCCAACGGAGGGCGACCACGGGGGGTCGCCCCTACGAGGACGATGATGCCGTGAATGTGGTTCGGCATGACCACGAATTCGTCGGTTTTCACACACGGGTAGAACGCCGGCATCCCGTCCCACACCGATTCGATCATCCGCCCTGCATCGTTCAACCGCATACCATCATCCACGACCTCGCCGAACAGGCAGGCGCGATCTTGCGTGACGATGGTGACGAAATACGCCCCCGCCTGCGTGTAGTCGTACCCGCGCAGGCGGACGGATCGACGATGATGACGCGCCGGATCGTAGGTCACTGCTCCCCTGGTCACTGCTCCCCTTTCCCACAACAAACCAGTCTCGCTCCCCTACGAGACCAAGCTGCCAAGGCCTCCAAACCCACGATTCCCGACCACCAAGTCCCTGTGGTTACCGCAAGCTCGACGACGACGAGCTTCTCCTCACCAGATTCCATGTCTTTTTGGTGGCCCAGCCCCAGAGGGGAGCAAGATAAAGGGACTTGTAGAATATGGGCACCTCCTATCAAGAGACCTCGCTTCCGAAATCTCCGGCCGATCAAACAGTGGCTCGGCAACCTCCTTTCCCGGTTAAACATTCGGGTCAGTAGTGGTAGCGGGCCTGAAGGAAGTCGATTCTGCCGTCCCCGACGAGGTAGACGATCCTGTGCTCTTCCGTTAACCGTCGGGACCAGGTCCCGGCCAGGAGGAACTTGAGCGGCTCCGGCTTGCCGATGCCAACGAAGGGATCGGCGAGGATCGCCTCGACGAGGTCCAGGGCCCGCAAGGCAACCTTCCGGTTCGTGGAAACCCAGAATCGCAAGTCCTCGACGAACTCCGGGTGGAACACCGCCAGCCATTCCCGATCGGATGGCCTTGACCGGCGCTTACCGCGTTGCTTCGTCAAGACCGAGCTGCTTTCTGAGCTCTGCCACGGACGATTCCTCGAGCTCCGACCGCTGTGCCCGACCGAGGGCGGCGAACAGCCGTTCGGCGTTCCTTGGTGAGCGAAGCAGGTGGGCGGTCTCCATCACACTTTCGAGCTCGGCAGCGGAGACCAGGGCGACGTCCTCGGCGTTGCGACGACGAATGATCACGGGCTCCCGGCTCGACGCCACCTGATCGCAAAGGGCCGCGAACCGGGCTCGAGCCGACGTGTACGTCATGACAGTGGGCATCTCGATCTCCAATCTCCTGTACAGAGTTCCTGTACATCTCAAATATACGACCCCGCCCCGACCACGTCAAGTAGGGGCAGGCCCCCGTGCCTGCCCCAACGGCCCCCGTGCCTGCCCCCCATTCATGCGACCATCCACGGTGGGGTCACGTCCCCGTTTCTGTCCTGCCCCGAACGTCGTGCAATTACCAACGGAGGGCGACCACGGGGGATCGCCCCTACGAGGACGATGACGCCGTGAATGTGGTTCGGCATGACCACGAATTCGTCGGTTTCCACACCCGGGTAGAACGCCGGCATCGTGTCCCATACCGATGTGATCATCCGTCCTGCATCGTTCAACCGCATGCCACCATCCACGACCTCGCCGAACAGGCAGGCGCGATCTTGCGTGACGATGGTGACGAAATACGCCC
>JAADFK010000074.1 GCA_013152925.1 Acidobacteriota bacterium | reverse complement strand
CCAGAGCGCTGGCCGAGCTGCTCCTCCGGGGCGCGGACGCTCCTGCTGCCGCCTGGATCGAGTCTGCCGGTCCCGAGACGATCCCCGGAGGGCCACGGCTCGCCGGGCTCGTGCTGCGCACCGTCGGGGCGGCCACGATCCGGGACGCCGCGGCGCTGGACGTCGAGGCGGCCTGCGCCGGGGGCCGTTTCCTGCCGTTGCCGGTGGTGGACCGCGTCGAGGAGCACCAAGGGGCGTTGCGGCGGCGGAGAAGGTCGATGGCCCGCCCTGCCGTCGCCGCAATCGTCGAGGCCGCAGAGGAGCTTCGGCGGTTCCTTGACCGCCGTCCGGGGAGCGGGGATGCCGCTGCCTTCGCGGGCTGGTTTGCCGGGCTGTTTCGGCAGCTGGGGCTGGCCGGCGAGCCCGTGACCGATGCGGAGGATGCGGTTCGCGAGATCCTGGCGGCGCTCGAGACCTCCGGGGAAGTCCGGTGGGAGGCCCTGGCCCCCGTCGTGGCCGACCGGCTCGCCCGGCTCGCCGCCGCTCCTGCCGGTGGCCAGGGGGGCGGCGTGGCGCTCCTGGGAGTGACCGAGGCCCGGGGAAGAACCTTCGATCACCTCTTCCTTGCCGGGCTCGAGCGCGGCGTCTTCCCCTTCCGGCGGCCGGAGGACCCGCTGCTGCCCGAGATCGTACGGCAGCAGCTGAGCGTGGTGCTGGCCGAGATCCCCCTGGCGGCCCGCTCACCCCTGGAGGAGCGGTACCTCTTTGCCCAGCTGTTGAGCTCGGCCAAGGCCGTGACGCTCTCCTGGGCGGCCACGGACCACGACGGACGGGCCACGAACCCCTCGGCCTTCCTGGAACGCCTCTCGCTCGAAGGGCGCCTGGATGCGGCGCTCCGCGGCGAGGACTGCCCGCTGGTGGCCGACGTCTTCGATCCCGACCGCGGTGGATCCGTCCGGCCCGGAATCGAGCACCTCGTGGCGGCCGGGCTCCGGGGAGCTCGTGGCACGGTGGCCTCCATGCTGGAGGCCGTGGCGGGACCGGCCGGCGGCCACGCGGCGAGGGTTCTGGACCTGCTTGATCCGCCGGATCGGCCGGCGCCTGTTCTCGGGCCGTTCGACGGCGCCGTGGGGCGGGCGCCATCCGGGGAGCTCTGGGTGACACGGCTCGAAGCCGTATCCCGCTGCCCCTTCCAGGCCTTCCTCGAACGCGATCTGGGCATCGAGCCTCCGCCCGAGGCCGGCGCCGGTCTCGACCGCCTCGGTGGCGCCCTCCTCGGCAGTGTGGTCCACGCGATCCTCGAAGCGCTGGTCCGGGAACACGGGCTGCCTTCCGACGTGGAGCTGGACGTGGCCCGCCGGCACGATCCCCGGCGGGTGAAGTGGCCCGAGTCTTCGAAGCTCGAAGAGCTTGCCATCCGTGAAGCCCGGCGGGTGGCCGCACGGGAGGGCCGGCCGGCACTGGCGCTGGCGCTGGCACGGCGCGCCCTGGGGTTCCTCGAACGGGCGCGGGAGATCGACTGGGAGGGGTCCGGCCCCCGTGTCCTCGGCGCGGAGCTTCGGGGCGCCGCCGAGATCCCGCTCGGGCGGGAGACGGCGATGGTCCGTTTCCGGGCCGACCGGGTGGACCGGGAGGAGGACGGCACCCTGGTGCTGACGGACTACAAGACGGGTGCCGTGGACAACGCCGTCTATGCATCGACCCGCATCCGGTACGCCCGGCAGGGCAAGCTCCTCCAGGGTGGTGTCTACGCCCTCGCGATCTCCGGTGGCGCCGTGGGCCGCTACCTGTCGCTCAAGGAGGGGGTCGCGCCCGAGGAGCGCACGGTGGAGCTCGATGGAACCGCCGAGCACGCTGCGATTGCGACGGCGGTGGGCCTGGCCGTCGGGGAGATCCTGGCGTGCCTCGACACGGGAACCATGTTCCCGCGGCTCGACGGAGCCGGGTCTCCCTGTGACCACTGCGCGGTACGGCTCGCCTGCCTCCGGGACGACTCGTCCTACCGGCGCCGCATCGTGGACGCCATGGCCGTGCTGGAGGAGGACGATCCCGTCAGGCAGCTGTGGGAGCAACGGCGGGCCACGATGCCCAGGGAGGGATCGTGAACGCCGGCCGGATCGCCGATCTCGAGGCCCGTCTGGCGGCCCAGACGGAGCTCACGAGGCATGTGGCGCTCCAGGCCGGGGCCGGGACCGGCAAGACCGCGGCCCTGGTGGCCCGCATCGTGGCGTGGAGCGTGGGACCGGGGTGGGAGGCGGCGTCCCGGAACGGGGACGACGACGAGACCGTGGCCGCCCGGGTGCTCGAGGGCGTGGTGGCCATCACCTTCAGCGAGGCGGCGGCGGCCGAAATGGCGTCCCGGACCGCCGAGGCCCTGGTGACCCTGCGGGAGACCGATCCCTTCCCGGCGGACGCCCACGGCACGGTGGTGACGGGGCTCTACCGGGCGGCGCTGCCGCCGGACGAGGCCGTCGTCCGGAAGCGTGCCGGAGCGTTGCTGACCCAGCTCGAACGTCTTTACGTGGGAACGATCCACGCCTTCGCCCGCTCGATCCTGGCCCGCTTTCCCGTGGAGGCCGGCGTACGGCCGGGTTTCGACGTGGACGCCAGCGGCGAGGCCGTCCGCGAGCTCGTGGACGAGACCGTTCAGGCCATGCTGGTGCCGGCCTTTCGCGACGGCGACGCCCGGGCCATGGCCCTGGCCGCGGTGGGCCTCGGCCCCGCCGAGCTGGGCGACGCCGCCGCCACTCTCGTGGCCGCCGGAGTCGAGCCGCAGGTGCTCGAGGACGATCCCTTCGCCGAGCCGGTGCTCGAGGAGCTTCTCGGGCGGCTGGCTTCGTGGATCGTGCCCTGCCGGCGGGACGGGGCCGCGTACGCGGCGGAGAAGTCGAAAAACGTTCAGGCGGGCGGCAGGCTGCTCGTCGCACTGGCCGAGCTGCTGGAGCACGGCCGGGGCACGGCGCTCGAGCGGTTGCGCGCCGTGGCTGACCTCGCGGCCGATCCGGGCCAGGCCAAGGCCATGGACAAGCTCGGGGAATGGGCGAACGGCACGCTCAACAGGCCCAAGCCGGAGGTCCTCGATCCGGAGGGCTTCACCGCCAACCTCGCCAGGGCCGTTCCCCGCCTGCGCATGCTCCAGAGCTTCGATCCCGAGACGTGGCGGCACGTGGCGGTGCTCCTTGCCCCGGTGCTGCGCCGGGTTGAGGAGATCCAGCGGGCCCGGGGCATCTTGGGCTTCAACGACCTGCTGCGTCTCGCCCGCACGGTGCTCGAGAGGGAAGCGGGCGTCCGCCGCCAGCTGCGGTCGGAGATCAAGCAGCTCCTGGTGGACGAGATGCAGGACACCGATCCCGAGCAGGCCGAGATCGTCCGCCTGCTGGCGCTCGGGGACGATACGGGACCCGGCCCCAGCCTCTTCCTGGTGGGCGACCCCAAGCAGTCCATCTACGCCTTCCGGGGCGCGGACTTCGCCGCCTACGAGCGGCTCGTGCAGGCCATCCGCTCGGCCGGCGGCGTCCAGCGGCGGCTCGAGGTCAACTTCCGCTCGGTTCCGGCCATCCTCGAGGAGGTGGAACGGATCGTCGCTCCGTCCATGAAGGAGCGTCCCGGCGTGCAGGCGCCCTTCGAGCCGCTGTCCGCCTGTCCGGAGCGCGCGGCGGATCCCGGCTTCACAGACGGCGGCCGGCATGCCGTGGAGCACTGGCTCGCCGTGGAGGTGGACGAGGCAAGCGGCAATCCGTCCCGCAACGCCAAGGTGGACGACACGGCACGGCTCGAGGCCAGGGCGGTGGTCTCGGACATGGTGGCGCTCCACAGGGATCACGGCCAGCCCTTCAGCGGCATGGCGATCCTGATGCGGGCCTCCACCCACCTGGAGCCCTTCCTCGAAGCGCTCCGGGAGGCCGGCGTCCCCTACGAGGTGGGCAAGGACCGGAGCTTCTACCGCACCCGGGAGGTGGCCGAGGCCATGGCGCTGTGCCGGACGATCCTCGATCCGGACGACGTGCTGGCCCTGACATCGGTCCTCCGGAGCCCGTACGTCGGCGTCCCCGACGCCGCCCTGCGGCCCCTGTGGCGCGCCGGTCTGCCCCGGCTGGCCGCCGCCGTGGACGGGCCGGAGATCGCACCGGACACGGTGGCTGCCATCGAGAAGGCGGCCGACCCCGTCGACTCACCCGTGGGTCCGCTCGGCGGATGGCCCGGCGCCCTCGTGGCATTCCTCGGGCATCTCGGGAGGCTCAGGCGATCCCTCGCCGAGGATCCGCCGGACCGGTTCGTCGAGACGCTCCGCGGGCTGACCCTGGCCGAGGCCCTGGCGGCGGCACGGTTTCCGGGCCGCTACCGGCTGGCCAACGTGGAACGGTTCCTCGACGGCTTCGCCTCCGAGCTGGCCCGCGCTTCGGGAGCGGAGCCCGTGCTGGCATGGCTGCGGCGCGTGGGCCGTGAACGGCCCGACGAGGCCAGCGCCCGCCCGAGGCAGGACGCCGGTGGTGTGCAGGTGATGACGGTCCACGGGGCCAAGGGACTCGGGTTTTCCCACGTCTGGCTCGTGCAGACCGCCGGCGGTGGCCGCCGCCGGCCGGCCGCTGCCAACGAGACGGCGGTGCAGCGGCATCCGGCGACGGGCGCGCTGGAGCTCCGTCTCGCCGGGATCCCAACACCCCGCTGGGCGGACGCCGAGGAGGCCAACGCCGAGGTCGCCGAGGCCGAGGAGCTGCGGCTCCTCTACGTGGCCATGACCCGGGCCAAGGACCGTCTCGTCACGGTGGGCGCGCCGGGGTACCGGAAGAAGAAGAAGGACTCCACGTGGGTCGCGCCGGAGGGCACCTTCCTCGCGAGGATGACGGCCCGGATGGGCGGCTGGCACCTGGACCCCGAGGCGCTGGCCGAGAGGATGGACCCCGACGGTACCCTGCTCGAAGAAGGGGCGCTCTGGCGGCTTCCCGCTCCGGGTCCCGTGCCATCCCTCGCGCCGCCCGAAGCAATCGCCGTTCCCCATGTGGACACGTTCCTCGCCGACCGCGAGACCCTGGCCGGCCTCCGCGCCGAGGCCGCCGCCCGCCAGGCGCGCCCTTGGCTCCAGGCCGTCTCCCACGAGGCGCACCGGGAGCTGGCCGAGGCCGTCGCCGCTGGGATCGAGGGCGTCGAGACGCCCGAGGAGGAGAGGGCCCTGACGCATACCGGCGTCCCGCGGGACGTGGCCACGGCCGTCGGTTCCGCGGTCCACCGCGTGCTCGAACGGTTCGACCTCGCCGCGGCCGACCCCGACGCCGAGCTCGACCGGTGCCGGCAGGAGGGCGCCCGCTGGCTCGAGACCGCCGTGGCCCCGGACCGCCTGGCCGTGGCCCGCGCCCACCTGGACGAGCTCCTCGGCGCCTTCCGCTCGGGACCGCTCTGGGCCCGCTGGCTCGGCCTCGCCGGCCACGTCCTGGCCCGCGAGCTCCCCGTCCTCCTGCCACCCCCCGACGAGTCCCGGCACGAGGACGACCCCGTCGGCGCCTACCGGGGCGTCATCGACCTCCTCTACCGCGATCCCGACACCGGCCGCCTCGTCGTCGCCGACCACAAGACCGACGATCCCCCCCACGTCGAGGAACGCGCCGAGGCCTACGCCAGCCAGCTGGCCGCCTACGCCCGCGCCATCCAGGAAGGCCTCGGCCTCTCCGAGCCCCCCCGCACCGAGCTGTGGTTCCTGGCGGCGGGGAAGGTCGTGTGAGGCGGGTTGCCGCGGGGCGATCGGGCTCGGGGGCCCGGCACCGTCTCTGAACACTCGTGGATCCTCGCCCGTAAGACAAACGACGCCCACAGAAGCGTTAGGAGGCCGGCATGAAGCGGTTGGTTGCGACGCTGTTCGTTCTCTTCCTTGCCGGGGCGGGGAGTACCGGGGCGGAGGAGCCCCGGCTGGTTCCGGAGGGGCTGGTGCTGCCGCGGCTGCGGCGGTCGAGCCACCCCACGGACGTGGTCGAGGGGTGGGAGGTGCTGCGGGTGGCGCGCGCCGGCCGCCGGCAGTACCTGGTGCTGCTGGAGCACCGGGCGGCCCGGTGGGACCGGTGGTTCGACGCCCGAAAGCTTGGGCAGGGTGGCGAAGCGGACGCGGCCAGTTCCGCGGCGGTGCGGTTTCTGACGGACGAGCTGGTGCTCGCCATCGTCGGTGAGCGGGGCAAGGTGCTCCACCAGGCGCCGTTGCCGGTACGGGCGACGATCAGCGGTGACCCGAGGAACCAGTGGCGCACCGTTCCCCTCGTGATGGACGCGACGAGCACCTGCCCCTACGCGCTCTTCGACGCCGGGGCGGGCAGGTTGCT
>JAADFK010000073.1 GCA_013152925.1 Acidobacteriota bacterium | reverse complement strand
CACATCCTCCCGCCCGTTACCCCTCACCCACCACCCGCCGAATCGTCATCTCGAGCACCATTCGACCCCTCCGGAACCCGCGGATTCATTTTTTCGGGGAACAGGGGAGCTGTACCCGGAGACCGGATGCCGGCGCTCCTCGTGGGAAATCCGCTCCTGCTCCGCTCATCCTGGCCGCAACCGGATCGATCATTCAGCCTTCGTCCCGTGGTCATCCATCGTCTCCCGACTCATTTTTCCCCTCTCGGACCTGCGGATTCAATTTTCCGGGGGACAGGGGACAGGACAGGTTTTGCGGGCGACAACCGCTTTACCGGGATTCCCTTAGCCCGCTTAACTGACCTGTTTTTGGATCTATAACCACAGCCCATTCCCCGAGTGTCGTAACAACAATCCCTGTGAGATCCTGTCCGACGTAGTAGATGCTGTCATAACCATACATCTCATTGGCAGGGAAAGGAACTCCCAGACGAATCCTTTCAGACCCATCGCAGTTAACAATTACTGCATTCCTGGGCCCGGCCTCCTCAATCGATTCGGCGATGGCAAGGCCATTCCCATCATCAAGCAAGCAGACACTTCGCAAAGGACTCTCCCGAGCCCATATGACCGGGGCGCCGTCACAAAACCAGGTAACCCTGTTTGAGTCTGGCTCCCATTGCAGATCCGTGATAGGCATCATTCACCTGGCGCTTTCGGAAATACAATACGGGGACCCACCGGTTTCAGACGAGAACGGTCGGCGAAATTGAGTATTTCGATCTGGCTTCCACCACCGGAATATGTAACGCCATTCTCCTCTATCGGGGCAACCCTCCCCCACTGGATCCTGAGGCCTTCGGGTACCGCCCACCTTTGCACACCTTCAATCTCTGGTTTGAACCGGGGGATTACTCCAAGCTCGTTGCGAACATAGCCAAGATCGGCTATCACGTCCGTGGTGCCGAATCCACCTGGTCTCGTTTGACCCGGCGCCATAGCCATCTCAATCACGAGACCCCGCGGAGCTGGCATTGACCGAATCGGAGCTTCGGGAGTATATGGGTTTGTACGCCCAGATGGTAGCGCCAGGAGTTGTTGATTCTCCCCTGCTGGGAGCGAGAGAGGCGTCTCGGCACTAATCCGAGTACCTGATGAACCCCCTACGTGATTCTCCGCGACAACTCCAGTCGGTTCCGAACTCGGGGGGCTGGGATCTCGCTGAACGAGCAGAGTTCGACTACCTCCCACTAAGGCGCGCCCTGTACCGTAAACTGCAGCTACATCGCCCGCAGTTCCCAAGGCATCCCATCCAAACTGATCGATTCTTCGCTTTAACTCTTCCTCATTACGGATGTTAGGCTGGTGGCCCTGAATTACACCTTCGACCCTGGCAAAGTTCCTACCTTCGCTCCCACCAATGGACAGGAGCCCCGTGACCGGTGTGAGCGCCATCCTCCCGAGCAAACGCTCCATTTTCTTGACGCCCTCCGGTACAGGTTCCTGCGCGATGCGCTTGTCCAGCGCCTCAATCATCTTCCCTGCCATTTCTTCGCAAGGCATGTCGTTGATGCCGAGGCACTCCCCAAACGGATCCCTGACATTCAGCCCATCAAACCCGAAGGCCTGGTAGAGGTTGGGGCTGTCGAGGGGTCCCAAGGGGTCTGGTTCGAGGAAGGTGGAGGTGGCCGGCTCGTAGAAGCGGGCTCGGTAATCGTACAGCGCAAGCTCGGGGAGGTACGGTCTGCCGTGGAGATAGCGATCGTTGCCGGTGGTGGAAGCGCTGAGGATTGGTGTCTCACTGGGCTTGGACCAGACGATGTCGCTCTGGCCTTGATGGGTGTAGCTCAGACCGGAGGGCGGGGCGTGGATGGGATGACCCGCCGGGTCAGTCAGGTTGAGGATGACGGTGAGGGTGTATTCGGCAGGGAGGTACTGTGTGGGATCATCCGGTGTCCAGATGAGGATCCGGCCCTCGTAGCCCTGAAGGTCGCCCCCGGCGCTCTGGTCCGGAACGTACACGGACAGCGTGCCGTTCACCTGGACGCCCGTCCGGACGGCGGTCAGGGTGGCGCCCGAAAGGCTCGCAGGGTCGACGGGAGATCCGCTCACCAGGACGAGAGTGTTCGCCGCATCGATGAGGGCCAGGATGTCACCCTCGCCGCCTACGGCAAGATCGAGCTCGGCGTCCTCGGCCGGCGCCGTGAAGCTCTCGTCGATGGGCGGCGCCACGGCCATGCGGTTGCCGGTCATGTCTTCCATACCGCTCAGGTACAGGCTGTTGGTCTCTCCTTCGGTCAACGCCGGATCGATGTCCACCCAGTAGCGCCGGCCATCGGCGGAAGGCGTCCATGCGGTGCTGTCCACGATCGCGGCGCCGGAGCCGTCCCGAAGCTCGAGGACACCACCACCTATCTGCACCGCCTCGGAAAAGGCCAGCTCCATCCGCTGGTGATCCCTTCCCGCGCCCGGGTCCGCCGGCCGAATTCGGGCCAGCAGCAGCTCGGGCGCCGTGGTGTCGGTACCGAAGATCCGGAAGCTGCCGTCCGGACGGTAGACGTAGCTCTCCACCACCGTGCCGTCCTCGTCGGCCACCGCCTGCACGGTGCCCTTGTCGTCGGTGATCGGGTACAGCCTGGTCTCCAGGCTGCCGTCCAGGTCGGAGTCCCAGTCGTAGGCGAGGAGATGGTCGACACCATCGCCCCAGTACAGCCGCTTCCTCAGCTTGAGGTCGCCGTTGACGTCCTCGACATACGCATCAACCTCCTGCTCCCCGAAGGGGACCCGGTAGGTGGTCACTCCCGCCCGAGTCTCCACGACGCGCCGGCCCAGCGGGTCGTACCGAAAGTCCGCCACCGGCCCCTGGACGTTGGCCACCTCGAGCAGCCGACTCGCCCAGTCGTGCTCGTAATCCAGCTCCTGCCCCGTGGACGACGCGACCGCCTGCGATCGCGCCCCCAACGGTCCGTAGCTGTACTGCCACGTGCTGCTCCCACCGATCCGGTGCGTCGTCTGGTCGACTCCAAATGTCTCCGCCACGCTGTGTCCACCGCTGGTCAGCACGCTGCTCACCGGATCGTCGTACCCCCCGCTCGCGAAGCTGCGGCTCACCCGCTCGCTCGCCGCAGAGCTTCCCCCACCGTCCGGCAGCTCCGGCAGCCCCACCAGATCCGTCCGCCACCCGGTCGCCCGTTGCCCGTCGTCGTGGCTCAGGTTGCTCTGCGACGTGATCGTCGTCGACCGCTCCTCCCACTTGTACCGAAGCGTCGGCGTGTACTCCCGCTTCAGCCGGTACCGCTGAGAGGCCCCCCCTGTCACCACCGCCCGCACTTCAGCCGGCATCCCCTCCGCGCTGTGCCTCCGCGCCAGGCTCAGCAAACCCTGCACCGTGTCACCCAGAAGCGTGCCGTGGTAGCCGCCCGACCAGAGGGTCTCGCCGCCCAGCCCAAGACTCTTCAGGCGACCCAGGGCGTCCCGCCCCAAAGTCGCGTTGGCTCCATCGGGGTAGGTCATGCCCACCAGACGCCCCGCGTCGTCGTAGGCGGCCGTCGTCGTGAAGGTGTGCAGTCCATCCACGGCGACGGTCTCACCCAGCAGCTCGCCCGTCGACGCCCAGCTCCGGCTGACACTCATCCCACGATCGTCGGTTGCCGTGGTCAGCTGATCCAGTGGGTTGTACGAAAACGTCTCGGCCAGCGGCCACATATCGTGACCGGGAACGCCCGGCGACACCGCCCGGCCCACCAGCCGCCTGCCCTCATCGTAAAGATGACTGATGACGGTGCCATCACTGAGCACCTCGTGGTCCAAGGTCCCGTCGCCGTTCCAGAAGAGGTCCCGGTGGACACCCCCTGGCAGCTCCTGGCTCACCACCCGCCCCGCCGCATCACGCGCGGCCGTGAACGTGGCACCGCCCTCCTCAACGACGCTCTCGAGAAAGCCGTCCAGATCAGAGCTGCGAACCTGCGGGCTCCTCCCGCTCGCCTGCACCCTCACCTTCGTGCCCAGCGCCGACGTGGCCACCTGCGTCAGCAGCGGTCCCACCCCCCCCGGGTCCTGCCGCCATGCCAGCCGGCCCAACGCGTCATACCCCATCGCACTGGCATGGCCTCCCGGCCGCACCACCTGCACCGGCCTCCCAGCCCAATCGAACGCCGTAATCTTCAGGTATTGCGCCGGACTGCCCTGTCCCGGGTCGGCCGGACGCTCAACGCTCTCGGCGCCGGCCCCGCTCGGCCAGTACGTGGAAATCAGTGTCGTCAACAGCGTGGAACCATCCTTGACCCGCTCCTCCGAGACCCGCCCCGCCGCATCATGATCGATCTCCAGCTCGAGACCCCCAGGGGCCACGATCCCCGCCAACAGCCCACGCTCACCCTCGTAGGTGTACACGGTGACCCGGTCCACCCCCACCGGCGCCGTCCCCGGCTGGGTGATACTCTTGACCGTCTCCTTCACCACCTGGTCGGCTGCGTTGTACTCCAGCTTCCGCCAGTTCCAGACCAGCCCGCCGGCATCTTCCAGACCCCATACCTCCGGCCTCCCCGCCGCGTCGTAGGTCGTGAAACTCCGCCGGCCAAGGGGATCCACCACCGCCACCCGCCGCCCCAGGCGGTCGTACTCCAGCCTCGTGGAACGCAACAGCGGGTCTTTCACCAAGGTCGGCAGATCGTCCGAACGTCCGTACTCCGCCGTCGTCGTCAACCACGTGCTTCCGTCCCATACCTTGCTCGCCGTGCGCCGTCCCCGCTCGTCGTAGGCGTACGCCACCGCCCGCCCCGTCTCCTCGTGATACACCTGCCGCAGCAGACCGTCCGACGGCTCCGGCACCTCCCCCACCCCGGGCGCATCCCCCGCAACCCCGTACCCAAACCGTACCGTCAGGTGCTCCGGAACCGCGCCCACTCCCGGAATCTCCGGCGTCGTCCCCTCGTACGACAGCGACTTCAACAGACCCGCCTCGGTCGTCTCCCGCGTCACCTTCACCTGAAGCTCGTCGCTCCCGCGAACCTCCCATTTCAACCGGCCCCCTCCGTCGAACCTCCTCCACACATGGCCGGCCGCTCCCGGTTGCGGCTCACTTCCACCGGGACTCCCGTCCACCCAGCGCTCCACTTCCCACCCAAGGACGTTCGACCGAATGTGGGTGACCGACGCCCCGTACCCCGTCCCCGACGGCGGCCCCCGCACCTCCTTGGGATTGCCAATATCGTCGTAGCTGATGTGCGTCGTCGTGCCCGCCGGCGCCCCGGCTACCAGATTGTCCGAGGGCGGTGTGATCGTCGCCGTCTCGCCGCACCCCGTCACCGTGTCGTCGTAGGAGTAACTCGTCCTATACGCATCATCGTCCGCCGGTTTCCTGCTCAGGATGCGGCCCAGCGCGTCGGGCTCGATCCCGGTCACACGCCCCTCGGGATCCGTCAACTGCGTCACCCGGCCAACCGTGTCCCGAACCACCTGCCATACCCTGCCCCCAGGCAGTGTCACCTTGACCGGCAGGTTCGTTTCTCCCCAGTACTCGTAGCTCGTCGTCTCCGCCACCGCGGGCGGGTCAACCGCCCCCTCCTCGTCCGGCGACCGGATCCTCGACATCAGGTTGAACCAAGCCCGCCTCGGCGGCACCGGGTCGCTCCGCTGAAAACCCCACTGCTGGGTGATCTCGTCCGCCCCCGCAGTCGGCAGATCCATGGCTACCGGCAAGGGATCCCAGTTGCCGGGAGCGTACCGGTAGGCAGTCGTGGCCTTGTCGGTCGTCCCTACCGTCCTCCGGATCAGCCGCCCGACCTCGTCCCACTCCAGCTCCTCCACCTGGCCGGGGCTGCTCCCAACCGCCGCGCCGGTGACGGTCGCTACTCGATCAGACACGTAGGCGACGGCGTGCTCGATCTCCCCGTAGCTGATCTTCTTCGCCTTGTGGGTATTGCCGTCGTACTCGGCGGCGAAGACCGTTCGCGGCGGATCGCCACCATCCTCCACGCTCCTCAGCAACCCGCCGGTCTCCAGAGCATCCAGCACCCCGCTCCCGCCGGGGTCCGCCACGGTCCAGGTGTAGCTCTCCTTCACCTCGCCCGGAGGCCCATCGGCGTCCAGCTCGACGCGGGCGATCCTGGCCTCCTTCAGCCTCCCGTGAGCGTCGTACGTGTACTCGTACTCCCTCCCCGCCGAATCCTTTGCGCTCGCCAGCAGACCCGTTCGATCCTCCTTGTAGCTGAAGATGATCCGCCGCGGATGAGAGTCCGTGGTGTGTTTGCCGTTTCGCTGATCGATCATCAGCAGCTTGCCCGACGCGCTCCACACGTAGTCAAT
>JAADFK010000072.1 GCA_013152925.1 Acidobacteriota bacterium | reverse complement strand
ACGGTGTCCACGGTAATGACGACCTGGAAGGAGCCCATGCCGTTTTGGATGGAGAAGCCGTCAGCGGCGATGGCGGTGATCTGACCGCCGAAATGGTCCATGTCGCCGCCGCCGTTGTCCGCGACACCGGTGAAGGTCCCGCTGAGGACGATGTCGCCGTTGTGGTCGAGCCACTCAACCTGGCGAAGGTCCTTGACCGGCGTCATCTCCTGCGGGAGCGGGTTCTCATCGTCGCGGTACTCCAGGTGCAGGCGGGCCTGGCCAACGGCATCCGCCGTCACGAGGCCGGCCTGGAAGCCGTCGACAACAATGGTGTACTGCTCGCCGGAGATCAGGCCGGTTGCCCGGGTCTGGAAGGACTGATGGATCTCGCCTTCGCTCTCGACCTTGGCGATCCCTGCCACGCCGCTGCCGTTGACGTCGTCGAGGATGATGCGTTCCTCGTACTCTGGCTTGCCGTGCCACCGGTCGCCGATGCCCACGAAGCTTCCCTCGAGCACGAAGGCGCCCGAGCCGTCGGTCACCGCGGCCGATGCGAGGTCGTTGACACGGGGGAGCGCATCGGGAACGGGGGGATAGTCCGTACCGGGGGACTCCAGCTTGAGGACGGCCCATCCCTGGGCGTCCGTCAGCACCTGTCCCAGGACCACGTCGTCGACCGTCACGGTGTACTCCGCGGAGGGATCGAGGCTGAAGAGCTCGGCCGTCACCTCGCGCTCGAGCGTTCCGTCAGCTCGCGTCTGTTCCTCGACCTTCACCCGGCCCCAGCCGGTGGCGGCGCCGACCGGCGAGAGAGCCGCAATGGCCTTGGCCGCCGGCGTGACGCGTTGCGTATGCCGCATCTGCCGCGCACGGCCTCCAGCGTCAGCGGTTCCGGCGAGCCCGGCTACCATGAGTCCAATCACGATTCCGATTCCCAAGGTGTTTTGTTTCATCGTCCGTCCCTTCCTTTCGTGCGCCGGTCGGGTGGCGCGTTCCCTTGAAAGTGTCGGGAGGAGGATGATTCGGACACCCCGTGACCGGGCCGGCGTGTGGCAGGGATCACAGCCGGACGCTAAGCGCCGCGACGTGGCCGCAATCAGAGGGTTGAGCCGAGCTTCCAGCCGCTCTCCACGGCGCCGATGATCTGGCCGGGATGGTCGGCGTCGCCCGCCACGTGAACCTCGACGCCGCGCCTGCGGAGCTCACCGGCAAGCCCGTCGTCGGGCCGCGTTCCCACGGAAACGATGATCGTATCCACCGGGGGGAGCGTCATCCGTTCACCGTCGCCGGTACGCAGGTCGATACCGTCGGGACCGATGGCCTCGACCCGGGTGGAGGTCATCACCGTGATCGGCAGGTGGTCGAGGCGGCGCATCAGCAGCTTGCGCGTCACCGGCTCCATGTCGCGTGCGATCTCCTCCAGCATCTCGACCACGGTGACCTCGACGCCCAACCCGGCCAGGTGCTCGGCGGCCTCCATGCCGATCATGCCGCCCCCGATGACGAGGACGCGACGGCCCACGTGAGGCTCGGTCTCGAAGAAGCCGGTGCCGGTCACCACGCGGGCGGTCTCCAGGCCGGGGAGGGAGAGCTCGATGGGCTTGGCTCCGGCAGCCAGGACGACGGCATCGGGCCGTTCCCGCTCCACCAGCTCTGGTGTCACGGCCGTGCCCGTGTGGATCTCGACTCCGGCGGTTCCGAGCCTGCGAATCAGTGATTCGAGGGGGAGCGCCATCCTTCCTTTGCCCGGCGCCTTCGGAGCCAGGGCGAACTGGCCTCCCAGCCGCTGCTCCTTTTCGTACAGGGTCACCCGATGCCCCCGCCGGGCCAGTGTGACGGCCGCTTGGATGCCGGCAGGGCCGCCGCCGACGACCAGGATCCGCCGGGGCTCGGAGGCCGGGACCAGGGGCTCGACGCGACCGACCTCGGGGTTGACGATACAGGCGATGGGTTGACCCTGCTTGACGCGGAAGAGGCAACCCTGGAGGCAGGAGCCGCAGAGGAGGATTTCGTCGAGCCGGTCCCCGACCACCTTGTGCGGCAGCTCGGGATCGGCCACCAGGGGCCGGCCCAGGGCGATGAGCTCGGCCGGGCCCTCGAGGAGCCGTTCCATGCGCGAGGGCTCGCCCATGCGGCCGGCGACGATCAGGGGCAGGCGGGTCAGCCCGGCGAGAGCTTCCACGGCCCGCTCCTGGGGCTCGAGGGGCAGGGCCATGTGGGCGTAGTACCAGGGAGGCGCGTCGCAGGCCGAGCCCATCCCCACGTGGACGGCGGCAACGCCCCTGGCCTCGACCAGCGCGAGGAGCGGGGCGAGGTCGGCGGGCCCCAACCCGCCCTCGACCATCTCGTCGCCGGAGATGCGGACAATGATGGGCAGCTCGCCGTCCATGCCCTCGCGAACGGCGTCCAGCACCTCGCCGGCGAAGCGAAGGCGCTTCTCCAGGGTTCCGCCGTACCCGTCGGTCCGGTGATTGGTCCGGGGCGACAGGAACTGCGCCACCAGGTAGCCGTGGCCCATCTGGACCTCGATGGCGTCGAAGCCGCTCCACCAGGCGCGGCAGGCGGCACGACGGTAGCCTTCGAGGATGTTCTCGATCTGGGGAACGGTCAAAGCGTGGGCCAGCTGACCCGATGCGGGACATTGGGCCTCGCTGGGCGCCAGGGGCGGGCCGCCGCTGGCCTTGGGGTTGGCCGCACGGCCCGCGTGGTTGAGGTGGCAGCAGGCGAGCGTGGCTTCCCCGTGGATCGCGGTCACAACGTTCCGAAGGCCTTCCAGGAAACGATCGTCGTCGATTCCCAGCTGCTTGGGATGCTCCCGGCCCGAGCCGCGAACGGCCATGGGCTCGGTGATGATCATGGCGGCCCCCCCCGCCGCCACCTGCCGGTAGAAGCGCAGCGTCCGGTCGGAGACGAGGCCTCCCGGCTCCGCACAGGCGGTCTTGAGCGGGGCCATGACCATCCGGTTCTTGAACCGGAGCGGACCGACGACGAAACCTTCCGCTGCATGCATCAGGGACCTCCAGTGTCAGCCCCCATGGTAGCAAAGTTCTTGTATATGAGACACTTGAGCAATCCTGCGAATGAGACGTGGACGCAGAACGAACGACTCCGGCGGCAACGGGACCGGCCGTGCGCTGAAGGGGGCGGGCCGCTCCGCCCGGTTCTCCGGGTTCTCCAGCGCGTTCGTGTCATGGCGTGCGCCGCAAGGCGGCGACGCGGCGATTCCCCGGGGGAGCCGTTACATGGAGGCCGTCACGCCCGGGAGCCTCTGGCCAAGATCGCCGGGCTCCCACTCGCCGGAGGGCGGGAGGTCCTTCCCATCATCTGGTTGCCGAGGGCGCCGGGAGGTGTGGACGCCAGGCGCGTGGTCGCCACACGCCGGGTTCTCGAGGTTGGCCGGCCGCCCCTCTCCCGGGGGGATGCAGGGCCTCGCGCAACGAAAGGGGCGGCGGGTGTCCCGCCGCCCCAGCTCCTGTGGCGCCGCCATCGTCAGGAGACGGGAGCTCCCTCCACGGGGATCTGGCCCGCCGGTGCCGGCTCTTCCTGGTTCTGCGCCGGCCGCAGGAGGCCGAAGCGGCGGAACGCCGGGATCAGCGCCCGCACACGGGCGGCACCGCGGATGAACCGGAGCTTGCCGGCCTGGGTCTCATCGAGGAGTGCCTCGAAACCCTGCCGGTACACCTCGTTTGCGGCGCGGATCTGCTCCCGGAGATCATGGCCTTGGATGGTCAAGGCGCCGACAGCCGCGGGATCCGGATCCGGTTGACCGAGGAGATCCATGAGCTGTTGCTCGACCGCCCGGAGCTGCTCCCTGAGCGGCTCCACCGTGGCCTGCCGGTCGGCCATCAGTGTATCCCACTGGGCCGCCTGGTCCTCGCTCAGCTGCAGGAACTGTACGACGGCGTGGTGCTCACAAGGAACGGCGCAGGGGATGTCCGGCCGTTCCTGGGCCATGGCCGGCAGGACCATACCGATCGCGAGAAGAGCCAGTAGCACACGTTTCATCTCAAACCTCCTGGTATTCCGCGCCCGCTGACGGCGCCCGTTGCTCGATGGTCTGACGACGGCAGACCGCCGCGGGTTGACAGTACAGCCCTTCTGCTCCACGCACGCCGCCGGGCTCATGGACGAACGCGCTTGTTTTCGGAATGAGTCCTGAGAAGTTGTGCTATTCTGCAATGAGAGCTATCAAGCCGGCGTTACAAGCCGCGAATGTCCCGCCAGCTGGGCCATTCCGGGAAGATTGGGGTTGTTGTGGAGCAACTGTTCAACATTCTCTGGAACGCTGATGGCCAGTGTCCCCATGGGTGCCATGGATGTCCCCGGCGAGCAGCCATTCTTCGAGGCGCCCCATGATGCTGTTTCCCGGCCGCGACGTGGAGATCGATGACGACGCGACCGGCACCGTCGCCTCGGGCGAGCTCAACCCGGCCAAGGCCCGGGTGCTGCTCAAGCTCGTGTTGCTGAAGACCTCGGACCCGAAAAAGGTCCAGGATTACTTCGAGCGGTACTGAGGAGGTCCCATGAAGTTTCTCAAGATCGTGGCGATGCTCGTTTTCGCCGCAGGGCTCGCGCCACCGGCCTGGAGCCAGACCGCCCAGGAGCTCGAGGAGCTTGTCCTGACAACCAAGGATGGGAAGACCATCACCGGGATGGACAAGGCCATCGGGCAGATCTACGGCTTCGTCCAGACCGACGCCGGCCACAACTCGGGCCGGATCAACTCCGACTGGTTCGACGTGATCCGCCCCTCCATGCTGCCCTCCCACGAGAACCAGTATGGCGAGGACGGCGAGAACTACATGAACGACGCCACCTCGGACATCGGCACGGCCGCCAGCCCCGGCAACGCCGTCAAACCGCTTGCGGGTGAGCTTATCCCTGTGTGGGGCGTCGTCGCCTTCTACGATTTCAACTGGAACGAGAGATGGACGAGCTCCCTGGGTTTCTCCATCATCTCGCTGGACAACGGCTCCTTCGACGCGACCCCGGACACCTTCGACGAAGGACGCTACGCCCTGGCCAACGTGCTGTACCACCCGACGCCGGCCCTGATGATTGGCGGGGAGCTCCAGTACGGCTACCGCGAGAACTACTCGGATGGATGGGACTACGACGAGCTCCGCGTCCAGTTTTCGGCCCGTTACAGGTTCTCCTTCGGGCTGGGTGCGGACTGAGGATGGCCAGGCATGAATCCCGGCGATCGAGGAAGGAGAAAACGATGACATCGAAGGTCCCCCCAAACCGCAACCTGGCCCGGGCCCTCGCCGTGCTCTTCCGCCTCCTTGGCCGGGACTACGACGCGGCCGTTGCCTCGGGCGGCTTCGTCGGTTTCGGCCTGGCCTCCATGCCCG
Organism: Acidobacteriota bacterium; assembly: GCA_013152925.1. Lineage (GTDB taxonomy): Bacteria > Acidobacteriota > Thermoanaerobaculia > Thermoanaerobaculales > Sulfomarinibacteraceae > JAADFK01. The sequence goes on along the minus strand of JAADFK010000072.1, from coordinate 22,311 downwards.
TGGCCTTCGCCACCATGGAGGAGGTCACCTCCGTCCACGGGCCCCCCCGAAGGCCTTCCTCCTGATCACCATGGTGGGCTCCTTCTTCGTCGACCTGCCCAACGCCGGCATCGCCAAGCTCTTCCTGATGCTGGCCTGGTTCAGGTAGGCGGAGCCCGGATCGCTCGAGGGGCCTGCAGCGGCGGCCGCCGGCCCCGAGCCTGGCTCGTTCCGCGAGCGCCGGTGGCTTCTCGTCGATGGCGTGGTCCGGGTATGCTTTCACCGGCCCGGTGGCCGGCGAGGCCGCCGTTCCGGGGGCTGCATGGTGAGGGCAGGCTCCCCGGTTGACGCCGCCGTGGCACGGAAAGGAGCGTGGCAATGGAGCGTGGCAAAGGTCTGGCGGGTGAGGCCCTGGGGACCTTCGTGCTGGTGTTCTTCGGTTGTGGCGCCGTGGCCGTAACGGTGCTCTTCGACGCCCTCCAGGGACTGGGCCAGGTGGCGATGGTCTGGGGCATCGGTGTCACGCTGGCCATCTACCTGACGCGGCACATTTCCTGCGCGCACCTCAACCCAGCCGTCACCCTGGCCATGGCCCTGAGCGGGCGCATGCCCTTCCGGAGGGTTGCCGGGTACTGGGCCGGGCAGCTCGCCGGGGCGATCGCCGGGGCGTCCATGCTGCTCCTGCTCTTCGGGCCCTCCCTGGCCGCCTACGAGGCGGCCCACGGCATCGTCCGTGGATCCCCGGCCTCGGTACACACGGCCATGATCTTCGGCGAGTTCTATCCCAACCCCGCGGCGGCGGCGGTCGTTTCCCTGCCGCTGGCCATGTTCGCCGAGGGCCTCGGCACGTTCCTCCTGCTGCTCATGATCTTTGCGCTGACGGAGGGTTGCAATGTTGGCGGCCCGGGTGACTCGCTGGCGCCGGTCTTCATCGGGCTGACGGTCTCGGCGATCATCTGTCTCGTGGCCCCCCTGACCCAGGCCGGCTTGAACCCGGCGCGGGACCTGGGCCCGCGGCTGGTCGCCTGGGCGGCCGGGTGGGGCGCCGCCGCTTTCCCCGACCGGGTCGGCGGCTTCTTCTTCGTCTATGTCCTCTCGCCCCTGGTGGGAGGTGCGGCGGCCGCACGTTGCTTCGTCGGTGTGCTGGAACCGCTGTGGAACACGGCGGGCCGCGGTGGCGGCGGCAGCTGCAATGGATGCTGAGCATGGAGGTGAGGGAATGATGCTGCGGCTCGTACTGGTGGGTGGTTTCCTCGGCGCGGGGAAGACCACGCTGCTCTGGAACGCGGCGAAGAGATTGAGGAGCAGGGGGCTCGCCGTGGGTCTGATCACCAACGATCAGGCGCCGCAGCTCGTGGACACGGCGTTGCTGACACGGGCCGGAGTCAGCGTGACGGAGGTCAGCGGCAGCTGTTTCTGTTGCGATTACCAGGGCCTGCTCGACGCCATCGACGAGCTCCGCAACCGGAGGGTCGTCGATGTGGTGATCGCGGAACCCGTCGGCAGTTGCACGGACCTCTCCGCCACCATCGTCCAGCCCCTGAAAGACAAGCTGCGGGATCGCCTGGTGGTGGCGCCCCTGACGGTGCTGGTGGACCCGGCCCGCATGGCCGACCTCCTGGAAGGTGGTACCGCTGGACTGCACCCTGGTGCCGCCTATATCCTCAGGAAGCAGATGGAGGAGGCGGACATCCTCGTCTTGGCCAAGGCGGATGTGCTCGAGCCGGGGGAGGCGGTGGCGTTGAGGGACCGGGTCCGCGCCGCCCATCCGGGAGCCACGGTCCGGACCTTGAGCTCCCGGACGGGAGAGGGGCTCGAGGAATGGCTGGAGGAGGTGATGACACGGTCCGACGCGGGACTCCATCTCGCCGAGGTGGATTATGACCTCTACGCGGAGGGAGAGGCCGCGCTCGGCTGGCTCAACGCCACGTTGACCCTCGAGGGCGACCCGGCGGGATGGAACGCTTTCGTGCGGCGTCTTCTCGAGGGTCTTGCGGAGCGATTTCGTTCCTCGGGCGCGGCGGTGGGTCACGTCAAGGTGCTCCTGGACGCCGGGGGGACCTTCGTCGTGGGGAACCTTACCGGGGCCGCGGAGGCGGCCGAGCTTCGGGGCTCCGCGGGCCTCTCACCGAGGGCCGAGCTGACGATCAACGCCCGGGTGGAGATGCCCCCCGGTGACCTCGAGCGCAGCGTGCGTTGGGTTCTCGATGCCGCGGCGGCGGACGGCATCGGCTGGAAGGAGCACAGGTGGCGCTGTCTCAGCCCCGGGAGGCCGGAGCCGACCCATCGCTACGGCTTCGTGGTCGAGCCCGAATCGCGCTGAAGCCCCGGGCTCCGGCGGTTCAGCTTCTTGTGGTGGAGGGCGTGCCGGCCGCTGTCCCGCTCCCGGCGCCGAGCTCCTCGAGCACGGCCGCGGTATCTTCGCCCAGGCCCGGCACGCGGCGGGAGCCGGACGGGTGCATCGGAAGCCAGGGGCCGGGGATCTCGAGCTCGCTGCCGTCGGGGCCCAGGACGGTCTCGCGGATGCCGTGGCCACCGAGGCAGGGGTCCGTGAGGGCCTCGTCCAGGGTGGCCACCAGGGTCAGGGGCAGGCCGAGCTCCCGGGCCTGGCGGAGCCAGTGTGCCGCCGGCTCCGCCGCCAGGACCCGCGCCACCTCCGTCGCGGCCGCGTCTCCCTCGTGGCCCGGGTCCAGGCCGGCGCCGGCGAGATGTTCGAGGCCCAGCATGGCGACGAATCTCGCCCAGAACTTCGGCTCGAGGGCCCCGAGGGCCACGCGGCGGTCATCGGCGCAGGCGTAGACGCGGTAGGAGGGCACGCCGCCGCCCAGGAGGAGTCCGGCGGCGCCGGCCCCGCCGGCCAGATGCTCCGCCGTGGTCCAGCTCAGCCACGGCAACGGGGCGCGGGCCAGCGGCACGGTCAGCTTCGTCCCGGTGCCCGAGTGTCCCCGCTCCACGAGGGCCGCCAGCACCGCGTTGGCCGCCAGCAGGCCCGCGGTGAAGTCTGCGAGCTGGACCGTGGGCACGGCATCCGGGGTGCCCAGGTGGTCCAGAAGGCCGGCGCGAGCGATGAAGTTGAGGTCGTGACCGGCCTCCCCGGCGCAAGGGCCATCGGGATCGTAGCCCGGGATGGAGCAGACCACCAGAGAGGGGTTGGCCACGCGGAGCTCGTCCGGGCCGAGACCCCAGCGCTCCATGGTCCCCGGCCGGTAGCTCTCGACGAGGACGTCGGCGTTCCGAGCCAGCCGGCGGATGGTCCTGGCGTCCTCCTCCTGCCTCGGATCGAGACAGACCGACTCGACACCCCGGAAAAAGGCGGCGAAACCCACCCCAGTACCGCCGGCCATGGGCGGCACCAGGCGCATGGGATCACCGGTGAGGGCATCCTCGACCTTGATGACCCTGGCGCCCAGGTCGACGAGCTGCCGGACGAGCACCGCGCCGGGCAGCATCCGGCTGAGATCGAGGACCGTGATGCCTCCGAGGGGACGGCCCGTGTCGTGTTGCCTGGATTCCATCGTGAACCTCCCCGGGCTCAGGGTACCGCAACGGTGGGTGAGGTGTGGCGCCTGTGGACCGGAATGCTCGGACGAGGTGGTCTGATGCCGGGCTCCAGTTTCTCACCGCAACAGGGCGATGACGACGAGAGTGCGACCGTTGGGGAGGGGGACGGCGCCGACGGCGGCGGTGCGGGAGGGGGCGCTGCGCTGCCAGGCGTCGAGGTTGACGTCCGAGGGCTCCAGGGCCTGGAAGCTGAGGACCTGGAGCTTCTGGAAGGGAATTCCCTGGTCCCGGAGCTCTCCCGCGATCCGCTGGGTGATCCAGGCGGTGGAGGCGCCGGAGGCGGCGGCGGCCTCCGCGGTGGCCTGGACGGTGGCGTCGAGCCTGGGATCCCTGGCGGGTGGGGTCATGCCTGCCCGGCGGGCGCTGCGGACGATGGCACGGCGCACCTCTTCGCGGTACTGGGTGGTGCTCCTGGTCGCGAGCGGCCGGGCGAAGAGCTGGGTGATGACCCACTCGCGCTGGCCGCCAGTTGTCACGGGCACGATGCCGACACCGATCACGGTGGGCTCCACGGCCAGGATGTTGGCCCGGTGGCCGGGGCTCATCATCAGAGCCTCCTCGGCCTCGTAGATGGAATCGGCGCGGGAGATGTTCTCCCCGGAGAAGCGCATGGTGTAGTGGGCCTCGGCCAGGCGGCGGGCCAGACCGCCCTCCGATGGAGAAACGTGGCCGAAGTAGCCGTGAGCTGCCATGTCGCGGCTGTGCTCCCGGGCGATGGCTGCCAGGCGCGGATCGGGCTTGAGGGCCGGAAGGCGAAAACGCCGGCGGTCGGCGTTGACCAGGCAGGTCATCAGCCGCTCGGCGTCGGCCGCCGTCCGGATGCCGCTCTCGTCCGGCGGTGGTGGGCCGCTCCAGCTGACCGGCGGTGGGCCACCGACAGTGACGGGGAAGAGCGAGACCACCATGGGCCCCGACTGGCCAGTCGCCACGAGCTCGACCCAGAGGGTGCCGGGACGCGCGCCCAGCGGGATGGAGGCGATGTCCCACGTGCCGGACGAGGCGATGGCCACGTCCTCGATGACGCCGGACGGCCTCAGGAGAACGACTCTGGGACTGGACAGCCCGGGGTCGAGGCGCAGCTGGAGCGGGATCGTGGTGCCGGGGCGACCCGAGCTCGGGAAGCTGCGCAGGCGGAAACGGCGGGTAACGAGGAAAATCCCCCAGCGCCAGCGGTACGGCTTGACGGTTGCCGGAACCCGGGCGATGCCGACCGCGGTGGGTGGTTCTTCGCCGGGGCGGGCGGTGAGCCTGCGGAGGGCGTCGATCACTTCTCCAACGCCGTCCTCCGTGGTGTAGAGAACTGTTGAGCCGGCCGTGGCGTCGGGACAGCCCGCCCAGTGGAGGATGAAGTCGATCCCGGCCTGGGGAGGCTGGGAGGCGCCGGGGCTTTCCAGGAGGCGGGCGTAGGCGGCGGCGGCACGGCTGAGACGGCGGGAGACGACCAGCCCGGGGAAGGCCTTGTGAACGGCCCGGCAGACGGGGCCGCCGAGCTCCGGGTCCTCCGTGGTGAAGTCGGCGGCGGCCAGCGTGCTCATGCGCAGGTGGACGAGATCGTGCCGCCGGTCGGGAGCGGCCACGCCGCCGCCGGGCAGGGTTACAATCGCCAGGAGAACGAGGGTCGCCGGTACGGATCTCACGAGCTCATCGTAGCCCGTTTCTGCCTTCCGGGTCCACGGGGACCCGGGCCAAGCCGCGGGCTCCGGCCGGCGTCGCGAGAGGCGCAGCGCCCAACAGGACAGGATCGAAGGAGGAGTCACCGTGATCGCCGTCATCTCTGGAACCAACCGGCCGGGAAGCAACAGTCTCCGCATTGCCACCCACCTCTGCCGGCTCGTGGAGCAACACGGCGAGAAGAGCAACATGATCGACCTGGGCCGGTTGCCGGCTGAGCTGTTCACCCCCGCCGCCTACACCGAAAAGCCCGAAGCCTTCACTCCCTTTCAGGAGGCGGTGCTGGGAGCGGATGGTATCGTCACGGTGGTTCCCGAGTACAACGGCTCCTTTCCCGGGGTGCTCAAGTACTTCATCGACATGTTGCGTTTTCCCGAAAGCCTGCATGGCATCCCGGCGGCCTTCGTCGGCATCGCCGCGGGAGAGTGGGGGGCGCTGCGCGCCGTGGAGCAGCTGGAGATGGTCTTTCAGTACCGCCACGCCCACCTCTTCGGCCGACGGGTCTTCATCAAGGGTGTCGGCGGTGTCGTCGACGAGACCGGAGAGATTACCGATGCGGAGATCCTGCGGCGCCTGGATGAGCAAATGACTGGCTTCGTCGATTTCTGCCGCCGGCTGCGCGGCTGACGACACCGGGCCAGGGCAAGGAGCAATCATGGCGACGACCCGCGAGCAGATGCTGGAAGCTCAACGTGCGGAGCTGACGGAGTCCGAAATCTACCGGCGGCTGGCCGGTGCCACGAGCGATGCGCACAACGCGCAGGTCCTGCGGCGAATCGCCGGCGACGAGCGGGCGCACCACGACTTCTGGAAGGACCGAACCGGCCGCGAGGTGAAACCCAAGGTTCTGCAGGTTGTGCTCCACGTGCTCCTGGCCCGTCTTCTCGGACTGACCTTCGCGTTGAAGTTGATGGAGCGCGGCGAGGACTTCGCCCAGCGGCACTACGCCGAGATGGAGGACGTGGAGGGGATCGGCCGCATCATCCTCGACGAGGAGGAGCACGAGAAGGAGCTGATCGACATGCTCCACGACGAGCCGCTGGAGTATGTGGGCTCGGTGGTCCTCGGGCTCAACGACGCCCTGGTGGAGCTGACGGGCGCCCTGGCCGGCTTCACCCTGGCGCTGGGCAACGGACGGACCGTCGCCCTGGCGGGGCTGGTCACCGGGATCGCGGCCTCGCTTTCCATGGCGGCCTCGGAGTACCTCTCCTCGAAGACCGAGCAGCACGCGGGCGGCTCCAAGAGTCCCCTCAAGGCGGCCTTCTACACGGGTGCCGCCTACGTCATCGCCGTGGCCCTGCTGATCCTGCCCTTCTTCCTCATCGCCTCGTCTCACGTGGCGCTGGCGGTGGCGCTGAGCACGGCGGTGCTGATCATCGCCGTCTTCACCTTCTACACCAGCGTGGCGCAGGACCTGCCCTTTGGCTCGCGCTTTGCCGAGATGGCGGCCATCAGCCTGGGCGTCTCGGCCATCACCTGGGGTATCACATGGGTGCTTCGCTCAACCCTCGGCGTTGATCTGTAGGCGACGCGGCGTTTCCTGCCGGCGATCCGCTGGCGCCACGGCCAACGAGCCCGGTCCGCTCAGCGTGGAATGGCGCCGGCCCTCCGGAGGAGCAGGCGGGTCTTGTGCTCGGTGGGCCAGGCGAGCAGCATGAGGACGGCGGTGAGGATGACCTGGAAGAGGGCCGGGGTTGGGCCGCTCCCGGAGATGGCCGTCACGATGGCTGCCAGGAGGATGAGCTCGAGGCGGGCGAGGACCGCCAGGTAGACGCGGAAATGACCGGCCAGGAGGCGGGAGACGTCGCGGTGCTCCTCGTATCCCTCCCGGATCCGCACCAGCAGCTTGCGGGACCAGCGGTCCGCCGTGAACGCCAGCCACAGGCTGACCGCCAGTGTACCGGCGGTGACGGCGAGAGGGGAGATCGCCCCCAGGCGATAGCGGGGCAGCAGCTCCACCGCAACGGCGGCGGCGAGGACGCTGGCCAGGAAGAGGACCGCCGTCAGACGCATGCGCCGGAGGTGGCGTTGCAGCACGGGGTGGAGCTCCTGCGGCTGGATCATGCTTCACCACCGGACGGCGAATCGGCCGGCCCGCGTCCGGCGGCCGGGCTCTCGCCGCCCCGGCCGGGCCTGGGGCTCCCGGCGACGCCCCAGATCAGGCCCGTCCAGACGGCGGCCAGCTGGGCGTTGAGTGGCGTCTGGAGACCGAAGCCGACCATTTCATGGAGGGCCGTGGCGCAGAGGGCGAAGGCGGCGGCCGCCAGGGCGTAGCGGTGTTCGAAGCGCATCCGCCGGACCTTCCCCGGCGCCAGCAGCCAGACGAGTCCGGCACCGAAGGTCAGCAGGAGAACGGCGCCGGCGACCCCGGTGTCTGCGGTCCACTCCAGCCAGTCGTTGTGCGCGTGCCGGAGCTCGAGGGCACCGGTGGGGGGCTTGTCCAGGTCGATGGCGTAGCGGTAGGCCCCCAAGCCGGCGCCGACGGCGGGACTGCGCCGCCACAGGCGGAGGGTCCCGGCCCAGAGATCGAGGCGGGTGTTGCCCCCGGCGCCTTCCAGGGAGACCAGCTCCATGAAGCGGTCCTGGAGCTCGGGCAGGCGGTTCCAGGCGAGGGCCGTGGCGGCCACGCCGACCACCAGCACGGCGGAAGTGGCCCAGATCCAGGGCTGATGCCGCCGCCGCCGCGACCACAGGGGGAGGGTCAGCACGGCGCCTGCGGCCAGGAAGAGCGCACCTCCCCGCGAGCCGCTGCGCAGGAGCGCGGCGATCCCCACGGCAGCGGTGGCGGCCGTCGCCAGGATCGTGACGGCGGCGCCGCGCCGGCTCTCGCCGGGGATCTTGAGATGGCGGGCCGCCGCCGCCAGAAGCGCCAGGGCCGCCGGGAGCGTCAGCTCGATGGCGACGGCGAAGTGGTTCCGGTTGACGAACGGCCCGTAGGGTCCGCCGCCGCCGGTGTTGTCACGGATCAGAAGGACCTTGCCGGGAAGGCCGGGTTCGGTGGCCAACCCCAGGAGGCCCAGGAGTGCACCGGTGGCCGTCAGGAGGATCAACAGCGCCGGCAGGCCGCTGCGGGTCGCCGCCATGCGCGCGGCGGTCAGGGCCAGGACGCCCGCCACCGCCAGGGCGCCGGCGGCCCTGAGCGTCGCCCAGGGTGCCGCCGTGAGGGGCCAGAGGCCCTGGGGCAGGAAGGCCGCGAGGCCGGGCTGGAGGAATCGGTGGACGGCTGCGGGCCAGGGGATCAGCTGGACGAGGACGAGGACCGCCAGGGCCACCGCGGCGTAGCGGTGCGGCGCGGGAACCTCGGGAAGCTGCCGGAGATCGAGGGCCAGGACAAGAGCGGCCAGCGCGGTCGCGGCACGTGTCGCCGGATCGACGCCGGCGAAGGCCACCGCGTTGGCCACGAGAACGATGGCCAGGAGCACGCGGTGCAGGCGCAGGTCAGGGTGAATCATCCGGTGGCCTCGGGTGTGAACCGGTAGCCGACGCCACGGACCGAATGGATGAACCGCGGATGGCGGGGGTCGTCCTCGAAGTAGCGGCGGAGCCGAACGATGAAGTTGTCGATGGTCCGCGAGGAGGTGGAGAAGGCATACCCCCAGACTCGCTGGAGGATCTCTTCACGGGAAACGACCTGCCCCTGACGCTCCACCAGCAGCTTCATCAGCATGCACTCCTTTTCGGTCAGGCGGATGGTGTGGCTCCGCGTCCTGGCCTCGAAGGTCCGGAAGTTGATCTCGTTGTCGCCGAACCGGAAGGTGTCGCTCTCCACTGGAGACTTCGAGTACCACTCCTGGCGGCGGAAGATGCCCTGGATCCTGAGGATCAGCTCTTCCAGGACGAAGGGCTTGGAGACGTAGTCATCGGCGCCCACCTTGAGCCCGAGGATCCGGTCGGCCTCCGAGGCCTTGGCGGTCAGGAAGAGGATGGGAACGCGGCTGCCGGCCGCCCGGAGCCGCCGGCAGACCTCCAGGCCGTCCATCTTGGGCATCATGATGTCCAGGATGACCAGGTCGAATTGCATGGTGTTCGCGATCCGGAGCCCTTCCTCGCCGTCGTGGGCGACGGTGGTCGAGTAGCCTTCAAATTGGAGGTTGTGGGCCAGGACCTCCGCAAGGTGTTTTTCGTCCTCGACGATGAGAATCTGGCGTTTCATGCTGCCTCCTCGGTCGGGCCGGCGTGGGGAATGACCACGGCGAAGACCGTTCCCTCCGGTCCCGACGATTCGACCTGGACGCTGGCGCCATGGGCCGCGGCAATCTGCCGGACCAGGTACAGTCCGAGCCCCGTACCCTCCGTGGTCCGGGTCATCTCGTCGCCGCTCCGGAAGAAACGGTCGAAGACGAGCGCGATGTCGTCGGGAGCGATGCCACCCCCGTTGTCGGCGACCCGGAGCACGGCATGTCCCTCTTCCAGGCTCAGGGACACCCGGATCTGGGGCGGCGTTCCACCGTACTTGACGGCATTCTCCAGGAGGTTCGAGACGATGATGGGGAAGGCCTCCTCATCGACTTCGGCGACGATCCCCGGTGCAATGTCGGCGTGAAGGCCAGCACCCGCGGCCGTGGCCCGGCGCTGGAATCGGACGATCGTCTCCTCGACCAGGGCGCTGAGGTCGTTCCGCCTCAGCTCCAGGGCGTGACTCCCGGAACCGTAGCGAGTGACCTCCAGCACCTTCTGAACCAGGGACTGGAGCCGCTCCGTGTCCTGGAGGGCGTTGGCCAGGAAATGCAGGCTGGCCTCCTGGTCGGCCCGTCCCCGCATGAGGGTCTCCAGGGTCAGGCGGATGGAGGCCAGGGGGGACTTGAGCTCATGGGTGATGGCCGAGAGGAAGTTCTGGTGCTGGCGCTCGAGCTCAACCTCCCGGCGCAGGGTCTTCCAGAGCAGGCCCAGCATGACGAAGATCAGCAGTGCGAAGAAGCTCCCCTCGGAGACCACCATGGTGATTCGCCGGCGGTACTGGCTCAGCACGGCGTTCCAGCGCGCCTCGTCGGGCCGGAACGCCCAGTCGTCGAAAGGCTTCGCCAGCACGGCGCCGGGAATGTTCACGGTGCGAGCCGATCCACGCACGAACCCCTTGGGCGGTGTGAGGATCCGCTTGATCCACGTCTCATAGGGCGCCGCGACAACGCAGCCGGCGGGGCTGTCGATCCAGAGCTGAAGCGAGCCGCCGAGCAATACCCAGCCGGTGCCGCACCGGGATCCCTGGCGCAAGCTCATGGTCCGGAACGGAGCCGGCGCCTCTTCCGGAATAGAACCGTTCGCGGTCAGCAGAGACTCCAGCGCGGCATCCCGGGCCCGGTCCATCGCCAGGGCAACCCTGGCGGCGGCCAGACGGCAGGTGGAGAGCATGGCCGCCCGCTCCAGCTCCAGCCGGGTCCGGTTCTCGCGCAGGGTGTAGATGATCCACCAGGTCAACTGAGTGTTGACGACGATCACCACCAGGACAGCCACCGTCAGATGCCGCATGGTCAGGGGCCCTTGCCGCCGCATGCACCGAGTATAGCGGGGCCGGGCATGACATCCCTGGGACGCGGCAGCACGGGCGCGGGAGAGTGTACGATCGGGGAGTGCGAATCGAGGCGACGCCGTGAGCCGTGATACCGGTATTCCCGACCTGCGGGCCTTGCTGGAGACCCTGCGGGCTGATGGGGATCTGGCCGTGGTGGAGGTGCCGGTGGATCCGCGGCTGGAGATCGCCGAGATCCACCGCCGGGTGATCGCGGCGGGTGGTCCCGCGCTACTCTTCGCCCATCCCGTGGGATCGGACATGCCCGTGGTGACCAACCTCTTCGGCACGGCCCGGCGGGCGGAGCTGGCCTTCGGACGGCGGCCGCGGGCCTTCGTGGAGCGGCTGGCCTCCCTGGCCCACGAGCTCGTGCCGCCCTCTGCCGGGAAGCTCTGGGCAGCCCGGGACGTGCTGGCCGGGATGGCCCGGGTCGGCCTTCGGCGGGTCCGCCGCGGTCCGGTCCTCGAGCTGCGGGAGGAGCCGCCCGATCTGACCCGCCTGCCCGCCCTGACCTGCTGGCCCGAGGACGGCGGTCCCTTTCTCACATTGCCACTGGTCTACACGGAGCATCCGGACGGCCTGGGCCACAACCTGGGCATGTACCGGATGCAGATCCACGGCCCGGCCGAGACCGGCATGCACTGGCAGATCGGCAAGGGCGGCGGTTTCCACCACGTGGCGGCCGAGGCGCGCGGGGAGGCCTTGCCCGTGACGGTCTTTCTCGGCGGGCCCCCGGCGCTGACCCTGGCCGCCATCGCGCCGCTCCCGGAGAACGTTCCCGAGCTCCTGCTCGCCTCGCTGATCCTGGGGCGGCGGCTGCGGACGATCCCGGGGCCGGCCGGCCATCCCCTCCCGGCCGGCGCGGAGATTGTGCTCTCGGGCATGGTGCCGCCGGGAGTCCGCCGGCCCGAGGGCCCCTTCGGCGACCACTACGGCTACTACTCCCTCCAGCACGACTACCCCGTCTTCCGGGTGGAGCGGCTCCTGAGGCGGCGGGACGCCATCCTTCCCGCCACGGTGGTCGGCAAGCCCCGGCAGGAGGACTTCTTCATCGGCGACCTGCTCCAGGAGCTGCTGCAACCACTCTTTCCCCTCGCCATGCCCACGGTGGTGGACCTGTGGTCCTACGGCGAGACGGGCTACCACGCGCTCTCGGCGGCCGTGGTGCGGGAGCGGTACCGCCGCGAGGCCATGGTCTCGGCCTTCCGGATCCTCGGCGAGGGCCAGCTCTCCCTGACCAAGTTCCTCCTCGTGACCGACCGGACCGTGGATCTCCGCGACTTCCGGGCCACCCTGGAGCACATCCTGGAAAGGACCCGTCCCGAGACGGACCTCTTCGTCTTTCCCAACCTGGCCATGGACACCCTCGACTACACCGGTTCCGCGGTCAACGAGGGCTCCAAGGGCGTCTGGCTGGGCCTCGGCGACCCCGTGCGGGAGTTGCCGCGGGAGCTCCGGGCCACCGAGCTTCCCGACGGCATCGACCGGGCCCACGTCTTCTGCGGCGGCTGCCTGGTGGTGGGTGGCCCCTCCCACCGGAGCGAGCCCGGGGCTGCCGCCCGAATCGCCGCTCACCGGGCCTTCTCCGGCTGGCCGCTGGTCGTCCTGACCGACGAGCCGGCCCGGGCGGCCGCGAGCCCCATGAGCTTCCTCTGGACCACCTTCACCCGTTTCGATCCCGCCACCGACCTCCACGGGGCCGCGGAGCGGATCGAGGCCAACCACGTGGTCCGCACACCGCCCATCGTGATCGACGCCCGCATGAAACCCTCCTACCCGGAGGAGCTCCACTGCGATCCGCGGACCGCGGCCCGGGTCAGCGACCGGTGGAACGAGTACTTCCCCGCCGGCAACGTCGAGATGGGTGACGCGGAGCGCGGGCATCTGGACTGAGCCTGCCGGCGGCTACGGTTTCCCGCCGGCCGCCGTCAGCGCCCCTGCGAGGGGGACGAGCCTCGGACCGGGCAGCAGGACGGCGGCGCGCAGGGTCACCGGGGGCGAGGGAATCACCACGTAACCGCCCCATCCGGCATGACGGGCGAGGTCTTCCGGGAGATCTGCGCGAGCGGCGTGGGGTAACCCTGTCACCATGCTGGCCAGAGCCGTGCCGTCCGGGCCGATCAGGAGCACTGTCGGCGCGGGTCCTCCGGGGCCCACATCCCAGCCCCGGGCGCGCCAGGTGGTGCCCGTGATGCGGGTCAGGGTCTCGAGCCGGCCTTTGAGGTCCTTCCTGCCGGCCTCCGTCGTCTCCAACGGGGGAAGGTCCGGGGGCACCTGCGGCGACGGCCGGTCGAAGGGTGCCTGGTTGTTGGCCTTGAGGAAGCCCCATATCCAGCCGATCTGCTGCGGCTGAGGTGTCAGGACGCGGAGGACCTCCATGTCCGGAATGCCGCGGCGGACGGCCTCGGCGGCCAGGGGTTGCCGGGCGGCATGGCCGAGGTAGGCCCGGTAGATGGCGAGGCCGTGGTGGAAAACGGGAATCAGCAGGACCACGGCCACGAAGCCTGCGGCCAGCGTCGCGGGGCGTTGATGGTTCCCGGGTGCCGGGAGGACGTGGCCCTCCCGGAGGACGATCAGGAGCTCCGCCAACACGGCGATCCAGAACAGGGTCGTCAGCGACCCGTACCGGGAGGCCAGGGCCTTGTGTATGCCGAATCCGGCCCGGCCGACGGCGGTCCCCAGGGAGTTGCCCAGGACATAGACCTGCAGGGCGATCCAGGGAGCCAGCCTGTGGCGTAGCTCAGGTCGCCGGGAGGCCGCGGCCCAAACGGCCGAGCCTGCGGCCACCACCACACCGAGGCTGCCCATGACGGCGGCCCGGACGGGATGGAAGGAGAAGATGTTGCCCAGGTACGTGGTTGCAAAGGAGGCGAGGATCAGTGGGTGTGAGGTCTCGAGCCTGGGATGCCAGGGAAGCGGCTTGAAGAAATGGAAGAAGACGAGATACACGGCGGCGCCGGTGAGGCCCACGGCGGCGAGGTGCCGCAGTGGGCGGCGCAGTACGAGGCCGGCGGCCAGGAGCGCGGGCCACAGCGAGAGGTTGGTGGAGTAGCTCAGGGCGCCCAGGAGGCCGAGGAGGAGCACCGGCGCCAGCGGGGCCGGTCCCCCCGGCTCACCGCGCAGGAACAGGCCGATGGCGGCCACGGTGAAGAGGTTCGAGAGGAACCAGATGGTCCCCGAGAAGCCCATGACCACCGAGTGGGCCGGGACGGGGGAGAAAAGGTAGGCCGTGACGAGGAAGCCGGCGGTCCATCGCGCCGGCGGCGGCAGATCGAGGGTGGGGAGGAAGAGCTTGTAGAGAGCGGTCAGCGTCAGGAAGAGGAGCAGCAGCGCGAAGGCCGAGAGCCCCCGGTTGTCACCGTGGGTCAGCGCCATGTTGGCCACGTAAACCAGGGCCGGAAGGGTCACCGTGTGCTCGTTGGACTTGAGCCTGAGCCAGCGGACCGGGTCACGGGTGATCCGGGTCCCGTCGATGACGAGGTTGATGATGGCGTAGTAGTCGTTGTACTGACACCGCCCAAAACGGGGAAGGCCGGAAAGGTACAGCAAGGAGGGCGTCAGCATCACAATTGTGACGATGACGGCCATCCAACGCCGGGAGGATTTCACGGCCGCTCCGGCTGCGGAATCGCAGGAGCCGATGGGAGCGCTATTTGCATGCTCGCGATTATAGATGACATACCGGGAGCAGGAGCTGCGCGGATATGATCTACGGCACACTGATGGCGGCCCAACGGAGCCGGAGCGTGGTCCGTGAAGCAGCGTGGAATGAGACACGTTGGAGGGTCCGGCCGGGGATGCCGATCACCGCCGCGGTCTCCTGCCGTGCCAGATCCAGCACCTTTTCCACGGTGCCGAAGTCCCCCTCGAGCCGCAAGGTGACGGCAGCGGGACGTGTGGCCGAGATCCGGAGGTGGAGCCGGCTGTCCGGGGGCAGGCCGCTGAGGCCGTAATCCCGTACGAGGGCCGCCTGCGGCGTCCTCAGGCGGGCCGTCAGGCGGGTCTCCTTGACGTGGATCTTGACGTCACCTTCCAACCGCCAGCCCCGGGTGTCGAGGACAAAGCCGTCGATGAAGCGGTCGTCGGCCAGGAGAGGCCGGAGGGTCGTGCGGCCACCGTCGCCCGTGAGACCGATGGTGGCCAGCCCGCCGGGCCGCACGAGCTGCGCGGGGCCAGCGACGTCCGGCGCGGGCATGGGATCGCCGGAGGCGGCCACGTGGTGCAGCTCCAGCCGGGAACGGTCGCGGGGAAGAACACCGATGACGGAGGAGCGGACGATCAGGCGGGACTCCTTGCGGATGCTGAGGTCGGTGTCGTTTTTCTCGACGATGGAGTTGACAAGGCGGCCCCGGCCGCCGGTGCCGTAGCGCCAGTTCTTGCGATACGCGTCGACGCCGGCACGGCAACCCGTGATGGAGCAGTTGAGGATCAGGGGATCCGAGCCGTCCTTGATCTGGACTCCCACGTCACAATCGGTCATGCGCGTATCGTAGATCAGCGGGCTGGACCGCTCTCCTACGGAAACCCCCTTGTCGCCGCAGTGGAGCATGGTGTTGGCCGTCAGGACCGGCGAGCTGGTCATCAGGTCGATGGCGTCGTTGCCCACCCGCTCGAAACGGCAGCCGGCCACGCGGCCCCGGGAGTAGTCCATGTCCAGGGCGTCGGAGTTGGTGTCGTGGAAGAAACACTCTTCCAGTCGCACCTCGGCGTCGGCCGTATGGAGGGCGTCGTCGCCCAGCACGTTGTCCGAGATCTCACAGTGGTCGAAGAGGACGTCCTCGGCCCGGTGCACGTTGACCATCCCCGAGTAGTGGAGCGCCCCGAAGCGGGCCTGGCTGCCCCGCCGGAAGACCACGTGGCGGAAGATGCTCCCGGAGGCCCCGTGGCCCTGGAGGGCGAGACATCCCCACGGCGTCTTCCCATCAACAGGCTGGAACACGATGGGGTGCCCGGCCGTCCCCCGCGCCAGGATTCTCCCGAAGCTCTGGATGGTGGCGCCGGGGCCCAGCAGCACGGTGGTGCCGGGCCGGATGACCAGGGTCTCGTTGGAGGGAACCCGAAGCAGGCCTTCGACGCGAAACACCGGGTGGGGCGCTTTTCGAAGCACGGGCTCCGGCTCCGGCGGCAGGTCCCAGGGGTGGATCACATCGTCGCACGGGGCGGGCCACGACCCGACCAGGTTGATGGCGACGGGCTTGCCGGTGATGGCGTTGATGGCCGTGGCGTTGGTGGGCTCCGCCCCGGGTGGCAGGAGAATGGGGTAGGCCAGGGGAACCGTATCGACGCGGTTGATGCCCACGTAGGCCGGCAGGATGAGCAGCGGTTCGTCGAGGACGAAACGCTGATTTCCCTCGCCGGCGGGTTCGAGGTGTCCCTTGAGCACGGGCTCACCGGGGTCCGCCCGGAGGTTCCGGTTGCGGTCCTCCACCAGGCGGGGGGCCGTCCCGGGCGGCAGCCGGAGCTCCAGCGCCTCCAAACGGATACCGGCGACGCCCCGGCATCCGAGAATGGCGGCGTTCTCCCGAATCATGGCCTGGAGGCTGGTCCTGCCGATGAGGCCGAGAATCCGCGAGCGGTTGTCGCGGAGGATATTGACGTTGGCTTCGAAGAACCACTCCGTGATGGGAAACCATGGGTTGGGCCGCTCGATCTTGAACGATTCCCGGTGCCGCTTGAGATCCTCCCGGAGGCGGCCGATCCGGCCCAGGAGGCCTTCAGGGTGACGGAGCCGGTCCTCGAGGAAGGCGAAAACCCGCTGCATCAACCGGGGATCGGATCCCAGCTTGTGGAAGACGGAGCTCAGCACCGGGTAATGGGGGTCGGGGTCGTTCGAGAAGATTCGCCGGTTGGAACCGATGTAGGGATCCCAGACGATGGGCTCCAGGCGCCCGGTCAGGGGGTCGAGGTAGAGCTTGAGGTTGTTGCCGTCCACGGCGTGGAGCTCGTTGAGGAAGAGGTGGTAGGCAATGTGGCGGACCACGGTGTCCCGGCGGAAGAGGGAGTTGAGGCGACGAATGCCCCCGGTACCCGGTTGACCCGCTGCCCGCGCCATGTCCACCATCTCACTGCGGTAGGTCCCGGGCAGGCTGTTGTCCCTGGCCAGCAACGGCCAGACGTAGGGGTCGCGGAGCAGGAAGTTGACCGGTGTGCCGTGATGCCACTCGTTGGTGAAGGGGGAGCCCTCGCCCTTGTAGATGTCGCCGGGCATCCGTCCGTGGCGCCTGAGGAAGCTCTCGTCGACGTCCTCGATAAAGCGGAGGGTGCCGTAGAGCTTGCCGTCGGTGAACACCTGGACGGGCCAGCTGATGGGGGTCAGCAGGCCCCACTCCCTGGCGACCTCGTGGGTCAGGCTCTCCACGTAAGGGTACTTGACGCTGAGGTTGATGTGACGGAACCCGCGGAGCAGGTGCTTCTTGGAGGTCTTGACCTTGAGGGATCGCTTGCCGAAGAGCCAGTGGAAGCCCGAGTTGCCCCGGATTCTCAGCTTCGCCTTGCCGTAGCGGCCGCCGTTCCAGACCTGGATCTTCCGGTATTGTTCACCGCTGGCCGGAAGATCCTGCAGGAGCTCGTCCCAGACGGCGCCCGGCACGTGAAGGTGGATCTCATCGTTGGCCCAGAGATGCTCCGTGGGCACCTTCTCCTCGTGGCTGTTGTACCCGAGGATGCGGGGGACCTCCCCCAGCTTGTAGCGGAATGCATCCCAGACGGCGTCGCGCTGCCGCATCACGCGCTGGACCTCACCGGGAAACTTGAGGGCGACGGCGCCGAACTCGGCCAATGAACGAAAGAAGAAGAAGGGCAGCAGAAGGCCGGGGATCGCCGTGATCAGCACGACGGTGCGAAGGCGCAGCAGCCGCAGCCGGCGGGGGATCCGGAGCCTCATGGACCGGCCTTGAGCGGGGGTCGGAGAGTGCCCGGGTGGGCGGCCCAGAACGCCGGTGTGTAGCGCTCCACGGCGCCGAGGGGAGCGCTTCCCAGGGAGACCGTCTCCACCCGGATGCGGCCCCCCGCCAGGTGGACCCGGAGGTAGTGGTTCCACCAGGCGGGCGGATCCTGGGCGCGGTTGCCGCTGGCGATCAGCACGACGCCGCCGCGGCGATCGTAGACAAGGGGGATCCGGGTGCCCACGTCGCCGGCGATGACGGCCACAGGCTTCGTCCGTGCGAGCTCTTTGAGGCGCGGCAACAGGACGGAGCAAAACCGGCGACCGTTCCCGTTGCCCGGCTGACCGGGCTGGGAGGAACGGTTGGCCCGGCCGGCCACCCCGGAGTATCTGGGATCGCCCAGGAACCAGAGCACGCGGTGCAGGAAGACCAGGACGCTGGAGACCTCCGGATCCCGGCCGGCCTGATCCACGGCGGCCAGTGCCATCTCGAGCTGTCCGGTGCTGATGTCTCCTGGGCTCTCCTCGGTGTCGAGGACAAGCAGCAGGCTCCCTCCGATCCGGGTCCTTTTCCACGTGGGACCGAAGAGGGTGACGAAGCGCTTCCGGGCGGCGCCGGCGCGCCCGTCGAAGAGATCATGGTTGCCGGGGGCGATGAAGAGCGGGATCCCGACGGGGCGGCGCACCAGCTCGTCGAAACGCTTCCAGCGTGCCGGTGTGCCCTCCCAGACGATGTCGCCGGTCAGGACCAGCGCCCGGTCCTCCAGGGAGATGTCGGGGAGCGCGGCGATCAGCGCCGGCAGCAGCGGCGGGTCATCCTCGGGCCCCCTCCGGAGGTGGCCTGCCACGGCGATGGAGTATCCGCGGGGGACCGCCGGAACGGTCGCTCGGGGCGCAGCCGGCCCGGTGCGTGCGGATCGGCGCCCGGGCGGAGCCGGCTCCGGCAGCACGGCCATCCCCGCCAGGAGGTTTTCCACCTCGTCGTCCCGGCCCAGGTTGTGGCAGGCCCAGTGCAGCAGGTGCTCCAGCTCGGGCCGGACCGGTTTGCTGACCGTCATGTCCAGCTCGATGCGGGCCACCTTGCCCGGCTGGGGGATGGAGATGGGAGCCCGGAGCATGGCATCCCCACGCCCGACGAGCCAACGGTTGGGTCCGAGAGACACGAGGTCACGGCCGGCCTTCCATCCGCGGAAACCGTCGATCTCCACGATGGGCGCGGGGGGGCTCGTGAAACGGTTGGCGGCCGGGAAGAACCGCAATGCATGGAGCTCGACCACAACCCCGGGCGCCGCCGTCGTCAGGGCCAGGCCGGCGATGGGGCCCATCGTGCGGAAGACGAAGCTCCCGACAGCCCGGGGGTGGGCCGGGTGGAGCCGCCAGGTGTGGCGCCTGCCATCGGCCAGGATGGGGATCTGGATCCGGTGCTCCACGTCGAAATGCGGCCAGGAGCCCGTGAATTGGAGGTAGGCCGGCAGGCTCCATACGGCGTTCCGGTAGCGCTCGAAGGTGGCAATGACTCCCTCCCAGTCGGCATGATCGGCCTGGTGCTCCATCACCCGGCCGACCGCATGCTCCAGGTTGGGGTTCATCTCCAGGGCACGCTCGTAGGCGGCCACGGCGTCCCCCTTCTTTCTCCGGGCCCACAAGGCGTCACCCAGGGCGACCCAGCCGCGGACGTCGTAGGGGTCGGTGGCCGTGACCCGGTGGGCGACCCGCATCGAGCGCTTGGGGTGGCCGGCCTCGAGCTCGAGGGCCGCGACCTGAAGGAGCGCATCCTGGCGCAGCCGGCCCGTGGTCTCCCGGAGCTGGGCCGGCCCCAGGTCGGCCAGGAGCGCCTCGAAGCTGCGCAGTCCGCGCGCGGGGTCCTGTCTTTCCGCAGCCAGGGCCGACAGGTAGCGCTGGTGCCAGTACCACCGGTACCCCCGGACGAGCTTGTCCTCGATCCCCCAGGCGCGGTTGGCGACGAGCCAGCCCACCGGCAGGAGATTGAGTACGACCAGCAGGGCCAGCCACCAGACGATCAGCGAACGCTCCCGGCGGTGAAACCACCGCCGCACGCCGTCCAGCAGGCCCGGGTTCTGTCCTTCCGTCATGGCGCTCAGATGTTCACGCTCTCCGCCATGGTCAGGGCGGCCCTGGCGTTGCCGTTGATCTCGCGGATGGCGTCCATGAACTCGCGTTCCGAGGCGCCTTTCCGGAAGACCACGCTGTAGACGGCCTCCAGGAAGGCCCCCTGCCGGACGCTTTCCACGCTGAGCAGGGTGTGCGTCTGGAGGTAACGGTAAAAGAGATCGTCGAAGGCGTTGTTGGGATCGAGATCGGGCGGGAGATGGACCCGGAGGATCCTCTGGGCCTGGGGGTTGCCGAACATGTTGAGGGAGAACATGGCGTAGACCATGGCCGAGATGGCGATGGTGAAGATGATGGCCGTGCCATAAAAGCGCGTGCCGCAGGCCATGCCGATGGCCATGACCAGGAAGATGAAGCCCACGTCGCGCGTCTCCTTGACGGCGTTTCTGAAGCGGACGATGGACAGCGCGCCCACAAGGGTGAAGGCACGGGCGATGTTGGATCCGATGATCAGCATGATCATGGCCACGGTGACGCCGAGGATCACGGTGGTGGCCGTGAAGGACTGGGAGTAGGAGACCCCGCGATGGGTGGCCCGGTAGACGTAGGCGACCACCGTGCACAGCACGAAGGCCAGCCCGATGGAGATCAGAAGCTCCCAGACGGTGAAGTAGTTGCTGATCTCGGTCGGTCCCGTTGTCAGCTGCTGGATGAAATGTCCCATGGTGCGCCCCCTCCTAGAGGATTTCCCCGTTGTAGAACATCAGATTGACGCCGGCGCAGTACTTGGAGAGGCGCCGGAGCTCGGCCTCGTAGTGGGCCACCCAGGTGGTCAGCCACACGGGCACGGCATGGTTGAACTTGATCTCCATGACACTGATGTCCGGTGGCATGAAGAAGACCTCGCCATCGCTGTCCCCCGTCCAGTCGAGATTGTGGGTCCGGCAGGTCAGCCGGGTGTCGATGGTGATACGCAGGGCCGGATCGTAGGTGGCGAAGTAGGCGCGGCGCTGGTAGCGGATGTTGATCCTCGGGCGCAGGTCATAGAGGGAGACGAGGGCCAGGGCCTCCGCCACCACGGGATCCTCCATCAGCTCGCCGGGATCCGCGCGCTCCTCTCCCGAAGGCGGAGGCAAGATGGAGAAGATCGTCGTCAGCGGCAGGCGGATCCGCCGCTTCTGCACCGTCCGGTCCACCCGTTGCTTGATCTCGATGAACCCCGTGCCGTCGTTCGTGTCCTCGTAACGCCGGACCCTCAGCTTGCGGCGGATCTTGAGCCCGTCGATCTTCTCCCAGAAACAGTCGAAACGGTCCGAATCGTAGTAGGTGGAGCCC
The DNA here is from genome assembly GCA_013152925.1 of Acidobacteriota bacterium. Classification (GTDB taxonomy): domain Bacteria; phylum Acidobacteriota; class Thermoanaerobaculia; order Thermoanaerobaculales; family Sulfomarinibacteraceae; genus JAADFK01. The sequence continues at coordinate 1,306 of JAADFK010000072.1, read as the reverse complement.
AGGCGGTAGACCCCATCGGGGCCGGCATGGGGATCGGGTTGCAGGAGCTCCCCGAGACCCGTCACGAAGCCCAGCGCCTCCTCGAAGGGGATGACGTACTTGAGCTCGAAACGGTTGAAGCTCCGTTCGTAGCTCATGTTGTTCCATCCCCTATCCGTCGCGTCTCCATGATCGTGCCATGGTACACATTCCCGGGCCCGGAGGTCGATCACAACCCCCGCGACCCGGGCGGAGCGCGGTTTCGTCCCGGGTCTCGAGCACCCGCCGGATGAGATCCATGGCGGGCTCACGGTCACGGGGGAGGCGGAGCTTGAGCGGGAGGTAGTTGGAGGCGTGGTTGGCGTGGAAGGGGCCGCGGTAGCCCTCCATCTCCTCGAGCATCCAGCCGAGCTCCCGGAGCATGCCCCAGCGGTCGGGGAGCTGGAAGGCACCGTTCTCCACGGCGTCGAAGAGCTCGGTGCCGGGAACGGGCGTCACGGTCAGGGCGGCGGCGTAGGTGGGCGCCGCGTCCACGAGGAAACGTCCCGTGGCCCGGGCATGGCGCTCGGAGCCCTCCACGCCGGCGAGCCCCAGCAGCACCATGACGGACAGCTTGATCCCGGCGTCCAGGACCGTCCGGGAAGCCTCGAGCTGGCGTTGCACGGTGGCCCCCTTGCGCACGGCCCGGAGCGTCGCCTCGTCCCCGGTCTCGGGGCCGAAGTAGACGATGCCCAGACCCAGCTTCCGGAGCCGGGCGAGCCCCTCGGCGCCGTGCCGGAGGATCGACCGGGAGTCGCCGTAGATGCCGACCCGCTGGACATCGGGAAGTTCCTCCCGGATCGCTCCCAGCACCGCCTCCAGCACCCCCGGCGCGGCCAGGGCGTCGCCGTCGGCCAGGAACACGCGCCGCACCCGGGGGACCGCCGCGGCGGCGCCCCGGACCTCCTCGAGCACCTCCTCCACCGGCCGCACCCGGAGCTCCTTGCCCCGGTACATGGCGCAGTAGGTGCAACGGTTCCACGAGCACCCGACCGTCAGCTGGAGGATCAGCGAGGAGGCCTCCGAGGGCGGCCGGAAGACGGGCTCCACGAGAACGGGCGGCCAGCGCATGGGGGCAATGTACCGCATCCGGGCGTCTCGATCTCGCCGGGGCCGCCCCGTGGTGGGCGCGCCACCAACGGCGGATTCCCGGGACCCGAGGCAGCAACGAATTGGAGACAGTGATCTTTTCAAGAACGCAGACCATGTTGAGCTCATCCGAGTCCCGCCTTGCGTCCCTCTCCTGGGGCCCGGCTGCCCTCCGGGATCACTGTCCCCATCTCGGATC
>JAADFK010000071.1:0-5000 GCA_013152925.1 Acidobacteriota bacterium | reverse complement strand
ACCCCGCCAGACAGACCCACTCCACGCCGGCTCCCCGCAGGGCCGTCACGACCGCCCCGTCGTGTCCCTCCCGGGTGGCGTACTCCCTGTGGGACAGGACTACAGTGGGGATACCCTGCTCCCCGGCCCACGCGAGCCCCGGCGCCGACGCCCTGTTGGAGACCACCAGGGCGACCTCCGCGGGAATCTCCTCCCGCTGGCAGGCCGCCACGATGGCCTTCATGTTGCTACCCCGCCCCGAAATCAACACGCCGAGCTTGGTCTTCGCCATGCTTCGATTGTACATCGCACGTGAAAACGCTTCCCCTCGAGGGTGAGGCTCAGGTCGCTTTCCCCGGTCTCGTCAGCTCCACCAGCCGCTGCACCTGGAAACCGGAGGCCTCCTCGGCCCGCTCCAGCTCGGCGATCACGGCGTACAGCCGGTCCAGGCGCTCGGCCCCATCGGGCGCCCCATCGGCCAGGATGGCGACGGAGCCCACCACCAGCAGCCAGTGCAGCAGCTCGCCGAACGACTCGTGGTGAAACCAGAGCACGCCCTGGTGTCGGTTGACACCGAGGAATGCCTGGGCCTCGCGGTCGCCCAGCACACCCGCCATGAACCGGTGGGCGCCCCCGGGGCGGTGGAGCGCTCCGAGCAGGGACGGGAGGCTTCGGATAAGCAACCCGACGGCGGTCACCATGCGTCGCGCCGCTTCCGGATCGAGCCCGAGCTCGTGCATGGCGCCCGTGATGATCCTTCCGAGCAGCCACTCGTCAAGCAAGCTCCGGCTGAGCTCGGCCGGCTCGTCGCCGCCGGCAAGCTCGCCCAACCGGTGGCTCGCGAGCCACGCGAGGAGAGCTCCCCACGCCACGGGGTCGTCACCCAAGGAGTTGCGGCTCGCCATCTTCAGAGCCCTCCCAGGCGCCGGCTGCCGGAGCTGCTCCGCTACTGCCAGCGCAGCCTCCAGCTCCGCCCGGAAACGACCCACCAGGGACTCGGTGTCCGCCGCCGAGCCGATCTCGGCGGCGGCGGCCGTGACCAGCGCGGTGAAGGTCGTCTCGATCTCGGCGAGCAGCTCCTCCGGCCCCTCATCGGTCATCTCACGAGCCGCCGCGACCATCCGCCGTGCCGTGCCGGCGGACACCAGGCGGCCAAAGGGCTCGAGCACCGGCGCCAGGAACAGCTCCTTCTCGGCCGCCTCCAGGCTCGGAACCCCGCGGCCGTCGAGGAAACCGGCGAGCTGAGCGACGCGCCCCCGGTGATCGTCCACCATCTCTCTGAGGCCGGTGAAGACGTGCAGGTCGTAGGCCTTGAGCTCCACGTAGAGACCGTCTGCCACGAGCCCGGAGCAGCTGCGCAGGTACTCCAGGCCGCTGACCGCATCACAAAGGACGAGGTAGCGGTTCTCCTCGTTCGGGACGGCGAGCGCTTCGGCGAGAGTCGTCCGGACCAGCCGCCGGGAGCCGTCCGGCAGCCGCTCGGCCGTGGGCGTCGAGATCCGAATCCAACCACGGGTCTCGGCGAATCGGTTGTGGTAGACCACCAGCGATCGCTCGTCGCCGGTCCCGTTCGAGTAGGCGAACACGTTGTCGTCGACACCGCCCTCTGCAAGCTCGAGGTCGTAGAGCCTAAAATGATCGACCTCGGCGAACAGATGGCGCCGGCGCACCAAGGGAAAGATCTGCCGCTCGTGGCGGTCCACCAACCAGGGGTCTGGCTCCTCCTGCAGCCGGGGCCTGCGGAACTCCATCCCGTACTTCTCGGCGAAGCCCTCGATCTGTCCATGGGCCAGCATCGGCAGCCCCGGCATCGTCATCATCAGGGTGGCCACGCCGAAGTACTTGTCGTCCTTGCCGAACTGGTCGACCGCGGTGCGCTCGTCCGGGTTGGACATGAAGTTGACGTAGCGCTTGAGGATCTGCGGGTCGAACTCGAGGGTGCTCTTGATCAGGTTCCGGTAGCCGGCGTTGTTCTCGTCCCGCAACATGTTCATGAAGGCGCTGTTGTAGACCCGATGCATCCCGAGCGTGCGCACGAAGTAGCCCTCGAGAAGCCAGAAGGCCTCGGCCAGGAGCAGCGTGTCGGGCACCTCCTCGGCAACCCGGTCCACCACCTCCCGCCAGAATTCCTTCGGCATCGCACGGTCGAGCTCCGCGCGTGTCATGCCGGCCCCGGCCCGCGACGGAATGTCGCCGCCCGTCCCTGGTTCCGGGAACCACAGGCGCTGGTAGTGCTTCTTCGTGAGGGTCATGGCGGCGTCGAAGCGAATGATCGGCGAGCGGCGGGCCACGTGGAGAATCGTCCGGATCACCGCCTCCCGGACCTCGGGGTTGCGGTAGTCGAGCTGGGCGGTGTCGTTCCACGGCATCGAGGTGCCATCGTTCCCGTGGTAGATGTAGCGGACCTCGCCGGTCCGGTGATCCACCCGCTTGAAGACCACAGCGGCATCGCTGCGGCTGGCGTAGTGGTCCTCGAGGTAGATTCCGACACGCTCGTCATCACAGAGGTCGGGGCCTGTGAAGCTGTACGAGGGGAAGGGGCTGTAGGGCAAGGAGATGAACCAGTCGGGATGCTCGATCACCCACCGCGAGTCGATGCCCACGTGGTTTGGCACCATGTCGGTCGACATGCGAATACCACGCCGCCAGGCGCGGGATCTCAGGTTGTCGAACGCCTCCTCCCCGCCGAGGTCGTCGGCGATCCGGTAGTCGGCCAGCGAGTAGGCGGACGCAACCGCGTCGTCGTCTCCCATCATCCGCTTGATCCGCTCGGAGGCCCGGCTGCGCTCCCACACGCCGATCAGCCACAGCCCCGTAATCCCCCATCGGGCCAGCTTGTCGAGCTCCTCGTCCGGGATCTCGGCCAGGTTGGTCACCGGCCGCGCGTAGGAGCGGGAAAGCTGCTCGAGCCAGACGTACACGTTCTTGGCCAGCAGAACCACCCGTGGCATCCACTTGCGGTCGGGGCTGTACGCCTCGCCGTCGGCCTCGAGGCCGCCGAGATCGGGCTCCCGCACCGGCCCCGGGCCGAGGTCAAAGAACATCCTGCGCTCCTCGGCCAGGAAGTCGAGGCTGCTCAGAAGCCGGTAGAGGCCGGCGCCGAGGATCCCGGCCCAGCGGCGCCGGATGTAGTCCAGCTGTCCCTCCAGGGAATGGGGAGCGGCGAGGGCCGGGGCCCGGAGCACGTGCAGCAGGTTTCCAAACCCGCCGCCCAGCGGTGGTTGTGAAGCGAAGAACGCCTCCAGCCCGGCCATGCATTCGCCGTACGCCGTCGTCGTCTCGAGGCGGGTGTCGTCAAAGAGCTCGCGGTAGGGCGCGAACGCCGGATTGAGGTTGGCCAGCCACAACAGCAGCAGCTCCTCGAGCGCCACCTCGCGGTTGGGTACGCCTCCGGCGGCGCCGCCCAGGTGCTCCCCCACGGACCGGCGGCGCCGGTACACCTCGACCGGAGGGAATTCTTCGACGAAGGTCGCCAGCACGGCGTCGACTCGCTCGCGTCCAACCCGCGCCTCCAGGGCCGCCAGCGCATCCGCCATGACCCGCGGCCGGACCGTCTCGCGATACCGGGCGACCATCAGGTGGAGGATCTCGTCGATCAGCCCCATGGCGTTGATCTCGGCCGCGCTCACCGCCTGCTCCGGAAAGGCGAGCAGGTCCCGCCGCTCATTCATCCGCTGGGCGAACACCCTTGCGGCGTGGAAGTCTGCCAGGACCACATTGCCGCTGAGGGCGAACAGCAGATCATCGAACCGGTAGCGATCCCGTGCCGAGCTGCTGATATGAAACTGGCGCACGGCGGTGTCGAGGCGATGCATCAAGGACTCCTCAATCGTTGCCATCCTTCAGGCACAAGACTACCGCACCGGGGACCACATGCCGTTGGATCGGCCGATGCGGAGCCTCCAGCGGCGGGCGGCCCGTGGTGTGAACCGGCGGCGGGGAGTGTACGGCCGTTGGGCCAGGGGCGATACCGGACAAGGCTGGTCAGCGATGCGTGGTGCCTCCAACGGCTCAACGCAGCGCCCCTGGTCCAAAGAGGAGCTCGCAAACGCGGGGGCTGCTCGGACCGTAAGAGATCGTGGAGGTCCTCATGGCGAAGCAACCACGCGCGATCGGTCTTGGTGTGGCGGTGATGGTGCTCTCTGCAGGATTGGCCTGGGCCGAGCTGCCCCAGGGGTTCACGCGGGTGTGGCCGCCGGCGGGCCTGACGGATCTTCGCTGTGTTGCCGTAGCGGCGGATGGAACGGTGGTGGCCGGTGGGGCTGGGCCGGGTGTCCTGCTCAGCAGTGACGGCGGCGCCACCTGGGAGCGGCGGGCGGTACCGGACGCCGGCGGCCTTCGGACGGTGGCGTGGGGCGATGGAAGCTTCCTTGCCATCGGAGCGAATGGGAAGCCCATGACGAGCACGGACGGTGTGCACTGGACCGTGCAGGACGCGGATCCCGCCATGGACTGGGTCGAGACCGTGGCCTGGACCGGCGAGCGCTTCGTCGCGGCAGGCGGCGGGTGCGGCGTCCCCGATTGCGAGGGGTTCCCGGGGTACGCACGGGTGGATGTGAGCGACGACGGGAGGGAGTGGCGCCCGGCAGGGAGGTGGGACCTCTACTACGGAATGTGGCCTGAGGAGGTGGTCAGCCGGGCCGGAGTGGTGGTGGCCGGGCCGTATGAAACCGATGACCTTCCGCTGGAGGGCGTCCTCGTCAGCACCGATGGAGGCGAGACCTGGCAGGTGGTGTCGCTGGGCTTCGTGCCCCGCCAGGTGACGGCCACCGGGGGAGGGTTCTTCGCGCTGGGGCGCGCCCGGATCGACAACCGGGGCCGCGTGCACCGCGGGGCGGCTTCCAGCACGGACGGGCGGACATGGACGGCCCTGGAAGCGTCCGGGCTGCCGGGAGAGATCGAGGACCTCACCTGGACGGATGGGGAGCTTGTGGCCGTGGGCGCCAGCGGGAGCTGGAAGAGCGCCGACGGTGTGCACTGGGCGCCGCTGACGGACGAGCATCGTGTCTGCATGGATCTCG
>JAADFK010000070.1 GCA_013152925.1 Acidobacteriota bacterium | reverse complement strand
CGGGAAGTTATTTCGGGACGCCCCGCGTAAGCGGGGCGTTTTCCTTTATGAAGAAAGAGCGGTGACCTACGCCGCGGCGGGAGCCGCGGCCCGGGGGGAGTGGGCCCGCGGCGGCTCGGCCGCCGTGGCGAGGGGGGCGAACGTCCCCCTCGTCCGGGGCAGGTGGGGTGATCCGGGGGACTTGGCCGGGCGGCGAAAGGGTGCGGACGGTCCCCCGGTGTCTACTGTCCCGGACCGGCCGGAGCTCTGGCGTAGTAGATGTTCCACAGGCCGTCGCGGAAGTCACCCCAGGCGGCGTGGAGCCGGTTCCCATCGAGCGCCAGGCCGAGGAAGGAGTTGCAGCACGGCACCCGGTCGTAGGGCGAGGGCTGGTCGGAGAGCTTGCGGTTCGGCAGGAAGTGGTCCCCTCCATCGGGCGAGACGGCCGCGTAGATCTCGAACGGTACATCCAAGCCCGTTCCAGCCGCCCGGCGGTCGCGCCAGACGATCGCCAGGCTGCCGTTCGGGCCCGCCGCCGCCCAGGGCTGGTCCACGCCGACGCCGAGGCCCAGCGGGTTGTCGTTGATCCGCTCCGGAGCCGACCAGGTGGCGCCGCCGTCGGTGGTGTGCACGAACAACAGGTCCGAGCCGTCCGGGTCGAACCTGCCATCGGGCCAGGCCACCGAGCAGCGTCCCGGCCGGACCGGGTCCGCTGCGAGGGTCTGGAACAGGATGTACCCGCGGCGGCTGGCCGGGTTGACATCCGAGACCCTGGAGTGGGTGAAGGTGAGGCCTCCGTCCCTTGAGACCGCCGCAAGCAGGCAGACCCTCCCCGGGCAGGCATCCGAGCCAACACTGGGATACACGATCCACAGCGCGCCATCGCCACCGACGCCAACGACGGCCGGGAACGGGACACCGGGGAGCGGCCCTGTACCGAACTTGGTGTCGTCCACCCGGACGTCCGGGCCCCACGTCGTTCCGTGATCCTCGGACCGTTTCAGGTGGACGTGCTGCGGCGGACCGTGGCTCGTGTCACCGAAGAAGGAGATGGTGACCACGTACAGCCATCCGTCACGCGGTCCACCGGAGCGATCCACCGCGATCCACGGACGGTCGATGGCAAAGTCCGGCGTCTCGGAGGAGTGACGGACCCGGACAGGTTTCGACCACGTGAAACCGCCGTCCCGGGACCGCATGTGGACCACCTCGCCGCTCCGGATCGAGAACTCTCCCTTTCGGGGGTCGGAGGCAGGATCGGCGTCCATGTCGATGAAGGTGAGGTGGGCCGTTCCGTACCCGTCGAAGACCGCCGAGACATCTGCGGAGGCGTGGTAGGCCGGGTCCACGTGGGCGATCGGCACGGGTGTGCTCCACGAGGCACCTCCGTCGATCGAGGCGGTGACCATGATCTCCATGGTCCGTGGCGTACCGGTATGCATCCAGGCCGCCACGAGGTTGTCCGGGTCCAGTGGGTTGACCGCGATCGTCGGCTCACCGTTGAAGAAACCGGTTCGAGACAGCTTCACGTTCCGGGGAGCGGGCTCCACTGGACGGACCCTGTTTCTCGGGCGACGGGGGGTCACCACGTCGGATGTGCTCTCCACAGCCGCCGCAGCCCCCGCGCGACGCGCCGGGGCGGTCCATGTCCAGGCGATCACGACGGCCACGGCGATCACGCCCAGGATTCCGGAAACGGCCATTGCAAGTGCGCGCCGCATCCCTCCACCTCCCGGGGAGAGCCGGCCGCCGGAATATCCGCTCGGCTCGACAGCATCTCTTTGGATCGACCTCTCCGCTCCTCGGAGAAGGCCTTTCACTCTCCCCGTATCCCTGTGGATCAGTCTATCGCACACTCCGGATGGTGTCCCGTTCCTGTATCCGACCCGCTCCTCCGCCCCCTCCCCGAACGCCCAACGGAAAAGGCCTCCCTCCATCTCATGCATGGTCCGACCACCCCCCCGTCACAGCTCCGCAGGCTCGCCCCACCGACCTTCCGGCACGGCCCTGCCGTCCCACCGTCCCGGTGGACGTGTGGGGAGTCGCACCGGGCCCTTGCAAGGCCGGAGCCGGGTCGGTACGGTGGGTCCCTGGGAGGCTCTCATGACGACGTATCGGGAAGCCGGGGTGGACATCGATGCCCAGGACGAGGCGCTGGCGCGGATCAAGGGGCTCGTCCGATCGACTTTCGGCAGGGGAGTCCTCTCGGACCTGGGCTCCTTCGGGGGGCTCTTCGATCTCTCCACAACGGGAGTGAAGCGGCCCGTCCTCGTGGCGTCGGCGGACGGCGTCGGCACCAAGCTCCGCGTGGCGTTCATGACCGGCCGGCACGATTCGGTGGGCCGCGACCTCGTCCACCACTGTATCAACGACATTCTCGTCCAGGGCGCCCGGCCACTCTTTTTTCTCGACTACCTGGCCACCGGGAGGCTGGAGCCTGGGATCGTGGAGCAGGTTGTCAGTGGGTTGGCCGGAGCCTGCGCCGACCACGGCATGGCGCTCCTCGGCGGTGAGACCGCCGAGATGCCCGGGTTCTACGCCGACGGGGAGTACGACCTTGCCGGGTTCATCGTTGGCATCGCCGATCGTAAGAGCATCCTCGATGGCTCCCAGGTGAGCCGGGGAGACCTCCTGGTGGGCCTGCCCTCGTCAGGCCTCCATACCAACGGCTACTCGCTGGCGCGTCACATCCTCTTCGAGCGGTTGGGCCTCAGCGCAGGGGACGAGATCGAGGAGCTGGGCCACAGCGTGGCGGATGAGTTGCTGGCAGTCCACACGTGTTACCTGGAGCCGGTTTGGCCCCTCCTGGAAAAGGGCCTGGTTCATGCCATGGCTCACATCACCGGTGGCGGCCTGACGGACAACCTCCCGCGGATCCTGCCGAAGGGCCTCGGCGCGGAGATCAAGGTCGGTACCTGGGAGATCCCGCCGATCTTCAGGGTCCTGGCGAAAGGTGGCAAGGTACCCGAAGAGGACCTTTGGCGGACCTTCAACATGGGAATCGGGATGGTCCTGGTGATCGATCCGGCACGGCTCGATGAGACGCTCAAGCGCCTCCGCAAGGCCGGGGTCCAGGGATTTCCGATGGGGAATGTTGTACCTGGAAGCGGTGTGAGTTACGAGCATCCGCCGGAGGGTTACCCATCCGGTCTACGGTGATCGAAGCCCTTGGGCCCTTGGTGTCCACGGCGCAGAATTGATAGAATAAGTCTCAAGCTCACAGAGGCCGCGGACAGCTCTCGGGGGACCGGTGTGACACAGACTTTTCAGGGATCACGGTGGATCAGAGCTCTGGTGGCACTGTGTGTGGGAGCGAGCCTCCTGGTCCCCTGGAGCAACGGTTTCGCCCTGAACCCCGGGGTGCTTCCCAGCCAGTACCGCCATCAGGCCTGGGGGGTCGCGGAGGGGTTGCCGCAGAGCTCGGTGATGGCCGTGGTCCGTGACCGGCGTGGCTACCTGTGGATCGGTACACAGGCCGGCCTGGCCCGTTTCGACGGGTCGGGGCTCACGGTGTTCGACGAGCTGTCCACGCCGCCGTTGCCCGATGCGGTCATTCTCTCCTTGGCGGTGGATGGCGACCGGCTCTGGATCGGCTCGAGCACGGGCCTGAGCGTGATGGAAGGCGCTCGGGTCGACCGGGTCGATCTGCCGGGCGCCGAACCGCGGGAACGCATCACGGTGCTTCAAGCCGGCGCGGAGGGCTCGGTTCTGGCGGGTACGGGTGGGGGGCGTGTGTACCGGCTGCGGGGGCCGCGGGCGGAGTGGGTCGCCCGTATTCCCCTGGCGCCCGAACGCCCGGCGGTGCATGCTCTTGCCGAGCTCGGCGACGGCCAGCTCTGGGCGGGCACTGACCGTGGGCTGTGGCGACTGGGACCGGGTCCTCCCCGGCCGATTCTCTGGACCGGGGGGGGCGGCGAAACCCGGGCCGTGTTCGATCTCCTGGCCAACCCCGATGGCAGCGTCTTCGCGGCGACCGAGAGTGGGCTCTTTGCCATCGGCGGGGCTGGAGCCTCTCTGGAGGTTCATGGCATCGACTTGCCGGGCCGGGGCTCGGCCATGGTCCGTTGCTTGGAACGGGATCGGGATGGCAACCTCTGGGCGGGCACCATGGGATCGGGCGTGTACCGGGGGCTTGGGGAGCCCTTCGTCAGAATGGCGCCGCAATCGTGGCCGGGTCTCGCATCGCTTCGCTGCCTCCTCGCCGATCAGGAGGGAATCCTCTGGCTCGGCAGCTTCGAGCACGGACTCCACAGCCTGGCTGATTCTCCCTTTCTCAACTTCCGCGCCGCCGAGGGCGTTGCCGGCGGCGCGGTGCGAACCGTCGCCGCCTCCGGCGGGCACCTCTGGGTTGGCTCGGAGGGAGGGCTTTCGCTGATCTCGCGAGGGCGGCTTGAGCGCCTTCCCCCCCCTCTTCTCCGGCTGGGAAGCGGTGTCATGTCGGTGTTGGAGGCGGGGGACGGGACCCTGTGGGTCGGCACCGACGGTGACGGCGTCGTGCGTTTCCGGGACGGCGTGATGGAGCGATGGGGCCGGAGCCGCCAGCTCCCCCACGGTGTCGCCGCGGTGCTCTTCGAGGACCGGTCGGGGGCTCTCTGGGTGGGAACGGATGGCGGCGTCGGGCGGCTGGCCGGGGACCGGTGGGAACCCTATTCGGTGGCCGAGGGCCTTCCGGGCAACGTGGTCACCTGCCTGGCCCAGGCGGCCGACGGGACGATCGTGGCGGGAACCATGGAGGGGCTGAGCCGGATGGAAGGTGAGCGCTTCGCATCCTGGACCACGGGAGCACCTGCTGGGCCGGTGACCGCCGTGTTTTTCGATCCGGATGGCGATCTCTGGCTCGGGGTGGAGGGCCACGGCATCACTCTGGTCGACACCACCGGCGCCCACACTCTGGATCGTCGGCGAGGCTTTCCGCAGCGGACGGTCGGCGCGATGGTGCTTGGGCGTGACGGCCTCCTGTGGTGCGCTGGCATGCAAGGGCTGACCGCCGTGCCGTGGCGGCAGCTCAAGCTCTTTCTGCAAGGTCGGGGACAGAGGCCCCTCTTCAGGACGTTCACGGCGGAGGATGGGATGGCCTCGACCGAGTGCAGCACCGGCACCCAGCCGGCCCTGACCGTGGCTGCTGACGGGACCCTCTGCGTCGCCGCCGTCGCCGGGGTCTCCTGCCTCCCGGGCGGCGTGCCGCCGCCACTTCCATCCTCCCACGGGCGGGTGGTGATCGAGAGTGTACAGGTGGATGGGAGACGGATCGCTGTGGATCGGCCGGCGGAGCTCGCGCCGGGAGTCCGGACGATCGAATTGCAGTTCACGTCGTTGGCCTTCCTCAGCTCCGGCGAGGTTCGGTATGTCACCCGGCTGGAGGGCCTGGAGGAGGGATGGCGGGATGTGGACGGCGACCGGAAAGTGTTGTACACACACCTGCCGCCCGGACGGTTCGTCTTCCGCGTACGCACCATCACCAGGGGCGGGCTTCCCCTCGACGATGAGGCGCGGTTCGAGCTCAGGGTGCTGCCGCCGCTGTGGAGGACACCGTGGTTCCTCGCACTGGTGGGTTTCATCTTCCTGGCGGCGGGTCCGGCCGTGTACGTCCTCAGGGTGACGGCTCTCAAGCGCCGGCAGGTGCAGCTTTCCTCGCTGATCGAGGAGCGAACGGCCGAGCTCCGCGAGACGGCGAAGGCCTTCGAACAGATGACCCTGGAAGATCCCCTGACGGCGATTCCGAACTACCGGGCCTTCGGCCGTGACCTGGAACGGGCGTGGAGAAATGCGTTGCGCCAGGGCGGCCCGGTTTCGGTCATCATGGCGGATATCGACTATTTCAAGGTCTTCAACGATGCTTTCGGGCATCTGCACGGCGACGAGTGCCTCCGGCGTGTCGCTGCGGCGCTGAGCTCCTGTGTCCACCGGCCCGACGATCTGGTGGCCCGGTATGGTGGGGAGGAGTTCGTCGTGCTGCTTCCCGGCACCGGGACGCCGGGGGCCGCCCGGCTCGCCGAACAGATGCGCCGGGCGGTGGAGGCGCTGCAGATCGAATGTCCCCGGCCCGACGGGGTTGGCGTGGTGACCGTGTCGTTCGGTGTGGCGTCCGTGTTCCCCCTGGAGAGGGACGGCAGCGCGCTGCTGGTTGCCGCCGCCGATCGGGCGCTCTACCGCGCCAAGAGCTCGGGCCGCAACCGGGTGGAGGCCGCCTCGACACCGCAGGAGGAACCGACGGGCGTGTACCCTTCTGCGGTCGCCGGGGAGGGCGACGTGCCGGATTGATCCCCGGGTCCCGCCGGGGAGCGCCGGCCACGGGCCGGCCGCGGGGCGGCCGGCTCCGGCGCGAGCGATCTCTTGCATTTCAGAGATTTCCCTGTACAATGCGGGTTCCCGGCAGGTGCCGGGAGGAACAGCTCCTTGTCCCGGACCGCGTTCCGGGACCGAAGGCCGAAAGGAGAACATCATGCCTTTGTACGAGCTTGGGGTCATTCTGGACCCCGAGGCAACACCCGACCAGGAGAGCGCCGGACTGGAGCGTCTCGAGAAGATCATCTCGGACGCCGGGGGCGAGATCGTCAAGAAGGACGCATGGGGCCGCCGCCGCCTCGCCTATCCCATCAACAAGAGGAGCCACGGCGTCTATCATTTCTGGCAGTTCGAGGCGCCGGGCGAGGTGCAGGAACCCCTGGCTTTCGAGCTGAAGACCAACGATCTGTTCATGCGAAACCTGGTGCTCAACCTCGATCGCGAGTTGCGCCGGAAGCGGAAGATCGAACGCCAGGTCCAGGCCAAGGCGGCCAAGAAGGCGGCGGCACGGGAAGCGGCGGCCGGCAGCGGCACCGAGGGCTGAGGAGGTCGAGATGGCACGCAAGAAGAGAATCCGTCGGCGAGCGAAGGTCTGCCGGTTTACGGTCGAGAAGACCGGCTACATCGATTACAAGGACATCGACCTGCTCCGTGACTACATTCCGGTCAACGGCAAGATCCTGCCACGCCGGGTGACCGGCACGAGCCCGTCGTATCAGCACAAGCTGTCCCGGGCTATCAAGCGGGCGCGTTACATGGCGCTGCTCCCCTACGTGGGCGAGTGATCAGGCCCTCGACCGGGCTGGTGCGTTGGCGCGTGACAACATGGTGACTTCTGGAGACAACGATCCGGGCCCCTCCCCGAGCGGGGGTGGCCCGGTTCGTGTGCCGGCACTGGGCGTCTGGGCCAGTGGCCTGGTCTCGCTTCTGCTCTATGGCAGCCTCTTCGTTCTGCCGGTTCTCGGTGTGTTCATCGCTCCCATGGCGGTCGTCCCCCTCCTGCAGCGAGCCGGGCGGACGGGATCGGCGATGCGATCGTGGCTCTGGATTGTCGTCCTCGTGGCGGGGGGCGCCGTGGCCAGCGGGAGTCGAGCGGGGATCCTGTTCGTCGCCGGGTACGTTGTGCTGATCATCCTGCCCGTCAGCGCCGTGGAGATGTGGGAGAGAACCCAATGGCCGGAAGGCCGGTGGACGGCGGTCGCCACTCTGGCAGCGCTGGTCCTGGTGTTGGCCACCGTCGTGGGGCTCGCATGGCCCGCGGCGCCCGTGGAGGCCACGGCCCGCTGGATCCAGGAGGCCGGTAGCGAAGCCATGAAGCTCTACACGAGCGCCGGCGTTTCCCAGGGAAAGTTACAGCTTGCCCTGGACGCTTCGCTGCCCACCATGAAGTGGCTGATGCCGCAGTTGCCCGTGGCCTACCTGGTGGCGGTGCTGTTTTGGATCCGGCCGCGTGTCGGCTTCCTGGGGTTCGGGCTGTCGCCACAGCCCTTCGAGGCCTATCGGAGCGACGACTGGCTTCCGGCCGCCTTTGCCATCGCCGGGATCGGTACGCTTGTCCTTCACGGCTCGGCACGCTGGGTTGCGGTCAACGGACTTGGCGCCGTGCTCATCTTGTATTTCGTCCACGGTTTGGCTATCATCCGAGCCCACCTCGCCCGTTGGATCGGTCGGGGCTGGTTCGTGCGCTGGGGCGTGGCGCTGCTCTGCCTTCAGTTTCCGTTGCCGTTGCTGGTTGCGGTTCTCGGGCTCGGCGACAGTTTCTTCAACCTGCGGCCCTCAGGCTCCAGTGACATTGGGAGGACGACATGAAAGTGATACTGAACGACTACGTTGAGAACCTCGGCGAGCGCGGCAAGGTTGTGGAGGTCAAGCCGGGGTACGCCCGGAACTACCTGCTCCCCAAGAAGCTCGCCTACCTGGACACACCGGGGAACCGGCGGCTGTTCGAGCAGGAGCAGAAACGCTGGGAGACCATGGACCTCAAGCGGCGGGCGGCGGCGCAGGAGGCGGCCAAGGGCTTCGAGGGCCTGGAGCTCATCTTCGAACGGCGCGCGGGCGAGAAGGACGTGTTGTTCGGCTCGGTGACGACGGCGGATATCGCGGCGGAGCTGGCATCCCGCGGCTTCGAGATCGACCGGAGGCGGGTGGCGCTGAACCATCCCATCAAGGAGCTCGGAAGCTACACGGTGACGATCCGTATCCATCGGGATGTGACGATCGATCTGCCGGTCCATGTGGTACGCCCCGGAGAGACGCCGGGCGAAAAGCCGGCGGCCGAGGAGGAAGCCGTGTCCGAGACCGAGCCGAGCGTCGGGGCGCAGGGCGGGACGGTGGAGCTGCCAGTGGGTGCGGCGCCGGAAGCGGCGGCCGAAGAAACCGGGGCTTGAGGGGTCCGGCGGGAGCGGTGTGAACGACGCCACCCCCCCCAGGGATCCCGGGACGGCGGACTCCCGGTCCGCAGAAAGAGGCCTTCGCCAAAAGCTGGCGAAGGCCCTCTTTGCGTTGGATCCCGTGGAGATTCAACACCGGATCGCAGCCTGCGAGACGGCCACCGAAGCGCTGGGCCGTTTGCTCGAGGAGACGATCGACGGAGCCCGCGAGCTCCGGCGGGAGGTGGAGCTGCTCCGGCGGGAAATGGAGCTGCTCCGCGACGAGAGGGTTCCCGCTCTCGAGGGCCGCTCGGACACGGTTGAAGACGCCCTCCGGGCGGTTCAGAACGAGCTGGCGCGGCTTCGGGACGCGCGGCTTCCCGGGATCGAGAGCCGGCTCGATGGTGTGGAGCGGCACGTGGGGGAAACCGTGGAGGAGCTGGGTGTCCTGCGGGACGAGCGGCTTCCCGCCGCGGTGGCTCGCCAGGACGCCCTGGTGGAACGGCTGGCCCGGGAGCAGGACGAGATCGGCTCGCTGGTCGAGCGGATTCTCCAGCGCGAAGCGCTCCCCGTCCCCCAGCCGTCTGAAGAGGAGGAGCTCCTGGCGGAAGCGCTGGCCGGGGTCCAGCCCGCTCTCGTGCGCGAGCTCCGGGGCGCGGAAGAGGAGATTGCCCACAGGCTGCAGCGGTACCTTCCCGCGCTGCGGGATCATGCCCCGGTGCTCGATCTGGGAAGCGGGCGGGGCGAGCTGTTGCTCCTGCTCCGGGAAGCCGGCGTCGAGGCCGTGGGCGTCGAGGGCGATCCGGCCCTGGCAACGGCCGCGCTGCGGCGTGGCCTCAGGGTTCGCCGGGACGACGTTCTTGCGGCCGTTCGCGGGGAGAAGGACGGATCGTGGGGCGCCGTGACGGCCGTACATCTCCTGGAACACCTCCAGCCGGCGATACTCCTCGAGTTGCTGGCCCATGTGCGGCGGATTCTCCGCGACGATGGAATCCTGATCGCCGAGTGTCCCAACCCACACTCCCTTCGCGTGGGCGCCGCCCTGTTCTGGCTGGACCCGACGCACGCGCGGCCCCTGCTGCCGGAAACCCTGGAGCTGTTTCTCCGGGCTTCGGGCTTCGCCATCGAAAGTGTCGACCAGCTCCACCCCTTTCCGGACTCCCAGAGATTCTCCGCGGGCCGGCCCGAGCCCCGCGGGACCGGAGATATCGGGCGGCGTCTGGTACGCCTGGAGGAGCGCCTGGACGCCATGCTCAACGGTTTCCGGGATTTCAGTATCATCGCCCGGAAGATCCGCCCAACATCCGGAGACACGGAGAACACCTGATGCGAGTTGGAACCCTGCTTGTCGCCGCCATGATCCTCGTGGGTGCCTGCAACGCCCCGAAGCCGCCCACGGCGGCCCTGACCATCGCGCCGGACATCACGGTGCGGAGAGCGCGCTTCGAGCCCCACACGATCGGCGCCGACCTCGGCTCGCTCTCGGCCGGCGACCGGGCGGCCCTGCCACACCTGGTGGCCGCGGCACGCCAGATCGACACGGTGTTCAAGCTGCAGGCCTGGCGGAAGAACCTCGAGCTCGCCCGGCGGCTCGGCAAGCTCCAGGGCCCGGACGTCCAGGCGGCCAGGGACTACTACCGGATCATGTACGGCCCGTGGGATCGGCTGGAGCGCTTCGAGCCCTTCATCGGCCATATTCCCCATCCCGCTGGGGCCGGGTTCTATCCGGAGGACATGACCCGCGGGGAGTGGAAATCCTGGCTGACGGCGCACCCGGAGGACAGGAAGGCCTTCACCGCGCTGACCACGGTGATCGAGCGGAAGGATGGCGGCCTGGTGGCCGTTCCTTACAGTGTGGCCTACGCAGACGAGCTGAAGAAGGCTGCCGACGAGCTCCGGGAGGCCGCCGAGGCGACGGATAACGAGAGCCTCAAGCGCTTTCTGACGGCCAGGGCCGACGCATTCGGCAGTGACGACTACTACGAGTCGGACCTGGCGTGGATGGACCTGGACTCGCCGTTGGAAGTGGTCATCGGCCCCTACGAGACCTACGAGGATGGCCTTTTCGGTTACAAGGCGGCCTTCGAGGCCTTCATCTGCATCGCCCAGCCAGAGGACTCCAGGCGCCTGGACGGCTACAAGAAGGAGCTCCCCTTCCTGGAACGCAACCTGCCGATTCCGGACGAGCACAAGAACCTCAACCGCGGCACCGACTCACCGATCCGTGTGGTGGACGAGATCTACACGGCCGGCGACGCCCGCGCCGGCGTCCAGACCCTGGCCTTCAATCTGCCCAACGACGAGCGGGTCCGCGAGGCCAAGGGCTCCAAGAAGGTCCTCCTCAAGAACATGATGCAGGCCAAGTACGACGCGATCCTGAGGCCCATCGCGGCTCGCGTCCTTCCCGAGGGGGAGGGCGGCCGTCTGGATTTCGATACCTACTTCCACTTCATCCTCTTTCATGAGATGTCCCACGGCCTCGGGCCGGGGAGAATCGTGCTGGACGGCCGGCAGACCGAGGTCCGCCTGGAGCTCAAGGATCTCTACTCGGCCTTCGAAGAGGCCAAGGCCGACGTGGTCGGTGTCGACGATCTCTACGCCCTGGCCGAGCGGAAGGTTCTGCCCGAGGGCATCATCGAGCACCTGCCCTGGACCTACGTGGCCGGCCTGTTCCGGGCGGCACGCTTCGGCACCACCGAGGCCCACGGTCTCGGCGTCGTCATCCAGGCCAATTACCTCCTGGAGAAGGGGGCCATCGTGGTCACTCCCGAGGGCCGGTTCCGCCCCGTGGTGGACCGCTTCCCCGGCGCCATCCGGGAGCTGGCGCACGACATCCTGATGATCCAGGCAAGGGGGGACTACGCGGGTGCCAGGGCCATGGTGACGCGGTACGGAACCGTGCCGGCAGCCATGGCCACGCTCCTGGATTCGCTCGGCACCGTACCCGTCGACGTCGATCCGGTCTACACGGTGGATCAGCAGGGGGAGGGCCGGTCATGAATCTCGGCATCGAGGGCCGAACGGCCCTGGTCTGCGGGGCTTCGACGGGCCTCGGCCTCGCCACCGCCCGTGAGCTGGCCCTGGAAGGGGCCCGCGTCGTGGTGGTTTCCCGCTCTGGGGAGCGCGTCGAGGCGGCCGCGGCGCAGCTGCGGGATGAAACGGGCGCCGCCGTCCTCGGGGTGGCGGCCGACCTGACCGATGCGGCAGCTCCACAGACCATCGTGGCCAGAGCCCGGGGACATTTCGGTCCCGTCGATATCCTCGTGGCCAACGGTGGCGGCCCGCCGTCCATGCCGGCCACCGAAGCCGGGACCGACGACCTGGAAGCCGCGTGCCGGCTGCTGCTCCTTCCCGTCCAGCGGCTGGTGGCCGCCTGCCTTGCGGACATGCGGCGACGGGGATGGGGACGAATCGTCGCCATCACCTCCATCGCCGTCCGGGAGCCCCAGCCGGGTCTGGTGCTTTCCAACGCCCTCCGGGCCGCTGTGACCGCGTATCTCAAGAGCGTCTCGGACGAGGTGGCCGCCGATGGCATCACGGTCAACACGGTCCTGCCCGGCTTCACGGCGACGGAACGGCTCGCTGATCTCGCACGGGCCATGGCCGTCCGGACTGGTGTGACGGAGGAGGAGATCCGGGCGTCGTGGGAGGCGAAGGCGCCGATCCGGCGGCTCCTCGATCCCGCCGAGGTCGCGGCAGCCGTCGCGTTTCTCGTGTCGGCGCGTGCTTCGGGTCTGACCGGGGTCGCCCTGCCGGTGGACGGCGGTTTCGGGAGGAGCCTGCTGTGAGATTACAGCGAGAAAAGCGTCTCGTTCTCGATTTCTATCACTTTATAGACATTTGGTGTGAAACGGTTCACAATCGCGATCGCGGCACGATCCGCGAAGGGAGGTAACAGCGTATGCCCAAGAGGGACCTGACACTGGCCATGGTGGGCTCCGGCGGCGACGGCGTGGTCACCATGGGTGAAATGGTGGCGCAGGCGGCAGCAAGCCAGGGGCTCAACGTCATCAAGGTGGAGGCCTACGGGCCCCAGATCCGGGGTGGCGAGTCGTCGACGACCGTGCGCGTCAGCGCCGATGACATTTTCGCCCAGGCCGATGAGGTAGACGTCCTCATCGTATTTAGCTGGAAGGATTTCGCCCGGTTCAAGGGAGAGATCACCACGGCGTCCAACGCCATCATTCTCTCCGAGGCCAAGGACGAGACCGAGGTCGACCCCGCCGACCTCGGCGCCGGCCCCGAGGCCACCTGGATCAAGGTCCCGTTCATCCAGCTGGCGCAGGAGTCCGCCGGGACGACGTTGGCCAAGAACATCGTTACCCTCGGCCTGCTCAGCGAGCTGTTCGGGCTGCCCCAGGAGCCGCTGCGCCGGGCCATCGAGAAGAAGTTCTCCAAGAAGAAGGCGGAGGTGCTGCAGGCCAACATCAAGGGCTTCACGGCAGGCATCGAGCACGCCCGGGGCATCGAGCACGACCTGTCGGCCTGGAAGCTGGAGTACGAGCCGGGCGAGCCCAGGCTGCTGATGTCGGGCAACGAGGCCGCAGCGGTCGGTGCCATCCACGCCGGCTGCCGCTTCTTTGCCGGCTACCCCATTACTCCCTCGTCGGAGGTGCTGCACTTTCTGTCCCAGTGGCTGCCCAGGGTCGGCGGCTCGGTGATTCAGACCGAGGACGAGCTGGCGGCCATCGGCGCCGTGCTCGGCGGTTCCTTTGCGGGTGTCAAGTCCATGACGGCGACCTCCGGTCCGGGCTTGGCTCTGATGACGGAGATGATGGGGCTGGCCTCCATGGCGGAGCTTCCCGCGGTCATCTGGGACGTGCAACGCGGCGGCCCGTCCACGGGACTCCCGACGAAGAGCGAGCAGTCGGACCTCTGGCAGGCCGTCTTCGGCTCCCACGGCGATGCGCCCCGCGTGGTGCTCGCACCAGCCGACGTGGAGGATTGCTTCCATGCCATGACGGATGCCTTCAATATCGCCGAGGAGTACCAGATCCCGGTCATCGTGCTGTCCGACCAGAACATCGCCCAGCGCAAGGAGACGCTCTCCATGCTGACCCTGGACCACGAGGTTCAGGAGCGTGTGAAGCCGGCGGACGAGGAGCTGGTGGACTACAAGCGGTACAAGGACACGCCGACGGGCGTTTCTCCCATGACATGGCCGGGGATCAAGGGCGGCGAGTACCAGACCAACGGCCTGGAGCACGACGAGTATGGCCGGCCCACCTCCATGTTCCTGATTCACGAAAAGATGAACGCCAAGCGATACCGGAAGCTCCGGCCCATCCGGGATGAGTTCCATTTCATCCGCCGTTACGGACCGGACGATGCGGATGTCGGCATCCTCTGCTGGGGCTCTTCCAAGGGACCGGTCAAGGAAGCCATCCTCAATGCCAACGCCCGTGGCGAAAAGGTGGCCGCCTTCGTGCCCCAGGTCCTCTACCCCTTCCCCAAGCACGAGTTCGAGGAGTTCCTCAAGGGGATCAAGGAGTTCATCGTCATGGAGCTGAGCTTCTCCGCGCAGTTCTACAAGTACCTGCGGACCTTCCTCGAGCTTCCCGACGGACACACGCATATCTTCAAGCGTTCCGGCGGCAAGAACCTGACGGTGACCGAGGTCGAGGAGATTATCGCCCAGGTCCTGCCCATGGCCGACACCAAGCGGGAGGTGATGGTATGAGCACCGAAGTTGTCAAGCTGAAGCCCGGAAGCTACAAGACGGATCTCAAGCCGGTCTGGTGTCCCGGTTGTGGTGATTTCGGCGTGCTCAACGCCCTCTACCGCGCCATGGCCCAGCTCCAGCTCGAGCCGTGGAACACGGTCGTGCTCTCCGGTATCGGGTGCTCCTCGCGGCTCCCCGGTTACGTGGCCACCTACGGCTTCAACTCCGTTCACGGACGGGCGTTGACCCTGGCCACGGGCGTCAAGATCGCCCGCCCCGAGACCATCGTCATCGCCGTGGGCGGCGACGGCGACGGCATGGCCATTGGCGGCAACCACTTCATGCACGCCTGCCGGCGGAACCTCGATGTCACGTACATCCTGATGGACAACGAGATCTACGGGTTGACCAAGGGCCAGACGGCGCCGACCACCCCGACGGGCGACAAGACCAAGTCGTCGTTCTACGGCAACCCCGAACCGGCCGTGGACCCCGTCGAGCTGGCCATCAGCACCGGAGCAACCTTCGTGGCTCGTGGATTCTCGGGCGACATGAAGACCCTGACCAACCTGATTGTCCAGGCCATCCAGCACAGGGGCTTCGCCTTCGTCAACGTCATGTCCCCCTGCGTTACCTTCCGCGGGGAATCCCAGTACGGGATCCTCAAGGAGAAGCTCCGCCTGGTTCCCGAGGATCACGACCCCACCGACCGCCTGGCCGCCCTGGCCTTCACGCGGGAAAAGGACGTCCTGACCACGGGTATCCTCTACAACGTGGACGAGCCCTCGCTCGTGGACCGGATCGCCCATGTTCGCGAGCTGGCCAAGGCCCAGGGCCCCGAGCCCACGGTCAAGGACATCCTGCAGACCTTCTTCCCCTCGTTCTGAGGGAACGACCGAACGATCCTCCGGCGGCGGGCTTCGGCCCGCCGCCGTTTCTCGGTGTACCGAGAAATGGACGGCCCCAAGCACAGCGCGTTGTCTGCGTGCGGGGAGATCGTTGATGGGAGATCTCCAGGTAGAATGGGAAAAGGAGGTCCGAGATGATCGCGAAGATCGTGCCGAAGGCCATCCTGGTTTTCGCCCTGCTGTTCGCTACGGGGGGGTGCACCGTCAATCCCGTGACCGGCAAGAGCCAGCTGGACCTGATGGGTGAGGCGCAGGAGCTGGAGCTGGGGAAGAGCCTCTATCCCAGGTACACGCAGTCCTCGCTGGGCACGGTGCAGGAGCCACGGCTGCAAGGCTACGTCGACCGGGTTGGTCTCCGGCTGGCGGCGGTCTCCCACCGCCCCAACCTGCCCTGGGAGTACAACGCCGTCAACGATCCCGCGGTCAACGCCTACGCCCTTCCCGGGGGCAAGATCTCCATCACGCGGGGGCTTCTGGCGCGGATGGACAGCGAGGACGAGCTGGCGGGTGTCCTCGGTCATGAAACGGGCCACGTGACGGCCCGCCACGCAGCCGTGGCCTACACGCGGAGCCTGCTGACCCAGCTGGCGCTCGTTGGCGGCATGGCGTACATGGAGGTCAACGACACCAAGAACCGGAACCTCTATGCTTTTGGCGGGATGCTCGGGGCCCAGCTGATGCTGGCGCACTATTCCAGGGCCCAGGAGAGCCAGGCCGACGAGCTGGGCTACCAGTACATGGTCAGGGCGGGCTACAACCCCGAGGGGATGGCCGGCCTCATGGAGGTTCTTCAATCGGAGCAGAAGCGGGAACCTAACTTCGTCGAGCGGATGTTCGCCAGCCATCCCATGACCACCGATCGCCTGGCCATGGCGCGGCAGGAGATCGCGGCGGCCCCCGCCGAGGTGCGGAACAGGCCGTTTCGTACGCGGGCTTTCCTGGAACAGACCCATCATGTCCGGGAGAGCCGTCCCGCCTATGACCGGCTGGCGGAGGCCCGGCGTCTCCTGGGCAAGGACGAGGCGTCGAAGGCCCTTCCGCTCCTTCGCCAGTCAGTGGGAGAGTGGCCGGATGATGGACTGTTGCGGGCCTTCCTGGCTGGAGCGGAGTCCGGTGTCAGGGATCGCGCTCATGCGCTCCGGGATGCAGCCCGGGCGGCTCGGGATGCGCGGGGCATCTGGGTCGTTCAGAGTCTGGCGGCCAGGCTGTTCCTCGATGCCTCGAAGTACCGCGAGGCGCTGAGCTACGTTGAGGCCGCCGACAGAATCCTGCCGGACGTCGCCGATGTGGAGCTGATGCGTGGCCGCGCCCTGGAAGGCTTGGGTCGTTCCGAGGAGGCGGCCAGGAGCTACAAGAAGGTCCAGCGGATGGCGCCCGACTCGGAGGCCGCCACCGAGGCCTCGAAACGGCTGCGGCGGCTGGGCATCAACCCCTGAATGGCGCGATGGGACGCCGCGTGGCATCCCATCGCCGGCCGGAAATCGGCGCGCCTCAGAAGTGAATCACCGCTCCCATGTTGAAGGCGAACCCCTTGAGATCGGCGCTGTACGTGACGTTTCCGGCAACCGGATCCCTGACCTCGACATTGGTGGTCAGCCAACGGTAGACCGCTTCCATGAAGAAATCGACGGTGTGGCGGTTTCCGAAATTGAACCCCACGAGAGCGTACCCGCTCCACTTGTCATCGACCTTGCCGAAGTCGGAGCTGATGAAGTAATACCCGAGGCCGCCTCCGGCGTAGGGCCGGAAGGCGTTGGGGGTGTCGGCGATGTAGCGGGTGCCGATCTCGACGGGGGTCACCTGAAGGGAGTTGCGGTACACCCAACCCCACCCGGTCCAGGTATAGGCCGAGTCATCCAGCCAGGAGATGGTCAGGTCGGCGGCCCAGGGGCCCTCTTGGCCGGTCAGCCGGAAGCCACCGCCGTAGACCGTTCCGGGATCGTTCTGATTCCAGCCGGAGCCGAAGAGGCTGAGGTCGCCGGCCATGGCCATGGTGCTGGCCAAAATGAGGACACAGGACAGTACAAGGACACGTCGCATGGGTCGATACCTCCATTTTTCGTTCGACGTGATTATCCCTTGGCCAGCAGTGTTTGGCAAGGAACGGTGTGGCGGATCGAGCCATCTCGCAGCCGAGCAGCTCGTCAGCGGGGCTCGATGGCCTGCACCTCGTCCGGGAATGTGATCCGCTCCAGCTGGCGCCGCCGCGGCCAGAGGAACGCCATGGCGGCAAGGGCGAGGAGGCTCAGGGCGGCGGACCAGCGAATGTCGCCGGTGGTCAGCGTCTGAACCAGGCCGAGGACCGCCGCGGTCTCGGCCAACGCCAGTCCGACGATCCGTGCGCGGAGCAGCCGGACCAGGGCAAGTCCGGCTGGCGTTCCCCGAGGGTCCCCGGTCAGCCCTCTCCTCTGCATCCGGAAGTACGCCGGCCCGCCCACGGCGCACAGCAGGGCGGCGGCAAGCAATGCGGCGTGGAGCCCCGGCCCTCCCGGTACGGCAACGGTCTGGCCCTGGCCGACGAAGAAGGCGGCGACCAGCATGTAGATGATGACCGATCCCATCATGGCGAGCGTGACCAGGACCGAGATCAACAGGCTGTTTCGAAGGGTGCGGTGGCGTTCGTCCACGGCTGACCTCCAGCTGCCGGATGCCGGAATCGTACCACGAGCACGGCACGGGCTCTCACGCTTCCGGGCAGAGCGGGATGGGTGATGCGCCTCCGGTTTCCCGTGGGGGCGGAAGGTACGGTGGAACCCCAAGCCCCGTTTCGGCGTATGATGGAGCGATGGCATCGCTTCGCCGACGGCAGATCCTCGAGCTGCTGATTCCCGGCATGTTGGCTTTCCTCCTGGCAGGGCTCTCCATCGGGGACATGTTCCTGCCACGGCCCTACGACGGGGTCGTTCTGGAGGCCGACGCGCCGGGGCGGCTGGTTGTGCGCCGCGTCATCAGCGGCTCGGGAGCGGACGAGGCGGGAATCCGTCCCGGCGACATCATCGTCGGCATCGACCGTGTCGTGCTGGAAACGCCAGCCCACGCCGCCCAGGTTCTCAACCGGCACTCCATCGGCGAGAGGGTCTCGTATCTCGTGCGGTCGGGGGATCATCTGAGGGCGGTGGAGGTGGAGCTCGGGCGCCGCCGCATCGGCGACACAATGTACCTTCTGGCGGCGCTCCTGGGTTTTTCTTTCTTCTTTGTCGGGCTCTTCGTGCTGGTACAGCAACCCCGCCTTCCAGCCGCCCGCGTGTTCTTTTTCATGTCGGTGCTCTTCCTGCTCTTCCTGGTGTGCCGTCTCCGGCCCGCGTCCTACTCCTGGGTGGACACCTTCGTGCTGACCACCGGCACCATCGCCCTTCTTTTCCTCCCGGCGACCTTCCTGCACTTCTTCATGATCTTTCCGCGGCCGATCTGGCAGTGGAGGGAGGACGCGCTGGCCCGTCTGGTGGGCCGTCTGGCGCGGCGGGGCCGGCTCGTGCCGCTGGTCTACGGGGTGCCCCCCGCGGTCTATGCCGTGGTGGTGGCCGCCGCCCATTTCCGCCGGACGAACCTGGCCCTCATCAGCGGTGCCCCCCTGGCAAACTGGTGGGTCATGGTGGTTTACATGGGTCTCGGGCTCGGCGCGCTGGCCGTAAGCGCCCGCTGGCTGCCCGAGCCCCGCCAGCGCCGGGGCGCGGGCCTGGTCTTTCTCGGCACGCTCTTCGGTGTCGTCCCCTTCCTGATACTGGCGGTGGCCTTCCCCTCCTTTCTCCACACGGAGCGTTTCCTCTACTACGGTGTCGTCCCGCTGATCCTGGTGCCGATCACCTTCGCCTACGCCATCATCCGGTTCCAGCTGCTGGACATCCGGGTCATTCTCCGGAAGAGCCTGATGTACACCACCATGACGGCCCTGGTGACGGCGGTGTACGCCGGCCTGATCGTCACCTTCAACGCCCTGTTCCGTGGGACGGACGTGGCGGCTTCTCCTCTGTTTCCAGTGATCTTCGCCCTGGCCATCGTGTTGCTCTTCGAGCCGCTTCGCCACCGTATCCAGGAGCCCATCAACCGCTTCTTCTTTCGTGAGCGGGCGCGTCTGCAGCACGCCATGGAGGAGATGGGGGAGGCCTTCACCGCGCAGGTCGACCTGACCGAGGTGGTCCGGGAGCTCGTCGAGCGGCTCCCGGAGCTCCTGGGGCTCCGGTTTGCCGCCCTGTACCTGGTCCACGATGGCGGGCTGCGGCGGGTGGCCGGCCCGGACTGGTTGCCCCGCGAGCTCAAGGGCATGGAGCTGTTCATCGACCACGTCAAGAAACGCGGAGGCCTGATCCGCCTGGAGCAGCTCGCTTCCCTGGAGATGATCTCGCCCCAGGTCGATCGCACGGATGGCCAGCTGCGGCGTGCGGGCGTCGAGTATGTGGGCGTGCTGGCGACGCCGCGCCGGTCCATCGGCCTTGTGGTCCTCTCGGGAACGGCCGGCCGGATGGCGTTGGAATCCGACGACCTGCGGCTGGTGCGAGGCTTGCTGCAGCAGGCGTCCATCGCCCTGGAGACCAGTACCTTGCTGGAAGAGAGGACTCGTCAGGCGGAGCTGGAGCGGGAGCTTCAGATCGCCGCGACGATCCAGCAGTCGTTGCTCCCGCAAGAGCTGGCGACGCCCGAGGGTTGGAGCGTGGCGGCCATCTGCCGGCCGGCCCGGATCGTCGGCGGGGATTTCTACACCGAGCTTCCGGCTCCGAACCCGGGGGGACACGCCCTGGCGTACGGCGACGTTTCAGGGAAATCGATTCCCGGCGCGCTGCTGATGATGGCCGCCCACGAGGTGCTGCACGCGCTGGCCATCGCCAGCCCGGATCCGGCCGAGCTCCTCAACCTGGCCAACCAGCGCCTGCACCGGCTGCGGCGGTCGAGCACCGTTCTCAGCCGGGGCTCCTTCGTCGCCCTGGGCTACCTGGAGTGCTCTCCCCGGCGCGGCGTCCTCCGCTACACCCTGGCCGGCCAGCCGCCACCTCTGGTGCGGCGCCACAACGGTGGTGTGGACGAGCTGCGCATGCCCAGGCACAGGATCCCCCTCGGGGCGCTGCCCAGGAGCGGTTACGAGGTCATCGAGATGAGCATGGCGCCGGGTGACCTGCTCCTGGCCTACTCGGACGGTGCGGTGGATGCCATGAACCCCGACGGACAGTTCTTCGGCCAACAGCGGCTGGCCCGGGTGCTCGAGAACGCACCGGCCGACCCCCAGGGGGTCATCGACGGGGTTCTGAGGTCCATCGATCGTTTCACCGCGGGCCGGGCGCCCTACGACGATATCACCCTGATTGCCATCGTCTGCTGTCCCGGGGAGTGCCAGCCGTGAAACCGCCGGCCCTCGCTCGCGTAGTACCCTCCATGAGGCGCTCCAGCGAGCCCGGCACCGGGGTGGGCCGTCGGGAACGTTCCGGCAGCGCGAGCTCGCGGTTCGCCGGAAGGATGAACGAATGACCACGACGAGCCGGTGGATCGCGGCAACGATCGTGGTGGTGGCCGTGGCGGCCGCTGCCGTGTTCCTGTTGCGCCCACGGCCCCAGTGGACCACCTCCTCGCCCGAGGCGCTGCGGGAGTTCCAGGCGGGCATGAACGCCGAGATGAAGCTGTACAACCGGGAGGCCTTGGCCCATTTCAAGAAGGCGGTGGAGCTCGACCCGGGTTTCGTCATGGCCCGGATCCGCCTGGCCCAGATGTCGCCGGGGGTCTCCGGGGAGGAGGCGATCAAACGGCTCCGGACCCTCCTTGCTTCGGCCGACCTGACGAGGCTGACGCCCCGGGAGCGCTTTTTGATCCTGTATCTCAGGGCTCGCGTGGACGGGAAGCCCGATCGTGCGGAGGGGCTTCTCGATGCCTACCTCGCCAGGTATCCCGAGGATCCCTACGCGCTCAACCTCAAGGCCGGTATCTTCTGGAAGACAGGGCAGCTGGCGAAGGCCCGCGCAGCCTTCGAGCGCCTGGTCAAGGTCAGCCCCAACTGGGTCGTCGGGTACAACAGCCTGGGTTACATCGCCATGGAGCAGGGCGATTTTTCCAAGTCCGAGGAGAACTTCGCCACCTACAAGTTCATCGCTCCCGACCAGGCCAACCCTCTCGACTCCCTGGGCGAGCTCTACCTGCTGACGGGCCGCTACCACGAGGCGATCGAACAGTTCCGGGGCGCCATCAAGATCAAGCACGACTTCTGCGCCTCGTGGGACCACCTGGCGGCGGCGTACCTCCTCGAGGGCGACATGGATTCTGCGCACGGTCTTCTCGAGCGGATGGACGACGAGGAGCCGTGCAGCGATGGGTGGAGCCGCTCGCTCCGGTGCACCATCGAGCTCTATCCTG
Source organism: Acidobacteriota bacterium (assembly GCA_013152925.1). Classification (GTDB taxonomy): domain Bacteria; phylum Acidobacteriota; class Thermoanaerobaculia; order Thermoanaerobaculales; family Sulfomarinibacteraceae; genus JAADFK01. Next base: position 5,228 of record JAADFK010000070.1, on the reverse strand, counting down.
ACGCCATGGCCCGTCGGTGGCGCGACCTCCTCAAGAGGGCCGAGGAGGGGGGGTGCTCGGCCCGACGCGGCATCAGCTATGACATCCTCATCCACCGTGCCGCCATCATGGCCGGGGAGCCGGATTTGAGCCGGCGGATCGAGGATCACTGGCGGAAGCTCGCCGGCAAGGCGGAGGGCGGGGAGATGACGGCCATCGCCAGGGTGCTGCTGGTTCACGGCGCCGGGGTGCGGGCCGTGGCGGCCGGGGATCTCGACGGGGCGCGGAAGGCCTTCCGGCGGGCGGACGGGATGCTCCGCCTGAGGGGGAGCGGCGAGGGGTTGTTCAAGCTCTTCAACCTGGCCTGCCTGGCCGAGGTGGAGCGCGCCGCCGGGGACCGCACCGCCGAGAAGAAGACCATCCAGAAGATCCGCAAGGTCAACCCGTCCATGGCCTCGGCGTACGAGTCCGGAAGGTTCCGGCCCTTCGGGTTGCAGCCGGAGCCGGGCGAGCCGGTCCGGTAGCGGCCGAGGGCGCGCGCCTGCTTCATTGACTGTAAACCGTTGAATGGTATACTGCGCAATCCGTGAAGGGGGTGCGGTGAAGATCGATCTCGCACACATCGAGGCCGAGCCGCTCCGGATCGACGAGCGCCTCGAGCTTCCACCGGAACGGCTGGATCCCGCCGTGGTCGCCGGCCCGGTGGAGGTGCGTGTCCATGTGGAGATCCGCTCCGCCTCTCCGGGGCAACGAATGGTGGGCCGGCTGACCATGAACGGCGTCCTGCGCTGCGCGCGCTGCCTCGGGGTGGTCCCGTGGTCGGCCGAAGAGGAAGTGGCGGTTCGCCTCCTGCCGAGGCAAGCGGCGCCGGAGGAGGAGGAGCTGGAGCTGACGACCGACGACCTTGAGGTCCGCTTCGTCGAGGACGACGAGCTGAGCTTGATGGACGTGGCGGTGGAGCAAACGCTCCTGGCCATGCCCATGCGCGTTCTGTGCCGGGAGAGCTGCGCCGGCGTGTGCCCCACCTGCGGGGCGAACTTGAACGAAGAGGGTGCGTGCAGCTGCCCGCGCGAGATCGATCCGCGCTGGGCCGCCCTCGCCGATATCAGCGGAAAGCCCTCCTGATCGCCAGGGTTTTCCGATGGAGTGAGATCATGGCCAACCCGAAACGACGTCATAGCCGCACCCGCCGCAACATGCGGCGTTCCCACGACGCCCTGGTTCCGCCCGGCTGGAGCCTCTGCACCAACTGTTTCGAGCCCAAGCCCCCGCACAGGGTGTGCCCTCACTGCGGCAGCTACAAGGGCCGGACCGTCATCGAGGTCGAAGAGCTGGACTAGGCCTGGGTGACCATGGCCGACACCACGCCGGGATTTGTGGCCCTCGACGCCATGGGGGGCGACGATGCGCCTGCCATCGTTGTGCAGGGCGCATTGGAAATCGTCCAGAGTGGCGGCACGCCGGTCTTCCTCGTCGGCCCCGCCAAACAGATCCGTGGCGAGCTGGGCCGTTTCCGGGCGCTTCCAAGCGGCTTGGAGATCGTGGACGCTCCCGACGTGGTGACCATGGAGGACTCTCCCATGGTCGTTCTGCGCGGCAAGCGGCGGTCCTCGCTGACGGTCTGCGCCGAGCTCGTGCGCGACGGCCAGGCGGTCGCCATGGTGACCGCCGGGAACACCGGGGCGGCGTGGGTGGCCGCCAAGACCGTGCTCGGCATGATCGAGGGCGTGGAGCGCCCGGCGCTGGCGGCGAACCTGCCCCGCCTCGATGGCTCGACGCTGGTTCTCGACGTGGGTGCCAACGTCGAATGCCGCCCCCGGCACCTCCTCCAGTTCGCTGTCATGGGCTCCCTGTACGCCGGCAACGTCCTGGGTATCGCCGACCCGAGGGTTGGCCTGATGTCCATGGGGGAAGAGGAGGGCAAGGGGGGGCGCCGGATTCGGGAGATCCACGCCGTGCTGGAGAGCGCGGGCGTGCACTTCGTCGGCAACGTCGAGGGCCGCCACGTCTTCACCGGGGAGGTCGATGTCATCGTCTGTGACGGCTTCACGGGCAACGTCATCCTCAAGGTCTCGGAGGGTCTCGGCGAGATGATCCTGACGGCCCTCGCCGAGGAGGCCAGCCGTTCCACGGTCCACGGGATCGGCCTGCTGATGGCCAAGGGGGCGTTCATCAATCTCCGCCGGAAGGTCGACTATGCCGAGTACGGGGGCGCTCCGCTCCTCGGCGTCAACGGCGCCTGTCTCATCGGCCACGGACGATCCACCGCCAAGGCCATCCGGAACGCAGTCAGGGTGGCCGCCCAGTACGCCGCCAGCGGAACCATCGAGGAGATCGCCGCGGCCCTTCCAGCCATCGCCTCGCCGATACCCGAGGAGAATCATTGATGCACGACGCCTTCGAAACGACAGCCCGCATCGCCGGGATTGGAACCTATCTGCCGGAGCGAGTCCTGGAAAACGCCGATCTCGAACGGATGGTGGAGACCTCCGACGAGTGGATCAGGACCCGAACGGGCATCCGCGAGCGCCACGTGGTGGCCGAGGGGGAGGCCCTGGTCGACCTGGTGGAGCGGGCCGGCAAGGCGGCCATGGCTGATGCTGGGGTCGCCCCCGGGGAGATCGACCTGTTCCTCCTGGCGACGGCTACCCTGGAGCAGCCGATTCCGGCCTCTTCGGCCATCGCCCAGCCGCGGCTCGGCGTCGTGAATGCGGCCTGCCTTGACGTCTCCGCGGCCTGCTCCGGCTTCGTCTTCGCGCTCAACGTGGCGCGCCAGTTCATCGCCACCGGCGAGGCGAAAAACGTCCTGGTTATCGGTGCGGAGTGCCTGACCCGTTTCACCGACTGGACGGACCGCACGACCTGTGTCCTCTTCGGCGACGGTGCGGGCGCGGTGGTGCTGCAACCGGCGCCGGCCGGCGACGGGATCCTCCGCTGCGCCTGGAAGACCGACGGCACCTACGCCGACCTGATCTCCATGCCGGGCGGCGGCTGCCGGATTCCGCCCTGGGACCGGGAGGCCATCGAGCAGCGGCTGCCCTTCATCAAGATGCGTGGCAACGAGGTGTTCAAGGTGGCCGTGCGAGCCCTGACGGAGATCAGTGCCCAGGTGATGGACGAGGCCGGCATCACGGTGGACGACCTGGCGCTCTTCGTGCCCCACCAGGCCAACCTCCGCATCATCACGGCCGTGGGGTCCCGGCTCAAGATCCCCGAGGACAAGGTCTTCACGAACGTCCAGTGGGTTGGGAACACCTCCGCCGCCTCCATACCGCTGGCCCTGGGCCAGGCGGTGGAGCAGGGGAGAATCCGGCGCGGCGACCTGGTGCTCAGCTCGGCCTTCGGTGGCGGGTTTACCTGGGCCTCGGTTCTTTTCCGGTACTGAGGGAGACGCCATGGGACGCATTGCAGCGCTCTTTCCCGGCCAGGGGAGCCAGTACGTTGGGATGGGGAAGGATCTGGCGGGCAGGTGGAGCTTCGCCCGTGAGGTGTTCGAAACGGCCGATGCCGTCCTCGAAGCGCCGCTTTCCCGTATCGCCTGGGAAGGCCCCGAGGAGGAGCTCCGCCTGACGGCCAACACCCAGCCGGCGCTGCTGGCCCACTCCGTCGCCGCCTGGCGGGCGCTCGAGCGGGCCGGCGTGCGTGTGGACGGGGTGGCCGGTCACAGCCTGGGAGAGTACTCCGCGGCGGTGGCCGCCGGTGCCATGGGCCTGGACGATGCCCTCCGCACCGTTCGCCGTCGCGGCCAGCTGATGCAGGAGGCCGTTCCCGTGGGGGAGGGCGCCATGGCGGCGGTCATCGGCCTCGATGACGGGGGTGTCGGCTCGGCGTGCTCCCTGGCCACCGAGGCGACGGGGCAGGTGGTCGTTCCCGTCAACTTCAACGCACCGGGTCAGGTGGTCATCGCCGGAGCCGCCCGGGCCGTCGAGCGGGCCGGGAAGCTGTGTCGAGAGGCCGGTGCACGGAGGGTCGTGCCGCTTGCCGTCTCGGCGCCGTTCCATTCGCCGCTGATGGCGCCGGCCCGGGAGGGTCTGGCGCCCGTGCTGGAGGCCCTTGGGTTGGCCGATCCGGGGGTGCCGCTCTACCGTAACGTGGACGCCCGTCCGGTGAGGAGGGCGGAGGAGCTCCGGGAGGGGCTCGTGCGGCAGGTGGATTCGCCCGTTCTGTGGACAGCCACCGTGGAGGCCATGATCGCCGACGGCTTCGACACCTTCGTCGAGGTGGGCGCCGGCAAGGTGCTGTCGGGCCTCGTGCGGCGGGTCAGCCGGGAGGTCCGGTGCCTTCAAGCCGGCACGGTGGACCAGGTGGAGGCCGTGGTGGCCGAGCTGGGGAGGTCCTCATGAGAGAGCTTGAGGAACGTGTGGCACTGGTGACCGGGGCGAGCCGGGGAATCGGCCGCGCCATCGCCGTGAAGCTGGCGGCCCTCGGCGGGGTGGTGGTCTGTGCGGGCCGCGACGAGACGGCGCTCGGCGAGACGCTCCGCCTGATCGAGGGCCAGGGCGGTTCCGCCGAGCCGGCCGTCTTCGACGTCACCGACGCCGAGGGGGCCGCGGCGGCGGTCAAGGAGGCTCAGGGACGTCACGGGAGACTGGACATCCTCGTCAACAACGCCGGCCTGACGCGCGACCAGATCCTCGTTCGCATGAAACCCGGGGACTGGCGTGCGGTCATGGCGGCCGACCTGGACGGCGTCTTCCACGTCACTCAGCCGGCAGCCAAGATCATGATGCGGCAACGCTTTGGCCGGATTGTCAACATCAGCTCGGTCATCGGCCTGATGGGGAACCCGGGCCAGGCCAACTACGCGGCGGCCAAGGCGGCGCTGATCGGCTTCACCAAGAGCCTCGCGCGCGAGCTGGGCAGCCGCAACATCACGGTCAACGCCGTGGCGCCGGGGTACATCGAGACGGCCATGACCGGCTCGCTGAGCGATGAGCAGCGTGAGGCCCTGATCAAGGCCCTGGCGATCCCGAGGCTGGGGACGCCCGAGGACGTGGCCGAGGCCGTGGCCTTCCTGGTGGGGCCCGGTGGCTCGTACATCACCGGGACCGTGCTCAACGTCTCGGGCGGTCTCTACATCTGAGTCCGGACGCGAGCCGGGGCGCCGCGCCCCGGCGGGGAGCGCCTGTGAGAAGGAAGATTCCGTGGCTCGTGCTCGTCCTCCTGGCACAGGGATGGCCGGCGGCCGCCCGGGGGCCGGAGCCACGCCCCAACCCCGTGCAGCGGGCCGAGGCGGCGCGGGCCCGCCG
>JAADFK010000069.1 GCA_013152925.1 Acidobacteriota bacterium | reverse complement strand
TCGACGTGGACCTGACGCTCAATTTCCGCATCAACAAGATCTTCTTCGTCGGCGGGCGGTACCGGTACGCCAAGTACGACGACAACCACCCCTACCTCTACGACACCACCGGCTCCATCAACATCCTCTACGGATACCTCGGCTGGACCTTCTAGCCGGGAATCCCACGGCACATCGCAACGCCTCGCCGCCCGGCGGGGCGTTTTTCGGTGCGCCGGCCATGCCGTTTCGCGCCATGCCTGGCGCACCGGAAAACGCCCCCGCCAGGGGGCGGGGGCGAGCACGTCAGCTTCTTCCGCCTTCCTCTTCAGGCGACCGTGACATCCTCGCAGAGGTAGACGTCCTGAACCGCGTTGAGGATCTGCACGCCGTCCTTCATGGGTTTCTGGAAGGCCTTCCGGCCGGTGATCAGGCCCATGCCGCCGGCCCGCTTGTTGATCACGGCCGTTCTGACCGCCTGGGCAAGATCATTGCCGCCCGAAGCCCCGCCGGAGTTGATCAAACCCGCGCGGCCCATGTAGCAGTTGACCACCTGCCAGCGGGTCCACTCGATGGGGTTGTCCGGAACGAGCTTTTCGTAGACAAGCTTGTGGGTCCGGCCGAAGCTCAGCGCCGTATATCCACCGTTGCGGTCCGGCTGCTTCTGCTTGACGATGTCGGCCTCGATGGTGACGCCCAGGTGGTTGGCCTGGCCGGTCAGATCGGCCGAGGCGTGGTAATCCACGCCGTCCTTCTTGAAGGCCGAGTTGCGAAGATAGCACCACAGGACTGTGAACATGCCCAGCTCGTGGGCCTGCTGGAAGGCGTCCGAGATCTCCTGGATCTGCCGCCGGCAGCCCTCCGAGCCGAAGTAGATGGTGGCGCCGATGCCAACTGCGCCGAGCTCGAAGGCCTGCTCCACGGAGGCGAAAAGGGTCTGGTCGTAGATGGGCGGGTAGGTCAGCAGCTCGTTGTGGTTGATTTTCACGATGAAGGGGATCTTGTGGGCGTATTTCCTTGAGACGGCACCCAGCACGCCCAGCGTTGATGCCACACCGTTGCAGCCGCCCTCCACGGCCAGCTTGACGATATTCTCCGGGTCGAAGTAGATAGGGTTGGGCGCGAAGGAGGCTGCACCCGAGTGCTCGATCCCCTGGTCCACCGGAAGGATCGAGACATAGCCCGTACCGGCCAGCCGTCCCGTGTTGAACAAACAGTTGAGGTTCCGCATGACGTTGGGAGACCGGTCGGAACCGGCCACCACACGATCGACGAAGTCCGGCCCGGGCAGGTGCAACATCCCCTTGTCAATACCCGTGCATTTGTAGTCCAACAGGTCCGAGCGTTCACCGAGATACCGACGAATCGTGTCAATCATCATCATCACCTCCCGTACCGGGGATTGTACAGCCTTTTCCCCGGCAGGTGAACGGGCGCTCCTTGACGATGCAGGCCGCTCCGCGTAGGCTCGCAGCCCGGAGGAGCGGACGTCCATGTACCGAAAGACACTCAACCTACCCGGCACGAGCTTCCCCATGAGGGCACAGCTTCCCAAGCGCGAGCCCGAGATGCTCGAGCACTGGAAGCGGATGCAGCTCTATGAGCGCATCCGCCAGGAACGCCGCGGCCGGCCCACGTTCATCCTGCACGACGGCCCCCCGTACGCCAACGGCCACATCCACATGGGGCACGCCCTCAACAAGATTCTCAAGGACATTGTTGTCAAGTCCAGAACCATGATGGGTTTCGATGCCCCCTACGTCCCCGGCTGGGACTGCCATGGCCTTCCCATCGAGCATCAGGTGGACAAGAAGCTGGGTTCCAGGAAACGCGAGATGTCCGTCGGGGAGATCCGCCGCGCCTGCCGCGAATTCGCCGCGGGCTTCGTCAAGGTGCAGCGGGAGGAGTTCGAGCGCCTGGGGGTCCTCGGTCTTTGGGACGACCCCTACCTGACCATGGACTACGCCTACGAGGCCGAGATCGCCTCGGCCCTGCACGGTTTCATGATGGCGGGTCTGGTGGAGCGCGGGCTCAAGCCGGTACACTGGTGCACCTCCTGCCGCACGGCGCTCGCCGAGGCCGAGGTGGAGTACGAGGACGAGACCAGCCCCTCGATCACCGTCGCATTCGAGCTGCTGGACGACGCCCGGGCCGCTCTGGAGATCCCCGGTGGCACGCCAGCTTTCGCCGTGATCTGGACGACGACGCCGTGGACCCTTCCTTCGAACCTCGCCATCGCGCTCCATCCTCTCTTCGAATACGCCCTGGTGGCGCACGGGGGGGCCATGTATATCGTGGCCGCCGAGCTGGCCGAAGAGACAGCAAGGACAGCCGGCTGGGATACGTGGGAGATCGTCACGACCTTCAAGGCGGAGCTACTGGAACGCACCCACTACCAGCATCCTCTCGTGGATCGCCGGGGAATCTTCATCCTTGGCGACCACGTCACCCTGGAGGCCGGGACCGGCCTGGTCCACACGGCTCCGGGCCACGGTGCCGAGGACTTCGTTGTGGGGCAGCTCTACGGCCTCGAACCGTACGCACCGGTGGACGATGCCGGCCGGTTCATGGCCGATGTTCCGGCGTGGGAAGGCCGACACGTCTTCCAGGCCAACGGCGAGATCGTGGAGACCCTGCGCGAAAGGGGCGTCCTCCTGGCCTCCGAGGAGCTCACTCACTCCTACCCCCATTGCTGGCGCTGCAAGAAGCCCGTCATCTTCCGGGCGACCCCCCAGTGGTTCATCCGCATGGACCGGAACGACCTCCGCCAGCGCGCACTTGAAGGAATCGAGAACGTGGAGTGGATCCCCCGCTGGGGCCAGGCCCGCATCCATGGCATGGTCGACAACCGCCCGGACTGGTGTATCTCCCGGCAACGCCTGTGGGGCGTGCCGATCACGGTCTTTACCTGCGCCTCCTGCGATACCCCGGTCAACGACGAGTCCGTCTTCGACCACCTTTGCGGGCTGTTCCGCGAGCACGGCACGGACATCTGGTTCGAGCTGCCCCAGGAAGAGCTGCTGCCCAGGGGTTTCTCCTGTCCTTCATGTGGGGGGACCACCTTCGAAAAGGCGACGGACATCCTCGACGTCTGGTTCGACTCGGGCGTCAGCCACCTGGCGGTCTGTGACACCGGACGCTGGGGCCTGAGCTGGCCCGCCGACCTCTACGTGGAGGGACAGGACCAGTACCGAGGCTGGTTCCAGTCCTCCCTCCTGATCGCCGAGGGTCTCAAGGGCGAGGCGCCCTACCGGCAGGTGCTGACGCACGGCTTCGTCGTCGACGCCGAGGGCCGGAAGATGTCGAAGTCGCTGGGCAACACGATCACCCCCCAGCAGCTCCTCACGCAGTACGGCGCCGACATCCTCCGCCTCTGGACGGCCATGGTCGATTTCAAGGAGGACCTGAGGATCTCGAAAGAGATCATCACCCGCAACGCCGAGGCCTACCGGAAAATCCGAAACACCATCCGCTTCCTCCTGGCCAACCTGGCCGACTTCGAGCCGGGGAAACACGCCGTTCCCCTGGAGGGCATCGGGGGTCTCGACGGTTTCATGTTGCGACGCGCCCGGGCCCTCGCAGAACGTATCGTGGGGGCCTACGAGAGTTACGATCTCTCCACGGTGTTCCACCGGATCCTCAATTTCTGCACGGTCGATCTCTCCAGCCTCTACCTCGACGTCCTCAAGGACCGACTCTACTGCGACCATCCCGACGACCCCGGCCGGCGCGCCACGCAAACTGCCCTCCACGCGATCGCCACCTCCCTGCTGACCCTGCTGGCGCCCGTCCTCAGCTTCACGGCCGACGAGGCGTGGCAGCACCTTCCCGGGGAGCGGGAGGATTCCATCCACCTGGCGTCCTTCGAGGGGCTCCGCGAGGTCCCGGAGAGCTCCGGCCTCGATGCCCGATGGGAGCGTCTGCTGGCCCTGCGCGAGGTGGTCAACGGCGAGCTGGAGGCCCTGCGGCAACGGGAGGTCATCGGAAAGTCACTGGAGGCCCAGGCGATGCTCGTGGGGAGCTCCCCTCTTCTCCAGGAGGATCTTCAGACCACCGGGGTCGACCTGGAGGAGCTATTGATCGTTTCGCGGGTCGTGACTGGCGCCGGCGGTTCCGGGGATGACGTCGAGGCCTACCCCGGCATCTCGGTCCGCTGCGAGCCCTTCGAAGCGGCCACCTGTGCCCGGTGCTGGAAGCGGAGCACGGAGATCGCCGATGACGAAGCGCTGCCGGGGCTCTGCCCCCGCTGTCACGAGGTCGTCAGCCGCCTTGCCGAAGAGGGCCGGGTGCCTTCCGGGCCGGGAGCGTGATGCGCAAGGCCCTCCCGTGGCTCGTGGCCCTGGCGACGCTGGTCGCCGACCGGCTGACCAAGATCGCCGTGCTGCACTGTCTTATTCCCGGAACCCTCGTTCCCGTGATCCCTGGGCTGGCGTTGACCAACGTCCGGAACACCGGGATCGCCTTCAGTCTCTTTGCCGATACCGGCGGCACTGGCCGTCTGATCCTCCAGGCGGCCATTGCTACGGCCGTCATCGTCATCGCATGGATCGTCTACCGCCACGGTGGCCGGACCATTCTCTCGTCCACCGCTCTGGGTCTGATCCTGGGCGGGGCCGCGGGCAATCTCCTGGACAGGATCCTCTACGGCTGGGTGGTGGACTTCATCCACCTCTGGGTTTCCATCGGCGGCAGGGTCTGGGTCTGGCCGGACTTCAACATCGCCGACAGCGCCATCACGCTCGGGGCCGGCCTCCTGATCCTTGCAGAGCTCCGACGGCCGGAGGAACAACATGCACCCGGTACTGATTGATCTCGGTTTTATCCAGATCCCCACCTACGGGGTCATGCTCGTCCTGGGGGTTGCCCTGGGGTTGTGGACCATGAAGCTCCGCGCCGACAAGGCGGGGCTCGAGTCCGACAGGATTCTCGACCTCTCCCTGTGGGTTGTCATCTGGGCGCTTGCGGGCGCCAAGGTTCTGCTGGTCCTGGTGGAGCTCCCGCGCTACCTCCAGCACCCCGCCGATCTCCTCGGCGTGCTCCGGGCGGGCGGCGTCTTCCTCGGCGGCCTGCTGGCGGCCATCGTCGCGGCCATCGTCCTCTTCCGGCGCTATCAGCTACGGTTTTTCGAGACCGCTGACGTGGTGGCGCCCTCCATCTCCCTGGGCCAGGCCATCGGCCGCATCGGCTGCCTGATGGCCGGCTGCTGCTGGGGCGGCCGCTGTGACCTCCCCTGGGCCATCACCTACACGGATCCCCGCGCCCACGCCAACGTGGGCACACCCCTCGGCGTTCCCCTCCACCCCTTCCCCGTCTATGCCATGATCTTCAACTTCAGCCTTTACGGCTTCTTGGCGTGGCTGTACAAGCGTGGCGTGGCCACCGGCCGTGTCTTTGCCAGCTACCTCATGATCTACGGGACCGGACGGTTTCTCCTGGAGCTCACCCGAGGCGACGCCGATCGCGGCTTCGTCTTTCACGGGCTGATGTCCACGAGCCAGTTCATCGGCCTGCTCCTGGTGGCCACGGGTGCCGCCATCTGGATCTGGGCCGGCCGCCGGCAGGAAGGGTGAGCGAGCCACTCCGTTTCACGATTCCACCGGAGCTCGCCGGTGAGCGCCTGGACCGCTGCCTGACCCGCCTCCACCCGGCGTGGACCCGCTCCCACGTGCGCCGCCTGATCGACGGCGGACACGTCCAACTGGCCGGTCGCTCCCCCAAGCCGGCCACGACGGTGGCAGCCGGGGACGTCCTCACGGTGACCGAACCGCCGCCGGAGCCCTCCCATCTCGAGCCCGAGGCCATGAAGCTCTCCATCGTCTTCGAGGACGAGCACATCCTCGTCCTCGACAAGCCGGCCGGCCTCGTCATCCATCCCGCCGCCGGAAACCCCAGCGGCACCCTCGTCAACGCCCTTCTCCACCACTGCGACGACCTCTCCGGCATCGGCGGCGTCGAGCGCCCCGGCATCGTCCACCGCCTGGACAAGAACACCACCGGGCTCATGGTCGTCGCCAAGAACGACTCCGCCCACCAGCGCCTCTCCCTGGCCTTCCGGCGCCGCCAGGTCCACAAGACCTACCTGGCCGTCTGCTACGGTGTCCCCGATCCGGCCGAGGGCGTCGTCGACGCCCCCATCGGCCGCCACCCCCGCGAACGCCAGCGCATGGCCGTGGTCCCCAACGGCCGCCCCTCGAGGACCCTCTACGAGCTCCGGGAAGCCTTCACCGGCACTGCCCTCCTGGCCTGCCGCCTGGTCACCGGCCGTACCCACCAGATCCGCGTCCACATGGCCCACCTGGGCCACGCCCTCGTGGGCGACCCCCTCTACGCCGGCCGCCAGTGGCGCAATCTCCAAGAGCCCGCCCGCTCCGCCTGCCGCAACTTCCCCCGCCAGGCCCTCCACGCCCACCGCCTCGAGCTCACCCACCCCGCCAC
>JAADFK010000068.1 GCA_013152925.1 Acidobacteriota bacterium | reverse complement strand
GGGCGGCGAGCGCCGCGTCCCGGCCGCTCCTAGGGAAGGCGACGGTGCGAGGGCGCCAGCTCGGCGGGCTGGCCCGGGCCCTGAGGCCGCGCCGGCCGACGGCCCACGTGTTCGGCGGCGAGACCACGGTGACAGTCCACGGGGATGGACGAGGAGGACGCAACCAGGAGCTGGCCCTCGCCGCCGCGCTGATCCTCGACGGCTCGAGGGGACGGATCCTCCTGGCGGCGGGGACCGATGGCATCGACGGCCCCACGGAGAACGCCGGCGGGCTGGCGGACGGTGGGACCGCAGCCCGGATCCGCGGCGCGGGACTGAATCCCGCGGCCGCCCTGGCCAACAACGATGCGGCCACCGCACTGGAGGCTGCGGGCGACGCGCTGCGGACCGGGCCCACCGGCACCAACGTTTGCGATCTGACCGTTGTTCTGGCCGAGCCCGGGTGATCAGCGGGCGGATCCTGCGGGCGGACGCGCCACCCGGGGCGGCTTCGTCGCACCGAGCACCGGGAGACGGTTCCGGCGCGCCACGTAGGCCAGTTTCCGCCCCACCTCGAGATGCGCCAGGAGCCGGCGCATGCCGTGGTGCTCGTCGTAGATCAGCAGCCACCAGGCACCCCGGACCAGGGGGATCTCAACGCCGCAGGAGGCGCCGGGCTCGGGAATCGCCGCACGGAAGGTCCCCATGGGACGCTGATTGCGGGTCATCAGCTGGATCCAGGTGCCCTCGCCCATGGGCTCGGGGTAGAGCCACATCCGCAGCGGCTGCCTGAGCGGCAGGACCTCATCCACGGTAAAGGCGCCCCGCTCATCCCGCTTGAGCCAGACCACGGCGCCGGCCTTGGTGGCGAGCAACTCGTGAATCGCCATGATCTTGGGATGTACCACCTCCGGGCGTCCGGCGAGCGCCGGTCCGCCCAGCAGGAGAATGAGGATCGCATGGAGCGCGTTCGACCACCTCATGGCTCAACTCCCCCGTTGCGCCAGGAATACGAAGTACGCGGCAAACATGGCCAGCATGATCCCGCCCTCGCGCCGGCTGATCTTTCCGTTCCGCAGGATCCCCAGGCCGACGATCAGGGTAACGGCCACGAGGATGGGAATGTCCTGGCGGATGACGAAGACAGGGACGCCGCCGGGGCGGATCGCGAAGGCCAGCCCGACGATCAGTCCCAAGTTGAAGATATTGGAGCCCAGCACGTTGCCCACGGAGAGGGCGGATTGCCCCTTGAGCGACGCCGCCACCGAGGTGGCCAGCTCGGGAAGCGAGGTCCCGAAGGCCACCAGTGTCAGGCCGATGATGGCGTCGGAGATACCGAAACGGTGTGCGATCGCCACGCCGCCCCGAACCATCAGGTCGGCACCCCAGACCAGGACCGCGATGCCGACCACGGTCAGCGCCGTGTTGCCCCAGGGCGAACCGCCGACCACGACGCGTTCCTGGCGGCCCGCCCGCGCAACCCTCAGAGTGACCACCAGGAACAGGGTAAAGATCCCGACCAGGACCAGGGCCACGGGCCGGCTGATGATGCCGCTCCACGAGCCCGCCACCAGGACCAGCGCCGGCAGCAGCCCGAAACCGAGATCCCGGAGGAGCGCCCCGCGATCTCCCACCACCTCCATGGGTCGGATCACGGCGGCCACACCGAGAACCAGCAGCAGGTTCATGATGTTGGAACCCACCGCGTTGCCCAGGCTGAGGCCGGAGCTGCCGCGCAGCGACGCCAGCACCGATACGCTGAGCTCCGGCATGGAGGTCCCGAAGCCGACCACGGTCAGCCCGACCACCATGGGCGTCACCCCGAGGCCCAGGGCCAGCCGCGAGGCGCCGCTGACCAGCCAGGAGGAGCCCAAGCCCAACATCGCCGCCCCACCGGCGAGCAGGAGGAGCGACAGCAGCAGGGAGTGAGCGGCTGGATCCATGGCGGTCATCCTAGCGGGGCGCCAACCCGCGGGCAACCAGCGGCCGCAGCGCCAATCGCTCCCGCTGGCTGGATCTGCGGTGGCTTGGCGCAGCGCAGGGTGCGGCCGCGACGCCGGCCGGCGGCCCGCCGGCGCCCCTCCCCAGGTCCTTGCCAAGGAGCCGGCCCCAGACTCCCGCCGTCCCGGCGGGTCCCGCGGCGTCGCCTGCAACGGGACGGCGACTCGGTTCGTATCTGGAGGTCGCCATGAAGCCCGAGCGCCGCCGGCGCACCGAAAAAAGCGGGGAGGCCGGAGCCTTCCCGCTGGTGACCGGCTGTGGTGGCCTCAGGCTTTCCCGGTGTGGAGGAACTCCTTCTCGAACTCGTTCCAGGCCTCGTCGTCAAGGGCCAAGGCCGCGCCCCTGACCGGCCGTGCGCCATCGGGGAGGGTCGCGCCGACCATCTCGGGGCTCATGCGCCGGGCCAGGAACTCCGTGAACCGCTGTACCTCGTTCTCCAGCCACTTGTGGGCCCGCTCCCCGACCCGCAGGCTCTTGACCGCCTCGGTGACTTCCGAGGGCCACACGGTCGCCAGCCAGCCGGCCCCGTAGGGATCGGCCTCGAGCGCCGCCGGCGCCCGCTCCACGGTCTCGTTGGTAGCCACCACCGTGCCATTGACCGGGGAGGGAATGGAGATCTTCCGGCCGAGACGCCACACGGTCGCCAGCGGTTGACCCGCCGCCACCTGCGTGCCGACTTCCGGCAGCTCCACCCGGTCCGCACCGCCCATGGCCTGGGTAACGAACTCGTCCGCGCCGAGCTTCAGCTCCCCGGACTCCGTCAGCCGGGCCCAGGCGTGACCCTCTCCCACGAACAGGCCGCGGGGCAGGTGGATGTCGGAGAAGGCATGGACCGTGGCCGGCGCCGTCTCCTCACCGCGCCGCCGCTTGAGCAGCAGGCCGATGGCTTCGATGGAAAGAAAGAAGAAAACCGAAATGAGGACGATGATTCCAGCCATTGTTACCTCCTCCGGATCCGCCCACCTGGGGTGACCCGGCCCTTTGTTTTCTCGAGGCTCCGACGGCCCCGGACCCCGCTCCCGGCTGCTGGCTGCGGGTTTGTGGCTCCGTGGTCCATCTTCAACCTCCGCCCACATCCACTGCATCGCCCGTGCCAATTCCGCCACCGACTGACAACTCCAGCTCTTTCAATCTGTTACGAGTATTTCAACACCGGCCATCTCTCCAGGAGCGCTGAGATTCTCGACGGCTTCCCGGGCGCTCCCGGAGCAGAATCGTTCAAGACGCATGCTTTCAACACCTTCCAGCCGTTGCCAATCCCCACATTCCTCCGATGAGCTTTTCGACGGCATGACCGGTGGATCCCCCGGCGCGCCGGAGCCGGGTGGCAACAGCGCCGGCCAGTGAGAGGGCGCCCGCGCGCGATATCCTTCATGGACGGGGGGTTGGATTCCACCTCTCGCCCGGGAGATCCCTCCACTTCGTGGCGCTTCGCGCCACTCCGGTCGGGATGACAGGATGGGTTGGCAACTCGGGTGGCGATGACAGGATGGGTTGGAGACCCCGGTCGGGATAACGCCCCCGTCTGTCATCCCGACCGAGGGAGCGAAGCGACCGAGCGGAGGGATCCCCCCAACAACGCCCGGCCACCCGAAAACCCAGCTCCTCCATCGCCTGTGAGATCCCTCCACTCCGCGCCACTCCGGTCGGGACGACAGGATGGGTTGGCAACTCGGGTGGCGATAACGGGATGGGTTGGAGACCCCGGTCGGGTTGCCCCCCCGTCTGTCATCCCGACCGAGGGAGCGAAGCGACCGAGCGGAGGGATCCCCCCCATGATCGTCTGATCATCGGAGAATGGAGCGTCAGGTGCCCGAGGCGGCAAGGCGCCGGCGGGAGGGGCCGGGGGCCGAACGAGCGCTTGGGCCCGGAACGTACCGGACTTCTCACGTCGCCGCGCTGAACGGCGCGGCCGGGCACCGGCGGGCGATGGAGCCTCCCGCGTTCCCGATCGTGTGGGAACGGCGACCGGCAGAACAGCCTTCTGCGGTACACTGGCGGCCGGAAGGAGCATGATCATGGCGGTGGATCCTGAGCTTCTGGAGATTCTCGTATGCCCGGCCGACCACGGTGATCTGGAGCAGATCGACCTGCCCGAGGCGGTCCGGACCCGCCTGGCCCAGCGCTACCAGGAGGAGTTCAAGGACGAGCGGGCCGTGGTGGAGAGCGGCCTCAGGTGCACGGTCTGTGGCCGCGTGTACCCCATCGTTTCGGACATCCCGGTCATGCTGATCGACGAGGCCCTGGAGGGGCCGGAGGTGGCGGGCTGATCGAGCCAGCGTCTCTCGCCGCAGCCCTCCTCGCCCTGGGAACGGCCTCGAGCCTCAAGGTCGCCCTGGCCAACATCACGCTGGCCCTGGCCTTTTTCAGCTGGATCGCCGCCCTCCATCGCCGGACGGCCACCCTGCGGCCCGCTCCCATCCACTGGGCGCTGGCCCTGTACGCGGGCCTCAGCCTCGGCTCGGTCGTCTTTTCCTTGGACCCCGGCCACAGCATCCTGGAGCTGGGCGACCTGGCCACCCTGCTGCTGGTGCCGATGACGGTGTCGCTCCTCGACGAGGTCCTGTGGGACCGCACCCTGATGCTCCTGGCTGCTGCCGTCAGCGCCTCCTCCCTCGTCGGCCTCTGGCAGTACGCCCACGGCTACTCCGATCTCCAGCATCGCCTGCGCGGGCTGGCAACCCATTACATGACCTTCTCGGGATGGACGCTGATCGTCGTGTTGCTCCTGATCGGCGACATGGTCTTCCACCACGACCGGCGCCGCCTCCTGTGGAGCATCCCGGCGGTCCTGATCTCGGTCCTCGCCCTGACGCTGTCCTTCACACGGAACGCCTGGGTGGGCCTGGCCGCCGGCCTGGCCCTGCTGGCCGCCATCTGGAAACCCAAGGCGCTCCTGGTCTACCCGGTATTGGTGGCCGCCCTGCTGGTCCTCCTGCCGCGGCCCGTGGTCAACCGGGTCTTCTCCATCGTCGATCTCCGGCAGCCGGCCAACTACGACCGGTTGTGCATGGTGGTCTCGGGCGAGGAGATGATCCAGGATCATCCCTTCTTCGGCATGGGCCTGGGCATGGTCCAGCGCCGCTATCCCGTCTACCGGCGGGACGACGCGCCGCGCTGGGAGGTGCCCCACCTCCACAGCAACGTGCTGCAGATCGCCGCCGAGCGCGGCCTCTTCGGCCTGGCCGCCTACCTGAGCATCCTGATCACCTTCTTTGTCTTCACCTGGAGGGCTCTCCGCCACCGGGAGGACCCGGCCTTCCCCGCCTTGGCCGGCTGTTTCCTCGCGGTCTTCGGAATCACCGTGGCCGGCCTCTTCGAGTACAACTGGGGCGATACGGAGGTGTGGATCCTGACCCTCTTCTGCCTGGCGGTTCCCTTCGCCCTCCACCGGGAGACCGAGTGAGCCGCCGGGTCTACACCGTCGCCGAGCTGATCGGGGCCGTCAACGACCTGCTGCGCCAGGGGTTTTCCGGGGTGTGGGTCGAGGGTGAGGTGACCAACGCCAACCCCTCGGCCCGCGGTCACCTCTACTTCACGCTCAAGGACGAGACGGCAGCGGTCGACTGCGTCATGTGGGCCTCTCGCACCCGGCGCCTCAAGTTCCGGGTCGAGGACGGCCTGGCAGCGTTGGCTATGGGCTCTCTGACGATATACCCCCAGCGGGGCCGGTTCCAGCTCGTGGTGGAGGATCTCCAGCCACAGGGGATGGGCGCGCTGCAGCTGGCTTTCGAGCAGCTCAAGGCCCGCCTGGAGGCCGAGGGCCTCTTCGCCGCCGAGCGCAAGCGGCCGCTCCCGGCCCTGCCGCAACGGGTGGGCATCGTCACGTCCCCGAGCGGCGCCGCCCTCCGCGACATGCTCAAGATCCTCCGCCGCTTTCCAAACCTCAGGGTGATCGTGGCGCCAGCCGCGGTCCAGGGTGAGGGGGCAGCCGCCGAGATCGCCGATGCCATCGGCCGGCTGGGGCGTTCGGGGCTGGTGGACCTCGTGATCGTCGGTCGCGGCGGCGGGAGCCTGGAGGATCTCTGGGCTTTCAACGAGGAGGCGGTCGCCCGGGCCATCGCGGCCTGCCCCGTGCCGGTCATTTCCGGCGTCGGCCATCAGGTGGACTTCACCATCGCCGACTTCGTCGCCGACCTCAGGGCGGCCACGCCGACCCACGCCGCCGAGATCGTCGTCACGCACCTTGCCGAGCAGCGGCGCCGCCTGGACGAGGCCACGCGGGCGCTCGTCCGTGACCTCCGCCGTCACCTGGAGGCCGCCCGGCGCCGCCTGGCGGCCATGGAGGGCTCGGCGGGTCTGGCCCGGCTGCCCCAGCGGCTCGGCCATCTGGCGGCCAGGCTCGAAATATCCCGGCGGCTTCGGCCCGCCATGGACCGCATCGTCCAGGACCGGCGGAACCGCCTGGCGGCCGCGGCCCGCCTGGCGCCCCTCCTGGAGAG
>JAADFK010000067.1 GCA_013152925.1 Acidobacteriota bacterium | reverse complement strand
GTGCGTGGCCGCAGGTGGTCCAACATGGCCGGCTCCGCTCTGATGACGCCGCCGGCATCGGCGTTGCCGCGGGGGAACGCGCACGCCCGGACTATTTATCAGACATCGTCGCGAAGGGCGGGAGGCACCGTGGCTGGCGGTGCTCTCGCACGATTCGCGAGCGCAGGCGTGCTGCCGGCAGGTTGAGCGAGCGAATCGAGAAAGCGTCGCCAGACATGGTGCATCCTGCCCTGCAGTAGATGGATGATGAATAATCCGGGCTAGGATGGTGCCCGTCATGGCCTCGATCCGGAACCTTGCCGTCGATCCCCCGCTGATTCTCGCGCCCATGGCCGGCATCACGGACTCACCCTTCCGGCGGATCGTCCGATCCCTGGGGGGGTGCGGGCTGGTCAGCATGGAGTTCGTCTCCTCGGAGGCGATCACCAGGGGCGTCGAGGCCGAGCACGCCAAGCTCCCCTTCCACGAGGAGGAGCGGCCCATCTCCATCCAGGTCTACGGCTCGGAGCCCTGGCGGATGGCCGAGGCGGCCCGGGTCGCCCAGGACATGGGCGCCGACGTGGTGGACGTCAACATGGGCTGCCCGGCCAACAAGATCCTCAAGGGCTGCGCCGGCGCCGCCCTGATGGGCGATCTCGGCCGGGCACGCCTGATCGTCGCCGCCATCCGCGCCGCGGTCACGGCGCCGTTGACCGTCAAGTTCCGCTCCGGCCTGCGCGCGACCGAGCTCAACTACCTGGAGCTCGGCCGGATCGCCCAGGAGGAGGGCGCCGACGCCGTCACCCTCCACCCGAGAACCGCCCGGCAGCAGTACTCCGGGCGAGCGGACTGGCGCCAGATCGCGGAGCTCGTCGAAGCTCTCTCAATCCCCGTCATCGGCAACGGCGATGTTCAAGCGCCCGGGGACGCCCTCCGCATGTTCGCAGAGACCGGCTGCGCCATGGTCATGATCGGGCGCGCCGTCCTCAGGAATCCCTGGATCTTCCGCCAGGCGGCCGACCTGCTGAAAACGGGCCGTTACGAGGAGCCCCCGCTCGACGAACGCTTCGCAGTGATCCGCCGCCACTTTCGGATCCTGGCCTCGGAGCTCGAGGGGCACGAGCTGCTCCACAAGCTCAAGGTGTTCACCGGCAAGTACACCCATGGCCTCCCCGGCGGCCGCAAGCTCCGCGGCCGGCTGACCGCCATCAACGATCCGCACCAGCTCCTGCGTGAGGTGGAGCAGTTCCTGGACGAGCGTCTGGCGGGGACCGGGGGGTGAGCCCCGTCCCATCCACCCGCCGGAGCTACTCTTCCACGGTCTCCTCAGCCTTGGCGCCGGGCAGCAGGTCGAGCTCGCGGCGCACGCGCATCTCCAGCTCCGCGGCGACCTCTTCGTTCTCCTTGAGGTACGCCTTGGCGGCGTCACGCCCCTGCCCAAGCCGGGTCTCCCCGTAGGAGTACCAGGAGCCCGACTTCTGCACCAGGCGATGCTCGACGCCAAGGTCCAGGAGCTCGCCAAGGCGCGAGATCCCCTCGCCGTACATGATGTCGAACTCCGCCACCCGGAAGGGCGCGGCCACCTTGTTCTTGACCACCTTGGCCTTGGTCCGGTTCCCCACCACCTGGTCCCCCTGCTTGATGGAGGCGATGCGGCGGATGTCCACCCGCACTGAGGCGTAGAACTTGAGCGCCCGGCCGCCGGTCGTCGTCTCGGGATTGCCGAACATCACCCCGATCTTCATCCGGACCTGGTTGATGAACACCAGGCACGTGTTGGACTTGGAAACGATCCCGGCCAGCTTGCGCAGGGCCTGGGACATCAGCCGCGCCTGGAGGCCCATCTGGGCGTCCCCCATGTCGCCCTCCAGCTCGGCCCGCGGCACCAGGGCAGCGACCGAATCGATGACGATGACGTCCACCGACCCCGAGCGGATCAGGGTTTCGGTGATCTCCAGCGCCTGCTCGCCGAAGTCCGGCTGTGAGACCAGCAGGTCGTCCAGGTTGACGCCGAGGTTCTCGGCGTACTCGGGATCCAGCGCGTGCTCGGCGTCGATGAACGCGGCCAGCCCGCCCGAGGCCTGGGCGTTGGCGATGATGTGCAGGGCCAGCGTGGTCTTGCCCGAGGATTCGGGTCCGTAGATCTCCACGACCCGGCCGCGGGGCATGCCCCCAACGCCCAGGGCGGCGTCCAAGGAGATCGATCCCGAAGGAATCACATTGACGCGGATGCCCGGCTGTTCGCCGAGCCGCATGATCGAGCCCTTGCCGAACTGCCGCTCGATCTGACCGATGGCCGTTTCCAGCGCCTTCATCTTCTCCGGATTCGTCGTCATGAGTTCACTCCTTCTGCGAGACCGCAGTGTGGTGGGCAGCTCCATCCTAGGACCCGCGATCCCTCCCCGTCAAGACCCCCACCCTCACGAGAGCATCGGGTTGTCGGGAAGTGCAGCGACGACGGGGTAATGGGAGGGATCCGCAGCCGTCGTCACCCCGCGACGGGAACGGGGACCACATCTCCCGCGTGTGCTGGTTGGCGCGATGTGTACCTGCCGGCGTTTCGCCGCAATGCCCCCAGGCCGGAAGACGGAACGTCCACGAGGGCAGAGGTTTCCCTGGAGGCATTTCCCGGTGCTACGCGCGGGGGAATCCGCAGGCCCGTGCCGGGATTGCAGGTAAGCGCCGTTTCTGGAAGGAATCGCTAGAATAATGGGGATGCCCCAGCACAACGCCGCTTCTCCGGGCCGGAGGGCCGCCACCTTTGTTGCCATCGCGCTCGCCTACGCGGGGCTCAACCTCGCCATGAAGCCGCTTCAGGCCTTCCCCGAGGTCGCCCTGATCTACCTCCCATCGGCCCTCGGAGTCCTGGTGGGCACCCTGTGGCCGGCCGAGGGACCCCTGGCGGTCCTGGTGGGCACGCTGGCGACCCCCTGGAGCCCCGGGAACATGCTGCTCCACGTGTTCTTCGCCACGGGCAACGCCGTCGAGGCGGCCATTCCGGGTCTGATGCTCAGGCCGTGCAGACGCCGTCAGTGCGTGTTTGCGACCGTCCTGTGGACCTGCCTCGCCAACACGGGGGCCAACTGGGTCATAGCCCGCTTCCTTCCATCCGTCCTCCACGTGCCCGGATGGCATGACCAAGGTTGGCCCGCAGACCTCTCATGGTGGCTGGGAGACGTGGTGGCCGTGGCGGCCTTCGCTCTTCCCATTCTGTTCTGGCTCCGGCCCGGCATCTTCCTCTCGGACGCCGGCCGGCCCCACCTGCGGAAGCTCGAACGCCCGTCCCAGCTTGCCGGCGCCCTTGTCCTGGTCGTCCTGGTCTCCGCCGCCATGCTCGGCTCCGACTGGACCCACCTCCTCCCCTTCAACTGGCCCGCCATCCTGTACCTGATCCCCATCGGAATGATGACCGCCAGGTATGGTCTCTCCGGTGCTCTCTGGGCCAACGCCATGTCCGCCGTCGCGTATCTCGGCGCCCTCGGCATCGAGTCCAGCTGGAGCGTCAGACCGCCCCTCGTGGACCCGCACCGCATGTTCGTCACCCACGCCAACCTCGTCGTGTTTGCCGCCTTCGCGCTGGGCGCCGGAACGCTCCGGACGCACAACATCCTCCTGGTCGCCGAGGTGGAATCCCGGTGGGGGGCGCTCCGAGAGTCGTTCGAGGGGATGGTCCGCGGTCTTGCAGCCGCGATCGAGGCCCGGGATCCAGGAACCCATGAGCACGTCGATCGCGTCGCACGCTGGGCCGAGCAGCTGGCGGAACGCCTCGGATGCTCCAGCGAGGAGGTCGAGGCCGTGCGCTGGGGCGCCATTCTTCATGACGTCGGGAAGATCGGCGTGCCCGATGAGATCCTGTTCAAACCGGGTCCCCTGACTCCCGAGGAACAGCGAATCATGGAGCTTCACCTGGACCTGGGCGCCCAGATCGTCGAGCGCACCCAGTTCCTCCCCGAGGCCATTCCCCTCATCCGCTACCACGAGGAGCGCTGGGACGGCGTACGCGAAGGTCCCTACGGGGCGCATTTTGGCTTGCGGGGCGAGGAGATCCCCTTCGGTGCACGGATCATCGCCGTGGTCGACGCCTTCGACGCCATGACCTCCAACCGCCCCTATCGCACCACGCTTTCCGTCGAAGAGGCCGTTCGCGAGCTCCGCGCCGGGGCGGGAAGCCAGTTCGACCCCAGGATCGTCGAGGAGTTTCTTCGCATGCTCGACGCGCCCTCCACAACGGGCTGACGCCAGCAACAGGGGTGGCGCCCGCTCCTCTCGCTTCAACCCCCTGTCCCCGTTTCCCGCGCTACAATGCCCGGCGGCCCACATGGCCGCGGAGGTCACCATGCTCCGACGTTTCACCATCCCCACCGCCACCGTGATCCTCGTCGCCGGCACACTCCTCGCCGGGACCCAAACATCCGTGGCCCTTCCAGGCGGCACGACCGGATCCGGCCGGCTGACCATCGAGCGTATCTTCGGCCGGCCGGACCACCCTCTCGGTGGCCGGCTCGAACGCCGGGCCTGGCGGCCACAACACGAGTCGTGGCTGGTGATTCGCAAGGAGGGCGAGGACGCCGTGGAGCGCCTCGTGGAGGTGGACGCCGGGAACGGTACGGAGAAGGTCCTGCTGGCGCCGGAGGATCTTGTGGTCCCCGGCAGCGAGACGGCGAAAAGGAAACCCCGGCACTTCCACCTCCGGGGTTTCATGACCGATCCGGACGGCGAGCACATCCTGCTCCGCGATGGCGACACCCTCTGGCTGGCCTCCCTCGAGGACCGCTCGGTTCGGAAGATCGATGCCGACGCCGCGGATGCCGAGGTGATCCACTTCTCTCCGGACGGCAGACGCCTGGCCTTCGTCCGGGACAACGACCTGTATGTTCTCGATATCGCATCGGGAAAGCAGGCACGCCTGACCAACGACGGCTCGGACACCGTTCACAACGGCTTCCTCGACTGGATCTACTGGGAGGAGCTGTCGGAACGCGACCCCGATGCTCACGTCTGGTCCCCCGACGGCCACACCCTGGCCTGGCTCCGCCTGGACGATGCGCCCGTTCCATCCTTCCCCATCGTGAACGACCTGACGACCCACGCCACGGTCCGCGAGCAACGCTACCCCAAGGCCGGCGACCCCTCGCCCCTGCCCTCCCTCCACGTGGTCCGCCTGAACGACGACCTTCAGGTGGCCAAGAGCTGGACCGTCAACTTCACCAACCCAACCCCCTACGTGCCCCGCTTCGGGTTCACACCGGACGGGAACGCTCTGTGGTACCAGGTCCTCGACCGGCCGGAGGATCACCTTCTGTTGATGCGGATGGACCTCGCCACGGGTGTCGCTGCACCCCTGCTGACCGAGACCGATCCCTACTGGGTCGAACCCGTGGACATGTTCCATTTCTTCCGGGACGGCTCCTTCCTCTGGGCCAGCCGGAATACCGGGTACATGCACCTGGTGCTCCACGATGCCAAGGGCAAGGTCCACGACCTGACCCCCGGACCCTGGGTTGTCACAGAGCTCGTCGGCGTCGACGAGGACGCCGGTGTTGTCTACTACCAGGCTGCGCGGCCGACACCCCTGGAGCGGCGGATCTACGCCGTCCGCATCTCTGACGGAACGACCCGCGAGCTGACGCCCCATCCGGGGACCCACAGCGCCGAGCTTTCCCCCGGCAAGAAGCACCTCCTGGTGAAGTCGTCCTCGATCGGCCGGCCGCCGCACCTGGAGCTCTACTCCAGCGATGGCAACCACCTCCGGACCGTCGACGCGAACGAGGATCCCGAGCTGGCCGCCATGAAGCTGGGCGCGACACGATTCGTCACCATCAGCGCGGCGGATGGTCTGAAACTCGACGCCGCCGTACTGACACCGCCGGGGTTCGACCCGCGGAAACGCTATCCCGTGGTCATCTATGTCTACGGGGGACCCCACGCCCAGGTGGTCCGCAACGCCTGGGGCCGCAGCACCCACCTCTTTCACCAGTGGCTCGCCGAGCACGGCTTCGTCGTCTTTTCCGTGGACAACCGCGGCGCCGCCGCCCACGGCCGCGAGTTCGAGGGCGCCGCCGATCACCGCCTGGGCTCCTCGCAGCTTCCCGACCTGCTGGCCGGGGTGGACTGGCTCAAGAAGCAACCCTGGGTGGACGGGGCACGCATCGGGATCTGGGGCTGGTCCTACGGCGGCTACTTCACAACCTATGCGCTGACCCATGCTCCCGGCGTCTTCGCCGCCGGCGTCGCCGTTGCTCCCGTCACCGACTGGAAACTCTACGACTCCACCTACACCGAGCGCTACATGGGCACCCCGGCCGAGAACCCAGAGGGCTACCGGAACGGCTCCGTCCTCGAGGCCGTCGGCGCCCTCCAGGACCCACTGCTCATCATCCACGGCACCGGCGACGACAACGTCCATTTCCAGAACACGATCCAGTTCGCCGACCACGCCTGGAGGGCCGGCAAGCGGTTCGACCTCATGCTCTTCCCCCACCTCAAGCACGGAATCCACGCCAAGGGCTCCCACGTGCAGGTCTTCGGCGCCATCGGCCGGTATTTCCTGGACCATCTGGGGGAGAGGAGCTCGCCCGCCACTAAGTGACGCGAATCCTGCTGGAACGAGAGAACGAGCCCACGCCGCACAAAACACGAGAGATAGAAAAGGATAAAAAAGGGACACTGTTTTTTTAATCCTGTTTTTTTAATCTTGAAAGGGGACACTGTTTGTATACGCCGCAGACCCCACCCCCGGGTTTGGGCGACCCGCAGGTATATGGCGTTTCTGCTTGGCCATCCCGCGTTCTTCCTTCATCATTGCCGCCAATTGGGGCATAATCCTCCCAGGCGCACCAGAGGCGGAATCGCCGGAAAGAAGGTATCGTGGGGATCGTCGACGGGTTGATCGTTGTGCTGTGGCAGCTGCTTCCCATGGCGATCGTGGTTCTGCTGACCCTGTTGTCGGTGTGGCTGGTGCGGCGGTGGGCCGAGCGACGGGCGGGCGTCATACCGGGCGGCACTGCGTTCCAGCGCGATGTTCTCACCATGGTCATCGTCACCGCGGCGGCCGTGCCGTTGCTGATTGCGTTGCCGGTGGGCGAGCACACGCGGGACTCACTGTTCACGCTCTTCGGGATCGCCGTCACCGCCGTTGTCTCCCTGGGCTCCTCAACCTTCGCCTCAAACGCCATGGCCGGGTTCATGCTGCGGCTGATCCGCCAGTTCAAGGTGGGAGATTACATCCACGTGGAGGAGCAGTTCGGTCGTGTCACCGAGCGCGGCCTGCTCCACACCGAGATCCAGACCGAGCACAGCGACCTCGTCACCTTCCCCAACCTGCACATGGTCACCCACCCCGTCCGAGTGGTCCGGCCATCTGGAACCTTCATCTCCACGAAGCTCTCCCTGGGTTACGACGTTCACAACCGCAGCGTTGAGCAGCTGCTGCTCGAGGCCGCCGAATCGGTGGGCCTGGAGAGCCCTTTCGTGCGGATTCTCGAGCTCGGCGACTTTTCCGTTACCTACGAGGTTGCCGGAAAGCTGACTGACACCAAGCGCTTCCTGAGCGCCCGCTCGGCGTTGAGCCGCGCCGTCCTGGACAGTCTCCACGGCGCCGGGGTGGAAATCGTCTCGCCGGCCTTCATGAACCAGCGGAGGATTCCAGACAACCAGCCGGTCATTCCCGAGGCACCGGTGGCCGTGGCGGCCGTGACGACAGCGGACGCCAAGGGCCCGGACTCCGAGGTCTTCGACAAAGCGGAGCGAGTGGAAAAGCTCTCCAAGCTCAAGGAGGAGCTGGTCCGGTTGACCTCAGAGATCGCAGAGCTGGAAAAGAAGGCCAAGGGTGCGGCAACCGAGGAAAAGGAACGGCTCGATAGGGCCATCGGGCAGCGGAAGGCGATCTCCGCCCGCCTGAGCCGCCGCATCGAGAAACTCAGCGCGGAAGATGAAACCGCCTGACTTCCGGCGTCCCATATGTCTTCCACTCGACGCGTCGAAGGTCCCGTCCACCGGAGCGCCCTCCGCCCGTCATGCCAGCCGACGCGGCCGCGTCCACCCAAGACCCATTCCCTGTCATCCCGACCCGAGCGGCCCCCAGGGGAACGGAGAGACCTCCCCCACCATCGATTCACGGCGCATCCTGAACCACCCCTCGTGAAGCGATGACAGGGAGTCTTCTCGGCCGGGATGACGCCATGGGGAATCCATCCCCGCCTCCCGGTCAGGAGACGGGCGAATCTCGGTCAAATCGACCTGGAACAGTGAATCGTCATCGCCGAAGCGGCGAAGCACGTCATGCCCTCAGTCCCCCAGCGTTGCTACCATGATGGCCTTGATCGTATGGAGGCGGTTCTCGGCCTCCTCGAACACCAGGGAGTGTTCGGACTCGAAGACCTCCTCGGTGACCTCCATGCCGTCGAGACCGTATTTCTCGAAGATGGCAGCGCCGATCTTCGTATCGGTGTTGTGGAACGACGGCAGACAGTGGAGGAAGCCCACCTTGGGGCTTCCGGTCATCTCGAGAACCCTGGCGTTGATCTGGTAGGGCCTGAGCAGGGCGATCCGTTCCTCCCATCTCTCTTCAGGCTCCCCCATGGAGACCCAGACATCGGTGTAGAGGAAGTCCACGCCGGACACACCTTCCTCAACGCTCTCGGTTCGGAGAATGCGGGCGCCGGTCGAGGCCCCAATCTCCCGGCATTCTTCGTACAGCTCGTCCGAGGGCCAGCACGCCTTCGGCGCCGCGAGGCGGATGTCCATGCCCAGCTTCGCAGCGCCGACCATCAGCGAGTTCCCCATGTTGTTGCGCGCGTCGCCGAGGTAGCAGAAGGCGATCTCCTCCAAGTGTTTGTGAGTGTTCTCCATCATGGTCATTATGTCAGCCAGCACCTGGGTGGGGTGAAACTCGTCGGTCAGTCCGTTCCACACGGGAACGCCCGCGTGTTCCGCCAGCTCCTCGACCGTCGCCTGGGCGAAGCCGCGGTACTCGATGCCGTCGTACATCCGGCCCAGCACACGCGCCGTGTCCTTCATGGTCTCCTTGTGGCCGATCTGTGAACCGGACGGACCCAGGTAGGTCACGTTGGCCCCCTGGTCGTGGGCCGCAACCTCGAAGGCGCAGCGGGTCCGCGTCGAGCTCTTTTCAAAGATCAGGGCGATGTTCTTGCCGCTAAGGCGCTGCACCTCGTAGCCACCGTACCTCGCGTCCCGCAGAGAGCGGGAGAGGTCGAGAAGAAAACGGATCTCGGCCGGAGTGAAATCCAGGAGCTTGAGAAAGGAACGGTTGTGCAGGTTGGCGGGCATGGGATCTCTCCTTTCGAACCGCTCAACGCGGCCCGCCCATCCTACGCAAAGTTTCATCCTGCGCAACCCAAGCAAGACAAGAATGGAATGAGAAGGCCAATCCCCCGCCGCAGAAACCCGGGGTCTGCAATGGATTGCGAGCTAAAGAGCTCAATGGAGGTTGACCGTGAACAAAACAGAAAAAAGGGACACTGTTTATTTTGTCATTCAGCTGGTATTCTTGTTGCGAGAGACCGGGAAGGAGGCACGACATGGCACGGATGGCGCGGTTGAAGTTTCCTGGTGC
>JAADFK010000066.1 GCA_013152925.1 Acidobacteriota bacterium | reverse complement strand
CCCCTTGGTGTGGGCCGCGGCGGGGATCATCCACGCCGGGGAAAGCTGAGCCCAGGCCGGCCCGCTGGCCGCCACGAGAAACGCCAGGATCGTCAGTGTCTTCCGGAGCATGGCAACCTCCTATTTCACCACGATTTCTCGCAAGAACCGTGCCAGTGGACCTGTGTGTTCCTTCAGTCACCGCGCCACGAAGATCCCGCAAACGCGGCCAGCGGATTCTGGAAGTGCCCGAGCCTCCCGCCTCCCGCTCCCACTGTCACCTGTCCGATACCGCCGTCCTCCCCCGTGTACACAAACGGCGGTACACTGGGAAGATGGGGGCGGCCGTCGAAGAACGCCCCGGGGAGGATTCATGAGGGGCATTGCAGGGGCTCTGATGCTGTCGGTTCTCCTGGCGGCGGCTGTGGTCTTGTACCTCGACAGCCGTTCGGCCAGCTCGGACTTCACGGCCGTCAACGAGACCGCCGCGAAGCTTCGCACGGGACGCGTGGAGGCCAGGAGCTTCGACCGCTCCGCCGCCGGCCGGGCCATCGCGATCATGGAACGTCTGCTGGCGGATCCTTCCTCCATCGCGGCGGCCCGAGACGAGCTTGGGGCCATCGCCCGGAAAGCGGCCTCGTGGGCGGAGGCCGCCCCGTCGGGCGGCGCCGAGCTCCACGTGGCGGTCTCCATCCGCGCGGCAGCGGACGAGCTCCGGGCCTACGCCTTGGAGCCCAGTGACTACCACCTGCAGCGGGCGCGATGGCGCCTCGAGTCCGCCAAGCGCGCCCTGGCGGGAGAACCCGCGGCCCAGGGGCCGGTGGCTGGGATCCAGGACCGGCTGGACAACATCGAACAATCCCAGCGAGAGCAGCTGCAGGAGCTCAACGACGCTCTCAAATAACGCCGTCGCCGATGCTGAGATCCAGGCGTTCCAGTATTTCCGGCTGCAGGTTGGTCCGGATCACCGGACCGAGGCCCTGCTCTTGGAGCCGCGATGCCAGCAGTGCCAGCCAGCGCTGGACCGCCCGGGTTCGTTCCACCGGTACCGTTGGCCACAGGCGCACGGCGGTGTCCTCGTGGTGTTTGCCGATGAAGGCGACCGGATGCAGCGGGCGCGAGTACTCGACGATCACTCCTTCCACGAGCAGCGCCAGGCCGTCGTGGCGGCGCCACCAGCCGCTGGTCTTGAGCACCGCACGGCCCCACCGCTCCACTGAGGGCTCGAAGGCCTGCGCCATGGTTTCCAGGGGCTGCCAGCCCGCCAGGTCCAGATGCGGCATCAACCCTCTCCCACGAAGCACAGGGCGACCCGCCGGCTCCTCGGCCGGTTGTCGCACTCCACCAGCACCACCTGCTGCCAGGTTCCCAGCACCGGCCGGCCTGACGCCACCGGCACCGAGAGCGAGGGGCCCAGGAGGGCGGCCCTGAGGTGCGAAAACCCGTTGCCGTCCCCCCAGCGCCGGTCGTGGTGATACTTCCGGTTCGAGGGCGCGATCCGTTCCAGCGCCTCCTGGAGATCCTGCAACGCTCCGCTCTCAAACTCGATGGTCGTGATGGCCGCCGTCGATCCCGGCACCGTCACCGTGAGAAGCCCGTCCTTCGCCCGCTCCATGAAGAGCCACTTCTCCACCTCCGAGCTGAGGTCGTAGACGTGTCCGTGGCCCGCGGTCTCCACCTGCAACGAACCGTGCCGCACCATCATGGGAAAAGTATACGCGACACCCTACCGCACGCCATGACCGCCAGGACACGAGGGTCCTTCCCGGAGATCGCAGCGTCCCCTCGCCATGACATCGAGGAGCGCCGCGCGAGGGGAGCTCCGGCGCCTGGGCGAAGCGGCCCGTGGCGGGCGGACCATGCGCGGGGGCGTTTCGGAATCGACCGGCCCTCTCCCCCCGCCACCGCCCAGAGCCCCGGCCTGGGGCCCAGCAGCGCCTTCACGGCTCCGTGCCTTCTGGTAGCATGCTGGCCGTGCCGGTCTCATCCACTCTCTCCACGCTCCATGGGGCATTGTTTCCGGCCGTCTGCGCCGTCTGCTCGGCACCGCTCGGCGGCCACGAGCGGGGGCTCTGCCACGCCTGCTGGAGCACGGTGCTGCCCGATCCCGGAGCTGTCCGCGCTGTGGCGCGCCCAGCGAGGGTTGGGAGGTGGAGTGCCTCGTCTGTCAGGAGAGGCACCCGCCGCAGGACAGCACGACGGTCTGGGGCGTCTACGACGGAACCCTGCGCCGTGCCCTCCTGGCGCTCAAGCACCACGGGCACGATGAGCTGGCCCGCCCCCTTGGCCTCCGGCTGGCAGCTGCTGCGGCGCCGATGCCCTGGCTGCGCCACATCGACGCCGTCACCTGGGTTCCCACCCATCCCTACCACCGCCTCCGTCGCGGTTGGTCCGCGGCGAGGCTCCTGGCGCACGAAACGGCCCGGGCGCTCGAGCTTCCCACGGCCCGTCTGCTGAAACGGCGCGGATTGGGCCGGCAGGCGACGCGGTCCCGGGCGCAGCGGCTGGATCTTCCGGCGCGCGCGTTGACCGGCCGGGGGATGGCTCGCGGGGCCAAGATCCTCCTGGTGGACGATGTCATGGCGACCGGTAGTACAATCCGGCGGGCCTGCGGTGCGCTCCTGAGCGACGGGGCTGCCGAGGTTCACGTTTGCGTCCTGACGGCTGCCATGTGAGTGTGGAGGTGGTATGAGCCTTTTCGACTCCCTGATCAAACACGGCCTTCCCCTGATCCCCAAGCTCGTCGTCGGCAAGGTGGCCAGCCGTTACGTGGCCGGCGAGACGCTGGATGACGCCGTGGCCGTCATCCGGAAGCTCAACGGCGAAGGCGCCATGGCAACCGTCGACCTTCTGGGCGAGGAGGTCACGGAACGGGCCAAGGCCGAGGCGGCCGTCAGGGAGTACGTCCGTATCTTCGACACCATCGAGGAGCTCGGGCTCGACTGCAACGTTTCCATCAAGCCGACCCTTCTCGGATTGCGGATCGACGAGGGGTTCTGCCTGGAGAACATGGCGACCATTGCCGAGCGCGCCAGCCACCACGGCAACTTCGTGCGCATCGACATGGAGGACCACAGCTGTACCGACGCCACCCTCCGGGCCTACCGCACACTCCAGGACCGCTTCGGAAACGTCGGTACGGTCCTCCAGGCCTACATGCGCCGCACGCTCTCCGATATCGGCGAGCTGCTCCCCATGGGGCCGAACATCCGCCTGTGCAAGGGTATCTACAGGGAGCCGCGGACCATCGCCTGGAAGGACTTCGACACCATCCGGGCCAACTACGTGGCCGCCCTGGACAAGCTGCTCTCGCAGGGAGCGTACGTGGGCATCGCCACCCACGATGAGCACCTCGTCTGGGCCGGCATGATGACCGTCGACCGGCTGGGCCTGGACCGCGACCAGTACGAGTTCCAGATGCTGTTGGGGGTGGATCCCGAGTTGCGGCGTATTATCCTCGATCACGGCCATCGGCTCCGCGTGTACGTACCCTTCGGCAAGGACTGGTACCCTTACTCCACCCGCCGCCTCCGGGAAAACCCGACCGTCGCCAAGCACGTTCTGCGCGCCATGCTCGGGGTCGGTGGCAGGCCCTGAGCTGATTCCTTTGCAGGATCGGCCCTTCATCCATTGAGGCGCCAGTGAAAACGGGGTATCCTGGACCCGTGCGCAGCGGCGCCAGGGAGGTCTTCATGACACGATTCCGGAGAACGGTCACAACAATCTTGACCATCGCGCTATTCGGTAGCGTTCTGGTGTTCGCGGGTGCCCAGGCCCGTATCAGGGGCACCGTGGTGGACAGCTCGGGCAACCCCATCCCCGACGCGGTCATCACCATCACCTGCGATGCGATCGAAGGGTACAAGAAGGTGCTCAAGGTCAACAAGAAGGGTGAGTTTTCCACGGTCATCCTCGACGCCACCCGGCACTACAAGTTCCACGTGGAGGCTCCCGGCTTCAACCCGTACGAAGAACCGTTCAAGGTTCCCATCGGCAGCACGAACAACGAGTTCACCTTCACCCTCAAGACCCAGCAAGAGATGGTCAAGCTCGAGGAAAAGAAGCTGCTCGAGCAACCGGGCTACAAGCAGGTCGAGGAGGCCAAGGCCCTCCTGGAGAAAGGGGACAAGGAGGGCGCTCACGCCAAGCTCGAGGAGGCCGTCAAGGCCAAGCCCGATCTCCAGAACGCCTGGGAGGCGCTGGCCAACCTGGACATCGCCGCTGGAAAGAACGAGCTTGCATTGCGCGAGGCCAAGAAGTGCCTCGAGCTGGACGATGAGTCCGTCGAATGCCTCGCCGCC
Organism: Acidobacteriota bacterium; assembly: GCA_013152925.1. Lineage (GTDB taxonomy): Bacteria > Acidobacteriota > Thermoanaerobaculia > Thermoanaerobaculales > Sulfomarinibacteraceae > JAADFK01. The sequence goes on along the minus strand of JAADFK010000066.1, from coordinate 24,983 downwards.
GCCATCAACGCTTCCAAGGCGCTGGGCAAGACCAAGGATGCCGAGGCGTACATGGACCGCTACAAGCAGCTCAACCCGGACGACCCCGCGACCATCTTCAACGAGGCCGCGCAGTACCTCAACAAGATGGATGACACGCACGCCCGGCCCCTTCTGGAGAAATGCCTCAAGGTCGACCCCGACTATCCGGAGTGTGTGTATGAGTACGGCATGCTCCTCCTGAGAACCGGCGACATGGCCGGTGCCAAGGCCAAGCTCCTCCATTACCTCGAGGTGGCACCCAACGGCCCGCAGGCCGACGGTGTCAAGGAAACGTTGAAGTACCTGTAGACCAGGTGACGACACTGAACAACGCCGCCGTTTTGGCTCCGGGACCCCGTGGGGGGCTGACGATTCCCCCGTACCACCTCCGGCCATGACACCCTTGGTTTTGGGCGTCGCCGGAGGTACCGGGTCCGGGAAGACCACCGTCGCCCGGGAAATCGTCCGCCGCGTCGGGCCCAAGCGCGTCGCCGTCATCACCCATGACCGCTACTACCACGACCTCTCCTCTTTGGACCCCAAGGAGCTGTTGCACCATAATTTCGACCATCCGGACGCCCTGGAGACCTCGCTGATGGTCGAGCATCTCACGCTCCTGTGCTCCGGGAGCCCGGCGCCGCTTCCCGTGTACGATTTCTCGCGGCACGCCCGCCGGGCCGAGGTGGAGTGGATGGAGCCCCGGCCCATCGTTCTGGTCGAGGGGATCCTCGTCCTGGCCGAAGCGGAGCTCCGACGGTTGATGGATGTCCGGATCTTCGTCGACACCGACGCCGACATCCGCTTCATCCGCCGGCTGATCCGGGACATGAGGGAACGGGGACGGACCGTGGAGGGTGTGATCGAGCAGTACACGACGACCGTACGTCCCATGCATCTGGAGTTCGTCGAGCCCTCCAAACGCTGGGCACATGTGATCATTCCCGAGGGCGGACACAACACCGTGGCGCTCGACCTCGTGGTCAGCAGGATCCTCCACGATCTCGGCGAGGCCGGTCCCTGGTCGACCGGGAAGCTCTAGTGGTCCGGCGCATCCTCACCGTGGCTTCCGGCAAGGGGGGGGTCGGGAAGACGACCTTTGCCATCAACTTCGCCCTGGCCCTGTCGCGCGTGGCGCCCACCATCCTGGTGGATCTGGATACCGGCACCTCCTCGATTCGCAGCACGCTGGACCTGGAGGTCAAGAAGGACCTCTACCACTACTTCCGCCGCGGGGCCGCCCTCGAGGACTGCATCACGGTCCTTGACCGGCACATGGACCCCGAGGGGTTGTACGGCGATTTCGGCGTCATCGCCGCCCCACGTCACACCATCGAGGAGATCAGCTCCATGGGGGAGACCGCGCGGTGGCGTCTGATGGCCGCGCTCAACGAGCTCCCCGCTTCCTTCATCATCCTCGACCTCAGGGCCGGCCTCGACGGACACGTGCTGGACTTTCTTCCCCTCTCCAACTCCGGCATCCTGATCTTCACACCCCACCACCCGGCGGCCACGCTGGCGGCCGCCAATATCGTCCGGAGCCTGCTCTTCCGCAAGCTCCGCTTCGTCTTCGCCAAGGAATCCCCGCTTTTCGCCGGACATGGTGGATTCCAGCAGCACCGCCTGGTCAACGAGCTGCTCGACCAGGTGGAGGACGTCTACGTCGAGGAGCTTCAGAACCTGGATGCCTTCCTCATCGACCTCGAGCATTCTCTCGGGACGAACCCCTATCTTCGGCCCATCCGGGAGGTCATCCACGGCTTCGGCGTCTACTTCGTTCTCAACATGTTCAACGGCATCGAGGAGTCCTGGGAGACAGCGGTTCGCCCCTTCGTCGAGCACCTTCACGACCACGTGTCCCGCCGGCTGACCATCACGAACCTCGGTTGGATCGTCCAGGACCCCGCCGTTCACCGCGCCAACTGCCAGGGCCACCCGATCATTCTGGACGCTCCGCGACAACCGGTACGGCGGGCCGGCAACCCCGTCCTGGAGGAGCTCGAGCGCCTGGAAGCCTCCCTCCTCGGCCTCCCGACCAGGGACGACTTCACTCCCGGGGAGGCAGCAGCCCGCGACGTCTTTGCCGGCCTCGACGGCCCGGATCCCTTCACGGCCCAGCTCGAGGTGCTCAACCGCATGTACAGCAGCCGGGGTGCCACGCGGATCCGCGACAACTTCGCCTACATCACCCACCGGGCGTTGCACCTCGCCCGTGATCTTCCAGCGGAGGTATTCGGCCAACCGCGCCTGATGCCGCCCTCGGCCATGCTCCGGCACATCTTCCAGCCCCGGGAATCGACGGATTGATAATCGGCTCCGGACCGGCCGGGAGCTGCCACCATGATCCGCTTCGGACCGGATATGCCACTCGTGCCCGGATGCGCCAGCGCGGCACAGTTGCGCCTCAACGACGCGGCGGGGGTGTCCTCCGGCGCCGCCGGTTCCGGAGCTCCTCCTCCTTGAACATGAACTTGATCGAATGCTTGAAAAGGACGAGGTTGGGGGCATCGTTCCGGTTGAGCTTGATGCAGTTCTTGTCGTACCACTCGATCCACCCGTTGAGCTCGGTGCCGTCCACCAGCACGACAATCATCGGGGTCTTGGCCTGCATCTGCTTGAGATAATAGAAGTTCTCAGCGTTTGTCTGCTCGGCAGGCACCTGCTTCCTGCGCGTGGCTGATCGGGTGGGATAGCGCTCCATCATTTCACCCAGCGAGGGACGGATCAGTTTGCGTTCGGACATGTGGCATCTCCCCAGCGTATACCCTCGATAGAATTTCGGCCCACGACGGCCCGGCACCTACTCGAAGCCATGCAACTCCCGCGCCACCGTTCTTCAAAGGTTACCCTGCGATCATCATACCGCATTCCCCGCACCCGGGGCAACGAGCCCCTGGGAACGATCGGTCATTGACCCCGGATACGGGCCCACTCCATCGATTGCCCACGAGCTGCGGCCCGGGGCCGGCTACCGCCGTTGCGGCTTGGGGTATTGATCCACTTCGTGGGCCAGGCAGCACATCAGGCGGCCGCACATGCCGGAGATCTTGGTGGGGTTCAAACTGAGATTCTGGCGCTTGGCCATCCGTACGGTCACCGAATGAAACCTGTTCATGAAGGTGACGCAGCAAAGACCCCGCCCACAGGGACCCAGGGCTCCGACGAGCTTCGCCCCGTCGCGGACACCGAGGGGCCGCATGTCGATCCGGCGGCGAAAGCGCCGCGCCAGCTCCCGCACCAGCCGCCGAAAGTCCACGCGCTGCTCCGAGGAGAAGAAGATCACGGCTCGCGATCCGACCAGTGGAATCCGGACCTTCAGGGGCCGCATGTCCAGGCCGAGCTCCGTGACCCGTGACTTGAGGTACCGTTCGATCTCGACGGCGACCTCACCGGCGTTCCGCTCCCGCGAGAGATCCTCCTCGGTGGGCCGCCGGAGAATCCGCCCCGACCGGACCTCCGGCGCCTTGAGCACGGGGGTACAGAAGAGAGAGACCTGCCCGATGAAGGTGCCGTCCGGGGTTTCAACGACGACGCGCTCCTGGTGGAGGAGCTGGAAGTCGCCGCGGCGGCAGGGCAGGGGAGACGTGTCCGGGTCGACGATCACGGGCACCCAGCCGTCTCCGGTATCCGGCACGGTCAGCTGGCACAGGGCGCTGCTCATTGGGTGCCTCGAAGGTCGTCGGCGACGGCCGCCTCACCGGCCTCGACCCTGGCCGCCCCGCGACGACGCACCTCGGCCACCGCGGCAGCCGCGCGGGGATTCTCGAGCCCGATGATCTGGCCGGCGAAGTGCGCCGCATTCTTCGCGCCGGCGGCGCCGACGGCAAAGGTCGCCACGGGTATGCCCGGAGGCATCTGCACCGTGGAGAGAAGCGCGTCGACACCGTCGAGAACGCCGCCCGGAAGCGGAACGCCCAGCACGGGCCGGGTCGTCAGCGCCGCCACGGCGCCCGCCAGGTGGGCCGCCATCCCGGCGGCACAGATGAAGACCCGTGCTCCCGCCTCCTCGGCCCGCCGTACGAGCTCGACCGTTCGTTCCGGCGTCCTGTGCGCCGAGCTGACGTGGACCTCGAAACGAAGCCCAAGGCTCCGGAGCACCTCAACCGCCGGCTTGACCACCGGCCAGTCACTGGCCGAGCCCATCAGCACGGCCACGTCGATCGTTTCCATCAGCTTCCCCCGAGACGAGCGAGGCTGTCCGCACCGATGTCCGTGCGGTACGTCTTGCCCTCGAAGTGGATCCTCTCGACCCCCGCGTAGGCCGTCGACACTGCGTCTGCCAGGTTGGCGCCACGCCCGCAGACCGAGAGCACGCGGCCGCCGGCGGTCACCAACCGTCCCTGGTCGTCACGGGCCGTCCCGGCCTGGTAGACCGTCACACGGGGCATGGTCAGGGCGTCGTCGATCCCGGTGATCACATCGCCCCTCCGGACCTTTCCCGGATAGCCGTGGGCCGCCAGCACGACGCAGGCGACGGCCTCGCGCCGCCACGAGAACGCCCCCCGGCTGAGGTTGCCGTCCGCCGCTTCCTTGAGGGCGAGACCGAAATCGTCTTCGAGCCGCAGAAGGATCGACTGGGCCTCGGGGTCGCCGAGGCGGCAGTTGAACTCCAGCACCCTCGGGCCCTCGGCGGTCAGCATCAGGCCCACGTAGAGGACACCGCGGTAGGTCCTGCCCTCGGCCTCCATCCCCGCAATGGTCGGCCGTACGACGCTCTCGATGATCTCCCGTCCCAGTCCGGAAGCCAGGACCGCGGGAGAATGGGAGCCCATGCCGCCGGTGTTGGGCCCCTGGTCGCCGTCCAGAGCCCGCTTGTAGTCGTGTGATGTTGCCAGGGGAACGAAACGCCGGCCATCGCTGATGACCATGAAGGAAAGCTCCTCGCCCTCGAGAAACTCCTCCACGAGGACCTTTTCACCGGCCTCCCCGAACCTTCGTTCCTCGTAGAACACGGCCAGGGCCTCGTCCAGCGCCTCCTGATCGGAGGCGATCAGCACGCCCTTGCCGCCCGCGAGGCCGTCCGCCTTGAGCACCGCGGGAAGACCGATCTCCCGGACGGCCGCCGCCGCCTCGTCGCGGGATCGTGCCACGCGGGCCCGCCCAGTGGGGATGTCGTTCCGCAGGCAAAACTCCTTGGCGAAGACCTTGCTGGCCTCCAGCTGGGCGGCGTGGCTCGTGGGTCCGAAGAGCCGCATCCCCCGCCCGGCGAAGGTGTCCCCGATTCCCAGCGCCAGGGGAAGCTCCGGGCCGACCACCGTCAGGTCGATTCTCAGATCGGCCGCGGCCTCGGCCAGCGACGGCAGATCGTCCACCGATATGGGAAGGACGTCAGCCGCCTCGGCGATACCGGGGTTTCCCGGTGCGGCGTAGATCTCCCGGACGCTCGGCGAGCGCCGGAGCGCATGGACGATGGCGTGTTCCCGCGCGCCCGAGCCGATGACCAGGGTTCTCATCGAGCCTCCCCCTCGGCCGCCTGTAACAGCGTCAGGCAGGCCGTTTCCACGATATCTGCGGCCGAGCAGCCCCGGCTCAGGTCGTTGGCTGGCCGCGCCAGTCCCTGGAGCAGCGGACCCAGAGCCCGCGCGCCGCCGAGCCGCTCCGTGGCCTTGTAACAGATGTTCCCCGCATCGAGGTTGGGAAAAACGAGGACGTTGGCGCGTCCGGCCACGGGGGAGCCCGGCGCCTTGCGGGCGCCAATACTGTCGATCAGGGCGGCGTCCAGCTGCAGCTCGCCGTCGAGCTCGAACCCCGGCTCGCGCCGTTCGAGCTCCGCCACGGCCATGCGCACCTTGTCGACGAGCGGGTGCTCGGCGCTGCCCTTGGTGGAGAAGGAGAGCAGGGCGACGCGCGGCGTCTCCCCGACGATGCTCCGGAAGCTGGCGGCCGCGGCCATGGCGATCTCTGCAAGCGCCACCGGGTCGGGGTCGGGAACCACTGCACAGTCGGAAAAAACCATGACGCCGCCGTTACCCCATCTGGAATCGGGGTGGACCATGACGAAGCACGAGGAAACGGTCTTCAGGCCGGGCTTCGGTCCGATGCAGTGCAGGGCCGCCCGCACCGAGTCGGCCGTCGTCCTGACGGCGCCCCCGACCGAGCCGGAAGCCTCTCCGGTCGCCACCAGGGCCGCGGCGAAGTACAGGGGGTCGACCACCTGCTCGCGGGCCGCTTCGAGGGTCATGCCCTTGGAGCGCCGCCGCTCGGCCAGGTGTGCCGCCAGCGCTTCGCGCCGGGGATCGGTCGCCGGATCGACCACCTCCACCCCGTGCGAGGCCAGGGTGGCATGTTCATCCCGCCGGTCGCCGGAAGGGCAGAGCAGGGTGACCCGGCAGATCTCCCGGGCCTGAAGAACGCCCGCCGCCTCCACCACCCGTGGATCCTGACCTTCGGGGAGAACGACGTGTCCACCGGCGCTCCTGGCACGGTCCTGGAGCTCCTCGAGAAAGCCCATAGCCACCTCCGGGCTCATTGTAACCCATGGCGATCCCGGGCACGGTTGTGAGAACATGGAAGTAACCGGTATCCTCCGATGTTGAAGTTGGAAAGGAGTCTGTCATGCATATTGCCTCGGACGTCCGGTATCTCGTGGGCAACACGCCTCTGGTGCAACTCGGCCGGCTGGCGGCCGGTCTTGGGGCCACCGTCTTCGCAAAGCTCGAGTTCTTCAACCCGGGTCATTCCGTCAAGGACAGGATCGGGGTCGCCATGGTGGACGCCTTGGAGCGGGACGGCCGGCTCGTGCCCGGCCGTTCCACCATCATCGAACCCACCTCGGGGAACACGGGCATCGCCCTGGCCATGGTGGCTGCGGCCCGCGGGTACCGCTGCATCCTGACCATGCCCGACTCGGTCTCCATGGAGCGCCGGCGAGTCATTCGCCTGCTTGGCGCCCGGCTGGAGCTGACGCCGGCCGACCAGGGCATGGCCGGGGCGAAGGCGCGCGCCCAGGAGATTCTCCAGGAGACCTCCGACGCCGCCGTCCCGGACCAGTTCTCCAACCCCGCAAACCCCGCAGTTCACGAGGCCACCACGGCCCTGGAGCTGTGGCGCGATACCGACGGCGGCATGGACATCTTCGTCGCCGGTGTCGGAACCGGCGGCACGCTGACCGGTGTCGGGCGGTTCTGGAAGGCCCGAAAGCCCGCGGTCCGGATCGTCGCGGTGGAGCCGTCGGCTTCGCCCGTCATCTCCGGAGGTCAGCCCGGCCCCCATCCGATCCAGGGCATCGGCGCGGGATTCATACCGGACAACCTCGATGTCGACCTGATCGACGAGGTGATCCAGATCGACGGCGACGACGCCTTCGCCACCGCCCGGCGTCTGGCGGCCGAGGAGGGGATCCTGGCGGGCATCTCCACCGGCGCGGCCTGTTCTGCGGCCCTTCAACTGGCCGCCCGTCCCCAATACCAGGGCCGCCGCATCGTCTTCGTCGCCCCCTCGACCTCCGAGCGCTACATCTCGACCGCCCTGTTCGAAGGGCTCGGCGGCTGAGGAGGCCGCACCGGCAGGACCCGGCGAGCTCAGGCTCCGGGGCGAAGGGGAAGCCGGACCCAGAGGGGCTCCGGCGCCATGGAGATCTCCACGGGGAGCTCTCCGGCCGGATCGCCGTCGATCTGGTAGGGGACCCGCTCCCCGGGCACGGCCGGTTCCAGGCGCAGCTGCCGCACCCGGCGGCGCACCACATCGCGGCGTTCCAGGTGACGGCCCCGGGCGATGCCGAAGAAGAAGGGCACGGCCGCCCGCCAGCCGATCCCCCGTTGGAGAACGAGCTCGAGATCATCCGAGAACGGGTCCGCCCCTGGTGTCGCGTGGTAGGGGCCGCCGTAGCACCGGATGTTGCCCACGATGGCCCAGCCACCCGTCTCGCTCCAGGGTCCCGCTGTCGCCCGGATGGCTGTCACGGACCCTCGGCCGAGCTCCCGGAGCGCCTGGAGGGCGATCGCCAGCTTGCCACCCCGCAGCTTGAGCCCCGTATCCAGCCGGTCGAGGACCACCGAGTCGGGACCGGCCGAGAGCATCATCAGGAAGAGCTGGTCCCGGTCGGTCCTGCCACAGCGCATGGGCCGGTCCTCACCGCCAAGAAGGGCCTCCAAGGCGAGCTCGGCCGCGCGGGGGATCTCCAGCTCGTAGGCCAGCACGGAGGTCGTGCCGCCCGGCAACATGGCCATGGCCGTGGACGTGCCCAGGAGGCCCGCAGCCACCTCGTTGTAGGTCCCGTCACCGCCGTAGGCGAGGACCAGCTCCTCGTCCTCGGCGGCGCAGCGGGCGGCGAGCTCGGTGGCGTGACCCGGGGCCCGGGTCTTGAGAAGCCGGAGATCGAAGCCCAGCTCTTCGGCCTTCGCACGAACCCTCGGGAGCCTCTTGAGCAACCGGCCCCTGCCGGACACCGGCGAGAAGATCAGGGGAAGTGTCCGCCTCACACCCCGTCCTCGAACAGCGGGCCGGTGTTCGGGGCCTTGAGACCCAGGTGGCGCAGCGCCCTGGGCGTCACCATCCGGCCCCGCGAGGTCCGCTGGAGAAAGCCGATCTGGAGCAGGTAGGGTTCGTGGATGTCCTCCAGGGTTCCCTGGTCCTCTCCCATGGACGCGGCGATGGCCTTGAGCCCCACCGGACCGCCGCCGTAGACCTCGATGATCGTCATCAGGAAGTGGCGGTCCACGGAGTCGAGGCCGACGCCGTCCACCTCCATCTGCTCCAGGCCCCAGCGCGTTGCCTCCAGGGTAACCCCGTCGGTCTTGAGGTGGTGGGCGAAGTCGCGGATCCGCCGGAGCAGCCGGTTGGCGATCCTCGGCGTACCCCGGGCGCGCCGCGCGATCTCCGAGGCGGCGTCGCCATCGATGGCGATCCCCAGGATCCGCGCCGAACGTTTGACGATGGTCTCGAGCTCCGGCGCGTGGTAGAAGCCCAGGCGGTGCACGATCCCGAAGCGGTCCCGTAGCGGGCCCGTCAGCAGGCCCATGCGGGTCGTCGCCGCCACCAGCGTGAAGCGGGGGAGCGCCAGGCGTACGGAACGGGCGGCCGGACCCTGCCCGATGACCAGGTCCAGCTCGAAATCCTCCATGGCCGGGTAGAGGATCTCCTCCACGGCAGGACCCAGGCGGTGGATCTCGTCGATGAAGAGAACGTCTCCCTCCTGGAGGTTCGTCATCAGAGCCGCCAGGTCGCCGGCCCGCTCGAGCACCGGTCCCGAGGTGTGGTGGATCTCCGCGCCCATCTCCACCGCTATGATCTGCGCCAGCGTGGTCTTGCCCAGTCCCGGAGGGCCGGCCAGAAGCACGTGGTCCAGGGCTTCCCCGCGATCCCGCGCCGCGGTGATGAACACCGCGAGGTTGGCCCTCAGCTGGCTTTGACCGACGAACTCCGACAGCGCCCTTGGCCGCAGGCTCTCTTCGAATCTCCCCTCGTCAGGCGCGGCCTCTGGGCGGAGCACATCCTCGCTCATGGTGTCGCGTTGAGCAGCTTGAGGGCTACCCGGAGGAGTCCGGCAAGGTCGGCCGCCGGTTGCCGGGTGGCCGCCGTGCGAACCGCCCGCTGGGATTCCCGCGCCGAGTAGCCGAGGTTGATCAGGGCCGAGACCGCGTCGCCCACCACGTCACCGCTGGACGGGCCGCCGCCAGCCGGGAGGCGTCCCCTGAGCTCCAGGACGATTCTGTCCGCGGTTTTCTGGCCAACGCCGGGAACGCGCCGCAGCCGCGGGGCATCCCCTCCCTCCACAGCTGCGGCCAGCTCCTCGGGCGTCATGCCGGACAGCAGTGCCAGGGCTGTCCTTGGGCCGACGCCGGCGATGGCGATCAGGCGCTGGAACATCTCCAGCTCCTCACGGCTTGGAAAACCGTAGAGCGTGATCTCATCGGAACGGACCAGGGTGTGTGTCCACAGGGCCACCGAGCTCTTGCCCGTCAGACCCTCGAAGGTCCTGAGCCCGATTCGAACCAGCCAGCCGACCCCCCCGGCGTCGACGATCACCTCGCCGGGTCCCACCTGGTGCAGCCGGCCTTCGAGTCGGCCAATCACGGGATCATCCGCTTTGCTTCTGCGGCGCAAACCGATCGATCAGCTTCTGATCCACCGTGATGGGGGTGTTGCGCCGGCGTTCCTCGAGAATGGAGCCGATCAGGTTGTTGACACGCTGGTCCTCCAAGCTCTTTCGCGTCGGGGCCAGGGCCGCCTGAAGCTCCTGGGGGCTCAACACCGTCAGGGCGACGATCTTGGCCACGGCCACGCCGTGCCCGGGCAGGGTGACCGGACCGACGACCTCGCCGGTGGCGGCACCGAACACTGCCTCGTCCAGGGTGTTGGAGGGCCCGACGCCCGGAATCGGCTGGCCCCGCTTGTGGCTCCGGACGGGGGTTACCTTGGCGCCGATCTTCGTGGCCAGCGGCTTGATGTCCTTGCCCGATTTCCACGCGGCGGCCAGCTCGGCGGCCTTCTCTCCGGCCATCTGGAGGGCCTTCTCCCGGACAACCGACCCGGCCACCTTGTCCTTGATCTCGTCCAGCGGCGGAACACCCTCCGGATGGATTTCCTTGAGCTGCCAGATCAACCATCCGCGAGAGATCGGTACCGGCCCGCCGATGTCGCCGACCTTGGCCGCAAAGACCGCCTTGCTGAGCTCGGGATTCTGGCCGACTCCCGGAATGATGTCCTTTGCCCCGAAGGGCGGCGAGACGAAGGAGTTGACCGCTTCATCCTCGGAGGCCAGCTTGTCCCACGCCGCATCGGTGGTGGGCTTTTCCCGTTCGACCCGGCGAGCGAGCGCTGCGGCCCGGCTCTCGCCCTCCGCCGCCGCCCGGCTCTCCAGCAGCTTGAACTTCACCTGGTCCTTGACCTCGGCGAGGGGACGCACACGGGCCGGGCGGAACCCCTCGACCTTGATGATGTGGTATCCGAACTGGGACTTGATGGGCCCGACGATCTCGCCGGGTTTGTGACCGAACACGGCGTCCTCGAACTCCTTGACCATGCGGCCACGCTCGAACCAGCCGAGATCACCGCCCTTGTCCTTGGAACCGGGATCCTCCGAATACTTCTTGGCCAGCGTCGCGAAGTCGGCGCCGCTGCGCGCGAGCTTGGCCACCTGCTGTGCCGTCAGCTTGGCGCGGGCCTCGGCTTCCGCGCCGGCGTTGGCGGGAATCCGGATGAGGATATGAGCCGCGTGGGCCTGCTCCTGCTCCTTGAACTCGTCCATGTGGTCCTTGTAGTACGAGGCAATCTCCTTGTCGTTCACGGGAAGAAGCCGCCGCAAGGTGTTGGTGTCCACCACCAGGTAGCGGATGACGCGTTGCTCGGGCCGGCGAAGCTCGGCCTTGTGGGCCTCGTAGTAGGCCTTGACCTCTGCGTCCGTCGCCGAGACCTTCCCGAGGAAGGGTTGCAGGCCCACGAGCACCAGATCGAAGTCCGCACTCTCCCGCTGGCGGCGAACCTCGGCCTTCACCTCGGCGCCCGTCAGGAGGACCCCCTGCCGCAACACATCCTGGAGCTTCTGGATCAACAGATCGTCGCGGACCTGCGTCTCAAAGCGGTCCGGCGTCATCTGGTTCGCCCGGAGGATCCGCTTGTACATGGCGTCCCCGACGAAGCTCCCATCCTCCCGGGTGAAGCCCGGGTAGGAGAGGATCTGCTGCTGCACCTCGCGATCCGAGACCACCAGCCCGGCCCGCCGGGCCTCATCCACCAGGAGCTGCCGCTGGATCAACTGCTGTGCGGTCTGCTCCGCCAGGTTGATCTGGTTCCGGATCTGGCTCCACTGCTTGCCGTAGATCCGCTGCATGCGATTCTCGTTGGAGCGCAGCTCCTGGAGGAACTCCTGCTCCGTGTAGACCTTGTTCCCAATCCGGATCGCCGCTCCCTCGCGGCCGCCCCGCTGCCGGCCCGTTCCCCAGTCCACGAACACCAAGAGAACGAAGACAAGTACCACGAACCACAAGATCCACTTGAGGTGCTTGAGGTTGTCCCGCATCAGTTTGAGAGCCATCATCTCCTCCACCGCCGCACGCCTTGCGTCCGGACAGCGCAGTGTAGCCGAGCGCCGACGACCGCGCAAGCCGATCACGCCGCCCGGGCCCGCGGCTTCTTCCCGTGGAGGCCGCAGAAGACCACAATCCGCTTCGGCCGTGCCATGTATACTCCCGGTCGAGAAGAGAATCCACAAGAGAGTGGGACCGAGGATGACTGTCACCATCGTCATGGTTTCTTTTCACCTGGTCGGGTTCGTCTCCTCGATCCACGCAGTGATGAGCACACGGACCTCGCAGGGGGCCATCGCGTGGGCGGTGTCCCTCAACACCTTTCCCTACATCGCGGTGCCGGCGTACTGGATCCTCGGTCGCAGCAGGTTTCAGGGGTACGTGACGGCCCGGCGGGCCGGTGATCGCAAAATCCAGCATCTGGTCGAGAAAGCGGCCGGGAGATCCGCAAGGCTTCGTGCAGAGGGTGTGGAGACAGGTGCTCTCCGCGCCGCCGAAGCGCTGGCCGAGATACCCACGCTGCAGGGCAACACCCTGGAGCTCCTCATCGACGGTGAGGCGACCTTCGCCAGCATCTTCGAGGGAATCGAGGCGGCCCGGAGCTACCTGCTGGTGCAGTTCTTCATCGTCAAGGACGACGAGCTCGGCCGTGCGCTCAAGGCACGCCTCATCGCCAGGGCGCGGGAGGGCGTCCGGGTCCACTTCCTCTACGACGAGGTCGGCTCCCACGATCTACCCCGAAGCTACGTGGAGGAGCTCCGAGAGGCCGGGGTCGAGATGTTCGACTTCCATACCCGGAAGGGGCCCCGCAACCGCTTCCAGATCAACTTTCGCAACCATCGCAAGGTGGTCGTCGTCGACGGCCATACGGCGTGGATCGGCGGCCACAACGTGGGCGAGGCATACCTCGGCAAGGGACCGCTGGGCCTCTGGCGAGACACCCACCTCAGGATCGAGGGTCCGGCCGCCCTGGCCGTCCAGCTGTCATTCGTTGAGGATTGGCACTGGGCGACGAGCTCGGTTCTCGACCTCGACTGGACTCCAAGGCTCTTCGCGGAAAATGGTGCCGATGTGCTGGTCATTCCCACGGGTCCGGCCGACACGCTCGAGACGGCGGGGCTCATGTTCGTCCAGGCCATCAACTCCGCCCGGGAGCGCATCTGGATATCGAGCCCCTACTTCGTGCCCGACCAGGCGGTGATGGCGGCCCTCCATCTGGCCGGCCTTCGGGGCGTCGACGTCCGCATCCTGATCCCGAACGAGCCCGACCACCTGCTGGTGTACCTCTCGGCCTTCTCGTACTTCGCCGAGGCGAGGAGCACCGGGGTGCGGTTCTACCGGTACCAGAGAGGCTTTCTCCACGAGAAAGTCATGCTCATCGACCGATCCGTGGCGTCGGTGGGGACCGCCAACTTCGACAACCGCTCCTTCCGCCTCAACTTCGAGATCACCGCCTTCGTTGCCGACAGGTCCTTTGCTGCCGAGGTCGAAAGGATGTTCGTCGACGACTTTGCGGCCTCGCACGAGGTGCAAGCCTCCCTCTACGAAGACCGGCCGTTCTGGTTCAAGCTCGCTGTGAGCATGGCCCGCCTTTCCGCGCCGGTTCAGTAGGGTGGCCGGCAGAGCTGGACGCCGTTGGACCGCCCGGACGGACCGTCGGGAACGCGACGGCTCGCGGGGCCAGGTCCGGGGGCTGGATGCTTCCGTTCATCGAAGAGTCCGAGCTGCCGCGGCGGAACACCCTGCCGGGAAAGGGCCCGGCGTCCCCCGGGCCGCCCGGCGGGCAGGTCGAGCCGTCGCAATCGGGGAGGCCACCCGGCAGGTCCCGGAAGGGGCCGCATGGAGACCGAGGCCGAAGCCGGGAGAGGGTGCCGGACATCGAAGCGGAATGGGAGCAACCCCAGCTCTCTCCCGTCGTGGCTCGGCACGGTTGCTCCCGACCTCGGGCACCTCTCGCTCCCCGGCCGGCGGAGCCCGCGAGGTGGCGCGTGGCGTCCGGCACGGGGGCCAAGGGGCGGGGGACCCCTGCACGGCCTCCGTGCCGGCCGTTCCGGCCACTCCCTTTCCGAGGCACATTCCCGGTCAGTGTGCGGCAGGTCACACGAGGAGACAAGGGCTTGTCAGGGAAGCCCTTGCGCTTGCCCGGCAGCGCGGCGTCGTGGTACCTTGGCTGCTGGAGGTCTGACCACGGTGGCACGGGGAATCGAAATCGACTGGGTGGTTGTTCGCATCAACACCATTCGGCGCGTCGTTGCTCTGGGGGTTGTCGGGTTGCTGGCCGTGAGCCTTCTGGCGTTTGCCTATTTCCAGCTCCATCAACCCCCCCAGACCGTGGCCCGCAGGGCCATTGAACGTGCCGAGCAGAGCCGGAAGAAGGCCGCTTCGGCGGACATCCCCACCACCTGGCGCCGGGAGTTCAAGGAGGCGGCCACTCAGCTGGAGGACGCCAAACAGGCCTACGGCGCCGAACATTGGGAAGAGGCGCTCTCCCTGGCCCGCGCTGCCGATCAACGCTTCCGGTTCTTCCTCGGCGCCGGAGACGGAGAGGTGGTCGGCGCCGGCCAGGTCCTCAGCCTCCAGGGACGGGTGGACGTGCAGCGGGCCGGCCATAACACATGGGAGGAAGCACGGGAGAGAATGCCGGTGTTCAACGGCGACTACCTGCGAACCGGGAGCGACGGATCCGCAGAGGTGCTGTTCGCCGATGGAACGCTCTACCGGGTCGCCCCGGACTCGCTGCTGGAGATTCACAATCAACCACACCACCGCAACCCGGCCAAGGTCACCATGGTCGTCGGACGTCTCAACGTGTACACATCCTCCAATTCGTCCACCGTCACCACCGACAGTGCGGAGACCCGGGTCGCCAGGGAGAGCCGCGTCGCTGTCAACGTGGATCACGAGGACCATCGGACGCTGGTGGCGGCCTACACCGGGTCCGCCCGGGTTCGTTCCAAGAGCGGGACCGAGGTTCTGCTGGGCCAACAGGAGCGAGTCGCTGCACTCCAGGACGGCACCCTGGAGGCCAAGAGCCGGATTCCCGAGCCTCCCGTGCTGCTGGCCCCGGAGAACAACGTCCGCATTGACCTCGAACGGCAACCGATCCTGGAGCTCGTGTGGCGGCTCTCTTCCCAGGGCCAGCGATCCTTGCTCCAGGTGGCGCGCTCCCGCCGCTTCCTGCCCAGCTCCATCGATGTGGACGCCAGGGAGCTGAGCAAGAGCCAGGCCCGCCTCAAGGGCGTCCTCCCGGGTACCTACTACTGGCGGGTGGCCGCCGTGGACGCCGATGGCGCCCTGTCCGACTGGAGCTCGGTCCGGCGGTTCCGTCTGACACGGGGAACCCAGCACCTGCCCATGGAGGATCACACGCCCCCGGACCTCGTGGTCCAACCGGCCCGCCAGATGGGTCAGCTGTTCATCGTCGAAGGTCAAACCGAGGCGGGGGCCACCGTCACCATCAACGGCGAGAAGGTCGACGTGGACGCCAACGGTCATTTCCGGAAGGCCGTCGAGGCGACGTCGGACGGTTGGAACGAGTTGGTGGTCGCGGCGGTGGACCCCGCGGGCAACCGCACCGAACGGCGTCAACGTGTCTTCGTGGAGGTTTATTGATGCGTCTTTCCGGGCTACTGAGCTTTTTTTCGTCCGACCTGGCCATCGACCTGGGGACGGCCACCACACTCGTCTATCTCAGGGGGCGGGGCATCGTGGTCGTGGAGCCCTCCATCGTCGCCCGCAACCGGGTGACAAACCGGGTCGAGGCGGTGGGCGCCAGGGCCAAGGAGATGCTGGGGAAGACGCCCGGCAACATCGAGGCCATCCGGCCCATGAAGGACGGCGTGATCGCCGACTTCGAGGTGACCGAGCGGATGCTCGACTACTTCATCAAGAAGGCCCATGGCCGCACACTCTTCATCCGGCCCCGGATCGTCATTTCCGTTCCCTCGGAGATTACCCAGGTAGAGAAGCGGGCCGTCAAGGATACCGCCCTCAAGGCCGGGGCCAGCGAGGTCTACCTGATCGAGCAGGCCATGGCGGCCGCCATCGGGGCCGGCCTTCCGATCACGGAGCCCTCGGGGAACATGATCGTCGATATCGGCGGTGGCACATCGGATGTGGCTGTCATCTCCCTGGCGGGAGTCGTTTACTCGCGATCCGTGCGGGTGGCCGGCAACGAGATGGACGAGGCGATCATCCAGTACATCAAGAAGAAGTACAACCTCCTCATCGGGGAGCGTTCGGCCGAGCAGATCAAGATGGAGATCGGATCGGCCTATCCCCTGGAGGAGCCCTTGACCATGGAGATCAAGGGGCGGGATCTTGTCGAGGGCGTCCCCAAACACCTGACGATCTCCGACGAGGAGATCCGTGAGGCCCTGGCGGAAACCATCTCGACCATCGTCGACGCCGTTCGGAACGCCCTGGAGCGCACCCCGCCGGAGCTCTCGGCCGACATCATGGACACGGGGATCATCCTGGCGGGGGGCGGCTCGCTGTTGAAAAACCTGGACAAGCGCCTCCGCGAGGAGACAGGGCTGCCGGTGGCTCACGCCGAGGATCCCGGCTCCGCCGTCGCCCGGGGGACCGGCATGATGCTGACGAACATCGACCTCCTGCGGAAGATTGCCATCGCCTGAGGCGCCATGACGCGTTCCAGCCAGGCCTTCCGTCCGCGCGCTCTCCAGGTGCTGCTGGTCTGGGTGTTGCTGGAGCTGGCGGCGGCCGCCCAGGTCCGGACCGGCCACGAGATCCTCCTTGTTTCCTGGCTCCGCACGGCGGTGTCCCCGGTTGTAATGACGGCGCAGGCCGCCGTCCGGTCGGCCGACGACCTCCTGTGGGGCCTCCGCGACTTCCGGCGGCTGAGCGTCGAGAACGGCCGCTTGCGGCGCACCGTGGCCACCACCCAGGCCCGCCTCCACCTCCTCGCCGCCGAGCTGGAACAGCACCGCATGGCCTCCCGCATCGTCTCGAGCTTCCCCCGCCTGGACCTCAGCTCCAGCGTCGCCACCTGCATCCGCCGTTCCCTGGGAGACGGGCGTCTTGCCATCGACGCGGGAGCCCCCCGGGGGGTCCGGCGGAACATGCCCGTCATCGCGGACGCCGGGCTGGTGGGGCGGGTCGTCCGCGTCGGGAGGAGGTGGTCATGGATCGAGACCATCTCCCGATCCGGCGCCGCCGTCGCGGTGGCGGGCGGTCCCGACAGAACCCCCTGCCTTGCCGTGGGAACGGGCGGGAGGACGCTGCGCGTGGAGTACGTTCCCCGGCGCGCCCCCATGGTGCAGGGCGTCGAGCTGCTCACAACCGGCGTGGACGGGCTGTACCCGGCGGGAATCCCGGTGGCCAAGGTGGTTCGCGTTCGCGAGGGGCCCGGGGCCTTCCTCGTGGTCGAGGCCGTGCCGGCCGTGGATCTCGCCCGTCTCCAGGTTGTCGTCCTGGTCGGAGGTTGGAGCGGCGCACCTGATGGGGCGGCAACGCCATGAAGCTCGCCGTGGCCGTGGTGCTGAGCTTCGTCGTCCAGTGGATCCTGGGAATGCCGGTGTTCCCCGCGTGGGCGCAGGGAGTCCTGCTCCCCATGGTGTGGGTCGTCGGTCCTCCCATGCGACACCGTACGCAGCACGTGTTCCTGACGGGCCTGGGTCTCGGCCTGGCCTGGGATCTTCTCTTCGAGCCGATCATCGGCCCCGGCGCCATCGCCTGGAGCGCGGCCGCCCTGATCGTCGCATGGACGGTCCGGCGGGTCGGCAAACATTCCGCCCTTTCCTGGGGGCTGCTCGGCGCCGGGGGAACGGTCCTCGTGGCCGGATTCCGCTTCCTCGCCCTGATCCCCCTGGGCCGCGCCGCTCCGCCGCCGCTGGTCCAGATCGCCGCCGGGACCGCGGGGACCGGCCTCCTATGCGCCGTGGCCGCCCTCCTCCTCGGCATGGACCTCCCCGGCCGCGTTCGCCGCTACCGGCGTGGCCGCCTCCGCTGATGCTCCACCTCCGGGATGATCTGTCGCCGCTGAGGCGCCGCACCTTCGCCCTGGCCCTGATCATCGCCGCAGCGCTCGGCGCCCTGGAGCTCCGATTCCTCGACCTCCAGGTGATCTCGGGGCGGCGGTGGCAACGGATGGCGGAAAACAACCGTCTCCGGAAGATCCCTCTCCCCGGCCCACGGGGTCGAATCTACGACAGGAACGGGCGAATTCTCGCGGACAACCAGCCTTCGTACCGTCTCCTCCTCTACCCCGCCGAGGCGCGCCACATCGGCGAGACCGTGCTCTTTCTCGCCCGCCTGGGCATCGGGTCCGCCGCCGAGCTCAACGCCCGGATCGAGGCCCCGGGGCGCCAACCCCTGGCGCCCGTCGCCATCAGCTCGGACCTCAGCTGGGAGGAGGTCACCCGTATCCGGGCCCGCCAGACCGATCACCCGGAGCTGGTGATCGTCAGGGGCTTCCGCCGCTGGTACCCGGAGGGGAGGCTGACCGCCCACGCCATCGGTCATCTCCGTATGGTCAACCGGAGCGAGCTGCGGGCCCACCC
The DNA here is from genome assembly GCA_013152925.1 of Acidobacteriota bacterium. Classification (GTDB taxonomy): domain Bacteria; phylum Acidobacteriota; class Thermoanaerobaculia; order Thermoanaerobaculales; family Sulfomarinibacteraceae; genus JAADFK01. The sequence goes on along the minus strand of JAADFK010000066.1, from coordinate 6,478 downwards.
CGGCCTCGACCCCGATACCCTGATGGGTGCCACGGGAGTCGAGGCCCTGGCCCAGGAGTCGCTGGCGGGTACACCCGGCGAACGGCGGGTCGTGGTCTCGGCCGTGGGGGAGGTTCTCGGCGTCCTCGACGAGACGCCACCGTCCGCCGGGCATGACCTGACCCTCAACCTCGATCTCGAGCTCCAGAAGGCGGCCGCCGAGGCCCTGGGAGACTCCAGCGGCGCTGTGGTCGCCCTCGATCCCCGAACCGGGGCCATCCGCGCCTTCTACTCCTCGCCGAGCTTCGATCCGAACGTCTTCGGAGGACGCCTCTCCACCAGCGCCTGGGCCGCGCTGCGGGACGATCCGGAGCACCCCCTTCAGGACCGGTGTGTCCAGGGACTCTACCCACCGGGGTCCACCATCAAGCCCTTCTACGCCCTGGCCGGCCTGGCCACCGGCGCCATCACGCCCCAGACGCGCGTGTACTGCCGGGGATTCCTGACCGTCTATGGCCACACCTTCCACTGCTGGCGGCGGGGGGGCCACGGCTCCGTTGATCTCACCCGCTCGCTGGAATCCTCCTGCGATGTCTACTACTACACCCTGGGGCGCCGTCTGGGCATCGAAACCATGGCGGCCTGGCTCCGGCGCTTCGGATTCGGCTCGGCCACCGGTCTCGGCCTGCCTTCCGAACGGCGTGGCCTGGTGGGCACCCCCGAGTGGTCCCGTTCGGTGCGGCACCGTCCCTGGTACCCGGGGACGAGCATTTCCGTCGCCATCGGCCAGGGGCCCCTCCTGGCCACGCCGCTGCAGCTCGCGCGGGCCTACGCCGCCCTGGCCAACGGCGGACGGCTGGTCACACCGAAGTTCTTCGGGGCCCCGGATGCAGCTCCCACCGATCTCCACCTGGCGCCCGATCAACTCAAGGCCGTTGTGCGCGGCCTCGTCGCCGTGGTGCACGGCGTTCACGGGACGGCCCGCTCGCTGGCGGCCCTCCCGGTTGCTGGCAAGACCGGCACCTCCCAGGTGGCCCGGCTCCGGGAAGGGGTCAAGGCCAAGGATCTTGAGCGGAGGCTACGTCACCACGCCCTCTTCGTCGGCTGGGAGCCCATCGATGATCCCAGCCTGGTGGTCGCCGTCATCGTCGAGCACGGCGCCAGCGGGGGTGGGCGGGCCGCTCCCGCCGCCGGGCTGCTCTTCGCCGCCGGAGCCTCCATGGACGGTGGGCCGGACCGGGGCGCCTCGCTGCCCGGCGACGCCCCCGCGGCGGCCCAAGTACACTGACATCATGGAGCACCGGATCGATCCATGGCTCATTCTCGCCGGCGTGGCGATCCTCGGCGCCTCGCTGGTTCAGCTCGCCGCCCTGGACCGGACGCTCGGCGGCCATCTCTTCCTGCGCCAGCTGGTGTGGAGCGTTGTCGGTCTGGTCCTCCTGCTGGTGCTCTCCAGGTTCAGCGGCACGATCCTCCAGCGCCTGGCCATCCCAGCCTACGGTCTCTCGCTGGTGCTTCTGGCCGGTGTCCTGGCGGCCGGCCAGGTGCGGAGCGGAACCCGTGGATGGTTCGCCCTGGGGCCCGTCACCTTGCAGCCCAGCGAGGTCTCGCGCCTGGGTGTGGCCCTGATCGTCGCGCTCTGGTTCGGACGCCGAAGCGGCCGGCTCCTCAAGCTCGGCGAGCTGGCCGTCCTCTCCATCCTCGTCGGCCTTCCCTTCCTGCTGGTCCTGCTGGAGCCAGATCTCGGGGTGGCGTTGACCTACTTCCCCATGTGGGCCGCCGCAGCCTGGCTCGGCGGTCTCCCGCCGAAGGTGTGGACGGCCCTCGCCCTGAGCGCTCTGGTTCTGGCCGGGGGCGCCTGGGAGCTCGCCCTCAAGGACTATCAGAAGGAGCGTGTGCTCACCGTGCTGGACCCCTCCCGCGATCCCTTCGGTGCCGGCTACCAGGTCCGGCAGTCCAAGATCGCCATCGGATCCGGCCTGCTGACCGGCCAGGGGCTCGGGCGGGGCACGCAGTCGCTGCTGCGCTACCTGCCGGCCCAGCACACGGACTTCATCTTCGCCTCGTGGGCCGAGGCCACCGGCTTTCTCGGCGTGTCCTTCCTGATTCTGGCGTACGCGTTGCTTCTCTGGCGGATCACCCTTGCCGCGATCCGCGCCCCCAACCGCTTCGGACTGGCCCTGACCACGATGATCGGCGCCTGGTTGGCGTTCCAGATCGTCGTCAACCTGGGCATGGTGGTGGGGTGGCTTCCCACAACCGGCATCACGCTCCCGCTCTTCAGCTACGGGGGCAGCTCCCTTGCCACGACATGTGCCGCCCTCGGCATGGTCATCGCCATCGGCAGGGAACGATTGGTCAACCTATGAGCGAAACCTCCCTCTACCTCTCGGTCAACCCCTTCGAAACACGGATCGCCCTTCGGGAAAACGCCCGCCTGGTGGCCTATACAACCGAACGCCATCGCTCGTCTTCAGTGGTGGGCAACCTCTACAAGGGGCGCGTCACCCGGGTTCTGCCCGGCATGCAGGCCGCGTTCGTGGACATCGGGCTGGGACGCGACGGCTTCCTTTACGTCCGCGAGGCGGGAGCCGTGGCCGAGGACTACAACGAGATCTTCCTCGGCGAGCAGGCAGCCTTCAGCCCGCCCTCCGGGGATCAGGCCATCGACGATCTCCTCCGCCTCGGGCAGGAGATCCTGGTCTCTGTGGTCAAGGACGGGTTGGGAACCAAGGGCGCCCGCCTGAGCTCGTACATCTCTCTGCCGGGGCGATACCTCGTGTACCTGCCCACGGTGCCGCAGGTGGGTGTCTCCCGGCGTATCATGGCCGAGGAGGAGCGCCTCCGTCTGCGGGCGATCATCGAGGGCTTCCAGGATCCCGGCGGCTGGATCGTCCGCACCGCCGGCGAGGGTGTCGATCCGGCACGGCTGGAGGCGGACCGGGCCGAGCTGGTGGCCCTGTGGCAGAAGATCCGGGAAGCCGCCGATCGCTCACGCGCCCCGGCCCTGGTCCACCGGGAGCTCAGCCCTCTCCTGCGCGCCGTGCGCGACCTCTTCACCGAGGGGGTACGGGAGTGCTGGATCGACGATGTGGAGGCCTTCCAGGAGGTGCTGGAATTCCTGGAACAGCGCTCCCCTGCCCTGGTGCCCCGGGTCAAGCTGTTCCGGCGTTCCGCCGACCTCATGGCGGCCTTCGGCGTTGATGCCGAGCTGGAGAAGGCGCTCCGGCCCAAGGTCTGGCTGAAGTCCGGCGCGTACCTGGTGATCAACCAGACCGAGGCGCTGGTGGCCATCGACGTGAACACCGGCCGCTACGTGGGAAGCTCCAACCTGGAGGACACGGTCCTCAAGATCAACCTGGAGGCGATCCGCGAGATCGTCCGTCAGCTGAGGCTCCGCGACCTCGGCGGGATCATCGTCATCGACTTCATCGACATGGAGGACCGGGACAACCGCCGCACCGTGTACGAAGCGCTCGCCGAGGAGCTCCGCAAGGACCCCGCCCGATCTCAGCTCCTGCCCATGAGCGACATCGGCCTGGTCCAGCTGACCCGCAAGCGCACCCGCCCCAGCCTCGACCGCACCCTGAGCCGGGAATGTCCCTACTGCCACGGCACCGGCCGTATCAAGTCCCTTCAGACCGTCTGCCTGGAGATCCGGCGCGAGATCCTCGCCGTCGCCGAGGCCGGCGCCCGGCAGCTGACCCTGACCCTCCATCCCGAGATCTCACACTACCTCCAGGGCTCCTTCCGCGACATCCTGCGCGAGCTCGAGGAGATCCATGGCCTTGAGATCATCCTCCGGGAGAACCCGCTGTTCCACCAGGAGCAGTTCGAGGTGGCCGAGTGAGGACCAGGATGGGCCGTGAGCCCGGCCCGGGAGCGGCCGGCTCTCCGGCGCCGGCGTTCGCGGCGAACCCGCATCTCCCGCGGGCCGAAGCTCGGCCACCCACAGGCCCGGCGCCTGGAACACCCGGCTGACCTCATGCTCGAAAAACCCCCGCAGCACGGCCCGGCCGTGGGCGCCGGCCCCGGTCCAGTAGTCGGGAACGCGCCTCAGCTTCGCGAGCCGGCCCATCTCCGACTCGTTGACCAGCAGGTGGGTGATACCCATGGCGCGAAGACGGGCCGCCAGCTCCCCGGGGCCGCCCGCCGCGGCTGCGAGCTCCGCGAGCAATGGCTCGTGGTACGGGTCCTCCACCACCACGTCCCGGTCCACGTAGAGGCTCCTCGCCTCCGCCACCATCAGGACCTTGGCGTCCGCCGGAAGCGCCCTGGCACAGAAGCGCGCCGCCGGCCAGTAACTGACCCATCGGCCCAGAAAGCGCCGCGCCGGCATGACCCCCGAGCTCACCTCCAGCCTCTCAACGGCCACCGGGTCCAGGAGCACGGTCGCATTCCACGCCAGCACGCCGGCCACGAGGACCACCAGGGCTGTCCTGGCCGCTCGCAGGGCCGCTCCCCGTCCGAGCTCACCCATGGCGGCGCCGGCCAGGGCCGCGCACCAGACCAGCACCGGCAACAGGAAGCGCCCGAACTGGACCAGGCTTCCCCAGGCCAGCAGCCCCGTCACGACCGCCAGCACCAGGGGAACGAAACCGTTTCGGCGCCGGAGAGAGGGAAGCAGCACGGCCACCGGCAGGAGCACGATCCATAGTGGGCCGATGTTCCCCGCCAGCTGGAGGGGGTGGAAGGTCCGCACGGCCAGCGCCAGAGCGATCTCGGCCACCCGGGCGAACCCGTGGACCGTCAGGACGTTCTGGCCAAGCTCTCCGGCGATCGTCAGGCCCGACGCGGGGCCGCCGAAGAGGCCGCGGAGGTAGGGGTAGAGCGGGTTGCCAGTCCATAACGCGTTCCGCACGAACCACGGCGCCAAGGGTACCGCCGCGCCAGCCCCAAGCGCGGCCAAAGACCGCCACCTGGCGCCGCCCTGCCGGTCCCGGCACACCGCCATGAAGAGGCCCGCCACCGCCACCGGCAGCAGCACCGTGGCCAGGCCCAGCACCTTGGCCGCCGCCGCGCTCCCCGCCAGGAAGCCCACGGCACCGAAACGCCGGACGGCCGTGCTCTCACCCCCGCCCTGGAGCAGCAACACCACGGCCGCCCCGCCCCACGCCGCCACCCAGAGGTCCGCCGCGGCGAAACCCGCCGACTGGAGCACCGAGGGGGTCAGAAAGAACAGGACGGCGCTCCAGGCGCCGGCTCGGCGGCCGCCGAGCCGGCCGCCGAGCGTTCCCGCCGCCCCCGCGGCCAGGAGACCGGCCCACAGGTGGAGCGCCTTGGCCGACCACGGTCCCAGCAGCGCCAGCCCGTAGGCGTAGGCCATGCCGCCGGCGGCGGGGTAGAAGGAGAAGGCGGCACGGGGAAACTCGACGAAGCCTCCCGCCCGCAGCCACTGTGCCGGAAAGGCCAGGTGGTAGTGGAGCGTGTCGTACATGACCGGGGGTGCGGCCAGGCCCGCCGCGATGGCCAGGGAGGCGACACCCACCGCCGCAAGGGCGCCGGCCGGAAGCTCCCGGAGATCCCGCCATGGAGCTCGCCGCCGGACCCAGCTGGCAAGCCCGAGGACCGCCGCGAGAACGAGCACCAGGAGGAGCCCAAGATGGGTAAACCCCCCAACCGACGCCAGCACCGTTCCCACGAGAGCGAGAAGGGCGGCGCCAAGGGCCAGGGTGACCACCGGACCGGCGTCCCGGGACGCTCCTCCCAGGAGCATGACGGCCGCCGTACGGCCGGCGCCCCAGGCCGCCGCCGTCCACAGCAGCAACCACAGCCATGGCAGCAGCAGCTCCATCAGGACGTCGGTGGGAAGAACCTCGCGGTACCACCACAGCACCAGCACGGCCAGGCCGGCGGCCAGGCCGACCGCCCACACCGGTGCCCCGGGATCGTGGCGTGTCGAGCTCACCGGCCGAGTATAGCGGCGCTGGTCCACGGGTATGGTTTGGGCAGGTTTCCCACGGGAGTGGCGCCGGCGCGGGCCGCTTGGTCCACCAAGGAACGCCCGGGCGCGCAAACGCCACCGGGGGCTCGGACGGAGCGTGGAAGGGAAAACCGGCCGGCGGGCTCAGACGGTCTCGTACAGCGTCCGGCGCTGCCAGGGCTCGAAGCCTGCCTCGGCGATGATCCGCTCCATCTCGCCCTGCCGCATGCGGTGCTGGGCGCCGGCGGCGGCCACGACGTTCTCCTCCAGCATGATGGAGCCCAGGTCGTCGGCGCCGAAGAGCAGGGAGACCTGGCCGATCTTCGGGCCCTGGGTGACCCAGGAGCCCTGAACGTGGGTGATGTTGTCCAGGGCAAGACGGGAGATCGCCAGGGTTCGCAGGTAGTCGAAGCCGCCCGAGGGCTCGACCTCCTCCTCGAGGTCCGTGTTCTCCTCCTGGAAGGTCCAGGGGATGAAGGCCGTGAACCCCCCGCTCTCGTCCTGGAGCGAGCGCACGGCGAGCAGGTGCTCCACCCGTGCCCCATGGGATTCGCCCACGCCGAACATCATGGTGGC
>JAADFK010000065.1 GCA_013152925.1 Acidobacteriota bacterium | reverse complement strand
CACGCCTCTGTCATCCCGACCGAGGGAGCGAAGCGAGCGAGTGGAGGGATCTTCCCCGGAATGCAGCCCGTTTTGCAGGACGTGGCCGGTGCTTCCATGAGATTCCTCCACTCCGCGGGCTTCCCGCCCGCTGCGGTCGGAATGACAGGGAAAGGTGCGGACCCGCCCGCTCCGGTCGGAATGACAGGAGGGTTGGGCTATGGCTCGGTCGGGATGACAAGGGGGTTCGGACATCGCTCCGGTCGGGCACGCCTCTGTCATCCCGACCGAGGGAGCGAAGCGAGCGAGTGGAGGGATCTTCCCCGGAATGCAGCCCGTTTTGCAGGACGTGGCCGGTGTTCCATGAGATTCCTCCACTCCGCGGGCTTCCCGCCCGCTCCGGTCGGAATGACAGGGAAAGGTGCGGGCCCGCCCGCTGCGGTCGGAATGACAAGGAAGGGTGCGGACCCGCCCGCTCCGGCCGGGATGACAGGAGGGTCGGGCTATGGCTCGGCCGGGATGACAGGAGGGTCGGGCTGTCGGTCAGTCGGGATGACAGATGAAACGGGTGGCTCGGTCGGGGTGACAGAGCGCGGGGGGCGGCTCGGCCGGGATGACGTGCGCCCACGGCGAAACATCGCTTCGCGGGCCCTTGTCACCTTGGAATGACATTCGGGAGCGCGAGCGCGGGGCTCGCTGTCGCATGTCACCTGCTCCTCGTGATGCCGCGGTGCTCACAGAGGTCGGCCAGGCAGCAGGTGGAGCACCGCGGGGAGGTGGGGTGACACTGGTTCTGGCCGAAGGTGACCATCAGGTCGTTGATGGGAATCCAGAGGTCCCGCGGAAGCACGTCCTCAAGGGCGTGCTCTGTCTTCTCGGGCGTGGCGGTCTCGACCAGGCCGAGGCGGTTGGAGATCCGGTGGACGTGGGTATCCACGCAGATGGCGGGGATGCCGAATCCCAGGCCGAGGACAAGGTTGGCGGTTTTCCGGCCGACACCAGGCAGGGCCAGCAGGGCCCTCTCGTCGGGCGGCACGCGGCCGCCGTGCTCCTCCACAAGGGTGGCGGCGATCTGTCGCAGCTGCCGCGCCTTGGTGTTGTAGAAGCCGGCCGGATAGATCGTCTTGGCGATGGTGTCTTCCGGCAGGGTGGCCAGCTCCCGGGCGTCACCCGCCAGGGAGAACAACCTCTTGGAGGCCTCGCCGGTGACCTCGTCCTTGGTTCGGAGCGAGATGACGCAGGAGACAAGGATGTGGAAGGGGGACCTGGTGGCCCGTTCCACGTTGACCAGGGTCGTGGTCTTCCATGCCATACGGGCCTGCTCCATCCTCGCGGCAAGCTCGCGGACAGCGGCTTCGTTCCAGTGGGTCATGCGGGTTCCTCCGTGACGGCCAGCGCGGGTTGGGGCCATCGGGAAAGACCGACGAGGACCAGGGTTCCCACGGCGGCGCCCGTCAGGCCGGGTTCGAAGCTCGTGGCGTGCCCCGCGTGGTGCAGCGCCTCCAAAGAGAGTTGCACCAGGGGCCCGGCGATCATCGCGGCGACGGCCCCCCGGCGGGCGGCCCCGTTCCAGTTGAGGCCCAGGAGGACCACCGGTAACAACGCCGCGGTGAAGGTGCCCCATCCGAGCACGCCCAGGAGCGCCACCTGTCGCCCGCTGGCAGCCGCCAGGGAAAGAGCCACGGCGGCTGCTCCCACCGTGGCCAGGCGCGGGAGGGCCAGACCGTCTCCCGGGGTGCGCCCCATGGCCAGTGGAGCGTCCCGAGTCACGGCGGCCGCGACCAGGTTGAGCAGGGTGGCCGCCGTGGACATGACGGCCGCGGCCACGGCGACGACCGCCAGCACCAGCAGGGTGGGGGAGAGACTTCGAAGGAGGGCGGGGGCCAGCTGGTCGGGCGTGCCGATCTTGAGCGCGCCGCGGGCCAGGAGCGCAGTCCCGCCCAACCCCACACCGATCCACACCGTCAGCACCGCCATCAGCCCGCCCGTCATCACCAGCGGCATCCACCGGAGGGTCCGTTCATTCCGGACCAGGAGGAACTTCTGAAGGTAGTGGGGCTGGGCGCAGGTGCCAAGGCCGAAGAGGAGGAACCAGCCCAGCGCCGTGGAGGGCCCGATGCCGTTCCAGGGGTCCAGTAGCGCCGGCTTGAGCTGGTGGAGCGTGGCGAGAGCCGCTCCCGGCCCCCCGGCCCGCGCCAGGGCGAAGCCGGCGAGGATCAGGGCGCTGCCGGCCATCAGGAGGCCCTGCAACGCTTCAGCAAGCAATCCCGCCCGCATGCCACCCGCTGCCGTGTACAGCGTGGTCGCAGCCAGAAGACCGGCGGCGATCCCCCAACCGCCGCCGCCCAGCAGCACGCCGGCCGTTACGGCGACACCCTTGACCTGGACCGCGAGCATGGCAACCCCACCGGCGACGACGGCCGCGGCGGCCAGGCCGCGCGGCGCCCCCTCGCCGTAGCGGGCGGCCACGATTCCGGGAACGGTCAGGGTCTTGCGGGATTTCACGAGCCGGACGATGGGCTCTCCGACGGCCCAGCACTGGAGCGCTCCGGTCAAGGGCGCACTGAGGATGATCCACAGGCTGGCGACCCCGATGGAGGCGAACAGCCCCGGACCCCCGATGAAGACGAAGGCCGAAAGACCGGCCGCGGTACCGCCAAGACCGGCAAGGACCGGACCGGCGGTCCGCGAGGCGGCGAAGAACCCTGCGGCGTCGCGGGTATGACGGCCGCCCCAGAGCGCCAGGCCGACCGCCGCTGCCGCGAGGAGAATCCAGGCGGTCACGGACCGTCCCGCACATCGCCGGAGAAGGTCGCCGCATAGAGCAGCGGAATCACGGCGGCACCGGCGGCCAGGATGGCGATCTCCACGGCGAAGCCCCGGGCTCCCCTGGATGCCGGGAGACGCAGGAAGAGGAGAAAACCGCCCATTGCAACCCCGGTGGCGGCGAGCCCAGCGGCGAGGAACCGGGCCTGAGGTACGGACCGCCGTGCGAGGGCCCAGCACGCGGGAGATAACAGGCCGAGAACGGCCACCGCGGCCAGCAGGTGGAACGAATCCATGGCGGCGCCGGCGAGCCACAGCAGCGACAGGAGCATGGCCAAGAGGGCTGAGCGGTTCATCCGGGAGATCATCGGCATTCCTGGACGTTCCGTCAACGTTGGCGGGTCCCGGGCGTCAGAAGTGGTGGCCGGTGGCAGGGGCCCGTGGGAAAACCGCCCGCTGACGACGCCCCGGGGGTCCCGTCGCCGGCTGTTCCTACTGGCTTTCTTCCGGCGGTGTTTCCGCAGGCTGCTCCTCCCCGTCCCAGAAGCTGGGGATGGCCTCGACCTCGTCGTCGTACATCTCGAAGACTCCGATCAGGCGCGTGACCTCCAGCAGGTCGTACACCTTCGGCGACAGGTGCAGGAGCTTGATGGTCGACCCGCGGCCGGCGGCGGTCGCCTTGCTCCGGATCAGCTCGCCGAGACCGGACGAGTCGATCGTCGTCACGCCCGCCATGTTGATCAGGACGTTCTTGTAGCCGTCTTCGAGCACATCGAGGATGGCCTGACGGAACTGGACGTCTCCGCCTCCGAAGATGAGCTTCCCCTGAAGGTCCAGAATGGCAATGGAACCGTAGTAACGAATGTCGATCTTCATGGCCACCTCCCGGCTGCCGGTATGGTGTCCAGTGTAGCGCAAAGACGAGATCGTTGCGCTCCTTGCAGGTTGTTTGGATACAGCTGGATCATGATGCCGAGCTTGCCTCCGCCCCACGGGAAGTCATCCGCTGGGCGGTCACCCGGAGTGCGGATTCTGGTTCATATGCTTGAAGTTGCTGAGGTATCGAGGTTTGTGCTCATGCGGGCTGAGGCCCGTGCTCCCCGGAAAACATGGCACGCGAGGGCACGGCGCAACAATCTCGAACACGGGCGAAGGTGGGGAGGAACGTCACGGCCCGCACCGCCCGAGGGCCGTGCGGACCGTCGCACGGACGCCGTCTACTCTGGAATGCGCAGTTTCTGGCCGACCTTGATCAGATCCGGATTGTCCAGGATGTCCCGGTTGGCCTCGAAGATCTTCATGTGCGCGCCGGCCTTGCCATAGAAGCGCTGGGCGATGTGTCCCAGCGTATCGCCGGGCTTCACCTCGTAGATGCTCTCCCCGGCGGGCGCCGGGATCTCCTCGGGCGTGCCCTCGACCGCCATGGGGGCCTCGGGCGTCGCGTGGCGTTCCAGGGCGATCGTGTTGATCACGTTGGCATCGCCGACCAGCTGCGAAAAGGCCTGCATGGCCGTGGCCTTGGCCGCCATGTCCCTGGCCGTTCCCGTGAGCGTGACGACCTTCCCGCTGATGGAAGCCGAGAGGTCGCGGACCTCGGGGTGAATCTGCCGGACCTCCTCGAGAGCCTTGGTAACCGTCTCCTCCAGCGAATCTCCGAAAACGTCGAAAAGCCCCATGCCAGTCTCCTTTCAGTTGAACGAAACGTGCGTTGTAAGTTTCTCCGGTTCAGAAGCTGACCACGAGGGCCGCCTTGGCCGTCGTGTCCGTCTTCTTGAATCCGGGGACAGGCTTGTTCTGGAAGCGGACCTCGTAGCTTAGCTTGAGGCTGAACGGCCCCGCGATGGCGGACTGAAACGCGGTCTCGGAGAAGATGCGCCAGTTGCTCGTGTCGTCGAAGTTTGGGAAGCACTGGAGCTTCTGGCTCAGGGATGTGCCCTTTCTTGGGACCCAAGCAAAGTCCAGACTGGCCAGTCCCCCGGCGTAATCGAGGTCCTCCTCGGCCGTCCGGTTTTCCTTGGTCCACGTGAGGGCCATGTCAAAGTCAAGGAGAAAGCTCGGCCCCAGCAGCATCTTGTAGTTGGCGCCGCCGGCCAGCACACCCCGGAAGTCGAAGCCGGCGAAGCGGTCCCTTCCGGCGCTTCCGGACACGAAGAGCGACCAGCGTTCACCGAGCTTGCGGTCGCCGCGGATCTCCGCGCCGTACCGCTCGGCCGTGGTGTCGCCACTGTCACTGCTCTTGAGGTAGTTGGTCTTGAGCTGAAAGCCCCATGGATGCGGAATCTTCTTGAGGTCGAAATCGAAGCCCAGGGTGCTGGTGTCCGAGTTGCCGGTGGTTGCCAGGTAGGAGAGCCCGGCCGACCCGGACCACGTGGGGGGTGGCGTCACCGGTGGCTCGTCCGCCATGGCTCCTGCTGCAATCCCGGTCACGAAAATCGCCACCATCATGACGGGCGCCAGCGTGTGGTGGATCCTCCGCCTCGTTGTGCACATCAAGCTCAATGGTATGTTCTCGATCACGTACAGGTCCTCCTTCAGATTCGGCCGTGTGGATCGAACTCACACGAAGCCATGTTTTGGGGTCAGGGGACTCTATCACAGACTGCCGAGAATCGTTGTCAACAGGCTCACACTGCGCAAGAAACCACGCCTCTCGTCGAGCCGGCGCCGATTGCGGAGTGCCGGCATCCAAACCTGCCTCGCACGCCCCAACGAAGCAAGAAACGATTCCTTCGGCGTACGGTTTTTCCGTGCTTCCTCCGGCGCCCGATGCCGGGCTGGAGCCCGGCGCACCCTCCGGCGGCCACGCCTCGCCATCCCCTCCACTCGCTCGCTTCGCTCGCTCGGTCGGGATGACAGAGGGGGTGCGGAACCCGTGCCGCTCTGGCCGGAATGACAGAGGGGGTGTCATCCCGGCCGGATCGAGGGGGTCTGCACCTCTCCCTGTCATCCCGACCGGAGCGGTGCGAAGCGCCGCGGAGTGGAGGGATCTCCCGCCGTTCAGCCGGCGAGCATGCCGCCGTCGATGGGGATGACGGACCCGGTTATCCAACCGGCTTCCGAGGAGAGGAGGAAGACGATGAGCGCCGCCACGTCCTCCGGCTTTCCGACCCGGCCCAGCGGGTGCAACGGGCCCATGGCGGCCACGTCCTCCGGAGACATCCCGCGGCCAGCGTGGATCGGCGTGTCCACCACGGCGGGCATGACGGCGTTGACCCGGACGGCCGGGGCCAGCTCGAGCGCCAGCGACCGTGTCAACTGGTTGAGAGCAGCCTTGGAGGCATTGTAGGCCAGCATCCCGGGGATCGCTTTTTCGGCCAGGGTCGAGGAGACGTTGACGATGACGCCGAAGGCGGCCTCCAGTTGCTGAAGGAGCGCACGAACCAGCTGGTACGGCCCCCGGACGTTGACTGCGAAGGTCTCTTCCCAGATCTCCAGGGTGGTCGAACGGAGACCAGCCATGTGGGCGACCCCGGCATTGTTGACCAGGCCGTCCAGGTGGTCCCAGCGACCGGCCACCACCTCGGCGAGACGATCCACGTCGGCGGTCCTGCCCATGTCGCCGGTGGCCGTCCAGACCGCGGAGCCCAGCTTGGTCGCGGCGGCCTCCAAGGCCTCACGGCGGCGTCCGGCGATACAGACCTCCGCACCAAGCTCCACCAGCCGCCGCGCCACCGCCAGGCCGATACCGCTCGACCCGCCGGTGACCAGGAAACGTTTCCCCGAGAAACCACTGGTTGCCACGCTCATCCCGTCATCCCTTCGTTCCTCTCTATAACAGCCCTTGTGTCCCGCTTCTTCCACCCGCGTCCCCGTCCTGTCATCTCTCGCAGTGACACGAAGGGCACCGCTCGGGATGCCCGTCCCCTGTCATCCCGACCAATCCACCTCCTCCCTCGTCATCCCGACCTGCTCCGCCTCCCCTGTCATCCCGACCTGCCCCACCTCCTCTGTCATCCCGACCGAGCGAGCGAAGCGAGCGAGCGGAGGGACCTCCCCCGGAA
>JAADFK010000064.1 GCA_013152925.1 Acidobacteriota bacterium | reverse complement strand
GGTTCGACGTGCTGACCTACCCCGACGATCACGCCAGCCACCCCAACCGCCTCCGCGAGGAGTACGGCGGCACCAGCGGCGACTCCCACCCCGACACCGTGGCCAACCAGGATTCCACCGCCATCTTCGCCACAGATCCCGGCAACTTCATCGACGCCAAGTGGGCGCGTTTCCTCTCCTGCCGGTTCAACGACGTGCCCGCCGGATCCTGGGGACATCCCTGGGTCTCGGCCCTGTGCCAATCTCAGGTGACCGCCGGTTGCAGCGGAGATCCTCCCCTCTTCTGTCCCGACGGTGTGACGACCCGGGGCCAGATGGCCGTCTTCCTCCTGGTCTCCCGGGAGGGTGAGGGCTACGTACCCCCACCGACCACGGGGATGTTCGACGACGTTCCGGTCGGCGACCCCTTTGCACCGTGGATCGAAGAGCTGGCCAACCGCGGCATCACCGCCGGGTGCAGCGCCAACCCTCCCCTGTATTGCCCGAACGATCCTGTCACCAGGGGCCAGATGGCCGTCTTCCTGCTGACGACGGAGGAGGGAGCGGGCTACTCCCCGCCTCCCGCTTCCGGGATCTTCGACGATGTGCCCACCGGCAACCCCTTCGCACCGTGGATTGAAGAGCTCTCGAAGCGGCGTATCACCGCCGGGTGCAGTGCCACCCCCCCACAGTACTGCCCCAACGACCCGGTCACGCGAGCCCAGATGGCGGTCTTCCTGACAGCGACCTTTACTCTGATGGACGAGCTGGGAACGCGCTACTACGTGGCGACGGACGGTAACGATTCCACCGGCGACGGCTCCTTCGCCAGCCCATGGGCCACCATCGAGCACGCCCTGGACTCCGTGCAGGACGGCAGCCTGATCCTGGTGGAACCGGGCACCTATACGGGACGGACCCACCTCCGCGGGCACTTCGCCCAGGGCGTGACCGTCCGCTCCTCGGTACGCTTCCGCGCCCTGCTCCGGAACAACGACCGCGTCATCACCACTTACGACGGCTGCAGCGGGATCACCATCCAGGGCTTCGACATCGCCCACGACGGCCCGGGTGCCGGCGCCCTGGTGATCCACGTGGACGGCGGCGGCAGCGAGGGGCTTGTCAAGGACCTCATCTTCCGCGGCAACGTCCTCCACGACAGCTACAACAACGACATCCTCAAGATCAACAACAGCGTTACCGACATCACGGTGCAGGGGAACGTCTTCTACAACCAGGCCGGTACCGACGAGCATATGGACATCAACAGCGCCGCGCGGATCACAGTGGAGGACAACGTCCTGTTCAACGACTTCGAGGGCAGCGGGAGGAGCAACGGCAACGACACCTCCTCGTTCATCGTCATCAAGGACAGCAACGGGAGCAGCGACGCCTTCACCGGGAGCCAGGATATTACCGTGCGCCGAAACGTCTTCCTCAACTGGGAGGGCTCCACCGGCACCAACTTCGTTCTCATCGGCGAGGACGGCAACGCCTTCTTCGAGGCGCAGCGCGTGCTCGTGGAGAACAACCTGATGCTGGGCAACTCGGCCAACGTCATGCGGGCGCCCTTCGGCGTCAAGGGCGGCAAGGACATCACCTTCCGGAACAATACCGTGGCGGGCGACCTGCCGGCGCTGGCCTTCGCCATGCGGCTCAACACCGAGGGTGACAACCCGGCCAACGAGAACATCCTCTTCTACAACAACGTCTGGTCCGATCCCACCGGCACCATGGGGGCCACCGACCCGGGCGGCACCAACGACTTCTCCGACACGCCCCCGGCCGAGACGGCCTCCTTCGCCCTGGACCACAACCTCTACTGGAACGGAGGGCAGTCCCTCCCCTACGATGCTTCCGAGCTGATCAACACCACCGACGACACCCACGCGGTCACGGGAGATCCCCTCATCGGCGCCCAGACGAACCTGGTGGTGCCCCGGTGGGACGGCGCCGCCTGGCAGTTCGCCGACACCTCCCAGACGGTACGGGAGGTCTTCCTCCGCCTCGTCAGGCTCCATGGAGCTCCGGCGAGCGGGAGCCCGGTCGTTGACGCGGGGGACGCGGCCACGGCCGCTTCCGAGGACATCCTGGGGCACTCCCGCGCAGCGGGCACCGCGCCGGACATCGGTGCCGTGGAGTTGGGTTACTGAGCTACCCGGCGACCGGCTCGCCCGAGGCGTCGAATCCGGCGAGAACTTCGTCGACTCCGCCCCAGAACGCCCCGTCGGCGACCGCCAGGGTGGCGAGGTAGATCACGGCGTCCCGGCCGTGGGCCTTCACGAGGACCTCGGCGGCCTCCTTGACCTTGGACGCTTCGGGTGGCTCCGCATCTTCGGGAAGATCGAGGATCCCCTCCTCGTGCGGCAACCCAACGGCATCGAGGAACTCGCCGAGAAGCTTCCGGCGCTCGGCCAGGTGGAAGTGAAAGAGCAGTTGGAACAGCGCATCCTCGGGAAGGTTCTTCGCAATGTGGGCCAGCCGGCCGGCGACCTTGTCCGCGGGCAGCCGCCGCACGGTCTGCGGACGAAACTTCAGCTCCTTGGCCATGGTCATCTGGAGCAGGGTTTTTCCCTCCCCCTCGGCCCCGACCCACGCTGCGGCCGCAGCGGCCCTCCGCTCCTCATCGGTCATCAGCTCCCAGACGGCGTACGGTCCCCGATCTTCCACCGCATCCTTGAGACGTGTCGCGTCAGCCATGGTGCCCCCCTTCCAGCTCTCGAATGTAGCAGCCCAGCTTGTCGCGGGCAACAGCTCCCCCGGACCGGGGTTGGTGCGCTGTTCCGAACGTTCGCAATGGCGGGAGATGCGGTGACACCGATGAACGCCTCGCCCCAAGGTCCGGGTACGATGCGCGCCGTCACGGCGGCGCCACGGAGCGCGGACTTCAGTCCGCTTGGGGCGTCATTCGTTTGCATCGCACCGTGGCTCACCACGATGCGGACTCTAGCCCGCGCTCCATCCCGACACTCCCAAAGCTTGGGCACCGCGCAACAACCTCCGGGTACAGCGCTGGGCCGGGAAGCTCGCGCTGAGGGGCAGAGCGCCGCACACATACATTCTCTGCTCTCCGCGTTCTCTGCGCTCTCTGCGCGAAACTCTCTTCTCTCCCCCCACCCACCCGGGAATGTTTCGCGCAGGGATCGCTGGGAACGCAGAGGAAAGAGTTGGCACGCCTGCGGCGCGGAAAAGTGGGATTAGCTCGAGCCACTGTTCCCGGGTGAGGTTGTTGCGCTGCTGCGAACGCTCGTGATAGGGGATGATCCGGTAACGCCGATGAACGCCTCGCCCCAAGGTCCGGGTACGATGCGCGCCGTCACGGCGGCGCCACGGAGCGCGGACTTCAGTCCGCTTGGGGCGTCGTTCGTTTGCATCGCACCGTGGCTCAACACGATGCGGGCTCAAGCCCGTGCTCCATGCTGGACACCCCGGGGCATAGTCCAACAACCTCGAACCCGGCATCGGAGAACCGGTGGACCCCAACGAGCTTTCGGAGTTACAATCCTCCCATGACACTGAAGAACCGGCGTTTCGCCGTGCTGGCCGAGGATGAACCGGCTATCCTGATGGCGCTGGACGAAGTGTTGACGTCCCGCGGCTTCACGACGATCCCGTGCACCGACGGTGCCTCGGCCCTCGAGACCATCCGCAGCAAGCAGCCGTCGCTTGCAGTCTTCGACGTCAACATGCCTCGTCTGAGCGGGATTGACGTGGCACTCCGTCTGCGGATGGTCGACGTGATGCACGATCTCCGCATCCTGCTGATCACGGGGCGGGACGATCTCCGAACCCGCCGGATGATCCTCTCCAGCGGCGCCGACGACTTCATCATCAAGCCCTTCGACCTCAAGAGCTTTCTTGGATCCGTCGATTCCCTCATGGAGGGGCCTGCCGGACGCTGGCTGGAGCGGGAGGCCTGGTACTCACCTCTTCAGGAGGCAGGACCTGGGCACAGCTCCAACCAACTCCCTCCCCAAGAAAGCCTCCCGGCCCAGGCCTATTCCAACCTGATCTCGATGCTCGTCCGGTCCCTCGACGAACGCTCCCTCCACCAGCCCTACCACTCCGTCCAGGTGGCCCACCTGGCGCAGTTGGTGGCCCACCGCCTGGGGCTCGACTCCGCCGTCTGCTCCAGAGTGCGAGCGGCAGGCCTGGTTCACGATCTCGGCCTGCTCTTCCTGCCAGACTCCGTCGTCAACAAGCCGGGTCCGCTGGACGAGGACGAGCTGGCCCGCATCCGTCAGCATCCCTTCACCGGCGCCACCATCCTCGAAGGGCTCCCGCCACAGGCGGACGCCGCACCGGCCGTCCTCCACCACCACGAGCGGTGGGATGGCACCGGCTACCCGGACGGGCTGGCGGCCGAGGCCATTCCGCTGGAGGCGCGGATCCTGGCCGTGGCCGACGCCTTCGCCGCCATGACGACGCGGCGGCTTTACGCCCAGCCACTGCCCCTCGACGAGGCGATCGCCGAGCTCGACATCAACGCCGGTCAGCAGTTCGATCCCGCCGTGGTCGAAGCGTTTCACGCCGCCGCAGAGCTCTGACGCCGCCGGGGCTCCGAGCACGGGCCGTCCCCTGGAGGTGGAAGGCAGCCACGGCCGCAGGGACAATCACGGCGGCCGGCACTGGGCCAGGAGCATCGTCCACCAGCAGCGCCAGATTCGACCATTCCCCCATCCCCCCGAACGCGGCCGGGGAGCCGTGGCCGATCGGTGGCTGATTGGTGATCGCGGTTGACAGCGACCGGTGGTGAGCACATATTGAAAATATGGCGTATTTGTTCATATATAAGATGAGACATATTCTGAGAAGGAATCCACTTTGTTGAGTCTGAGACAGGAGCGAGGAAGAAGGAAAGGGGAAGGAAGAATGAAACGAGTCGCACGGGTGTTGGGTCTTGTGATTCTCGGTACAACGACGATCGGTCTGGCGTCGGCACCCGCGCTCCGCGCGAGTCATGTCAAACGTGCCGTGGCCATCGACGCCATGCAACGGCTCCAGATGATGTACACGAGAGATCAACTGGAGGCGGGAACCTACGTGGGGGCGGAGTACTGCATGGCGTGCCACCAGGACATGACGGGCTGGCGCGACAACTCCCATGCCTTCGAGATTCGACGGCCCATGACCCAGTACTCCTTGATCTCCGGAAAAGGTGTGGTGGCGGATTCCGACCAGAACGGCGTTGACGATTTCATGCAGGGACTTGACTTCAACGAGATCTCCTCGGTTTTCGATCCCTACAAGCCCTACGCCCCCGTTCTTTCGGTGACGAATGGAACCTACTTCATCACCATCGGCGAGATCACCATGCCCGTGGTGGCCACGGTGGGAGGTACGGGGAGCTCGGCCCAGCTGTACCTGGTCCGGGTGCCGGTCACGGACACGCCCTCCCATCTTTCGGAGGGGAATTACGTGGCCCCGCTGGAGTTTGATGAGCGGGATGGCTCCTGGAAGCTCTTCAACCCCTCCGCCTGGTACGACGACGGCGAGATGCCCCGTTTCGACGCGTCCACCTCGGCGTCCGACCTGGCGGCGGAGAACACGAGCCCCTTCGCCAAGAGCTGTGCCGGTTGCCATGTGGCGGCCGTCCGGGATCTCCGGCAGACTTCGGCCGGCGAGTGGGTGGACACGCCGTTTCCGGCGACCCTGGTCAGCCCGGGAGATCCGGGGTACGTGGATACGAATCACGACGGGAACCTCGACGTGGTCAACGTTCAGTGCGAAGCGTGTCACGGTCCGGGATCCGCCCACATTCTCGGCGGGGGTGATCCGTCGAAGATCATCAACCCCGCCGACCTGACGGCGGCGGACGCCAGCCAGCTATGCGCTCAGTGCCACTGCGATCAAGAGCCGGCGGGTGCCGAGCATCCGGCCGTGACGGTCTGTCCGGCGGGCGCTCACACCGATACCCAGCAGGACGTTGCCAGCGAGCTCGCCGGGGAACGGGCCGGCCAGACCCCGGACGATGTCATTCACGGCGACGACGCCGAGAACTGCATCGCCTGCCACGGACCGACCGCCGTCCTGGCCAACGGCGGGATGGGTGAGGCCGAGGCCCTGGGTTACTTCTTCACAACCCAGGGAGGCACCTTCACGAGCGAGACGGTGCCCGACCACACCTCCACGTGGCCCAGCGTGGCCTGCACCGTCTGCCATGACCAGCACGGCGCCAACATGCCGGTGCTGTTCGACTCCACCTCGGGGGAGTACACGCCTGTGGAAACTTCCGCGGAGCTCTGCGGCCAGTGTCATGGAAACCTTCGTTTCCCCGACACGGACCACCTGACCTACAACCAGTGGGCGGCAAGCCCCCACGGCGACACCCAGAACGATGTGGCCGGCGAGCTCTCCGAGGAGCGGGTGGGTCAAACCCCGGAAGAGGTCATCCATGGGGATGACGCCGAGAACTGCATCGCCTGCCACGGACCGACCGCCGTCCTGGCCAACGGCGGTATGACGGAGCCCAAGGCCCTCGCGTACTTTTTCACCACCAGCGGCGGGGTGTTCGACAACGACACCGTTTCGAACCATACGGCGGAATGGCCCGACGTCTCCTGCACCTCATGCCACGACCAGCACGACCCGGGGGCGCCGGCCTACTTCAACTCCCTGACACGGCGGCATGAACCCAAGAGCTCCAGCGAGCTCTGTGGCCAGTGTCACGGCAGCCTTCGTTTCGCCGATACAGACCACCTGACCTACGATGCGTGGAAGACGAGCCGCCACAGCCGGACCCAGGACGACGTCGCCGCGGAATTGGCCGAGGAGCGGGCGGGTCAAACACCCGGCGAAGTCATCAACGGGGACGACGCGGAGAACTGCATCGCCTGTCATGCCCCCACCGCCGTCAAGGCCAACGGCGGCATGAGCGAGGTCGAGGCGCTCCAGTACTTCTTCACGACCACGGATGGGCAGTTCGATTCGGGCACCGAGCCCCAGCACAGCTCCGAGTGGCCGGATGTTTCGTGCACCGCCTGTCACGATCAGCACGATCCCTCCCAGCCCGCCTATTTCAATTCCTCCACGGGCGAGCACGAAACCATGGATCCCAACGAGCTCTGCGGTCAGTGCCACGGCAACCTCCGCTTCCCCGACACCGACCACCTGAGCTACAACATGGAGCAGGGCACGGGCGGGATCGGAATCCCGGACCAGGTGACCATGCCCGGAGCGGGCTGCACCGACTGCCACATGTACTCCAGCGGCGTTGACGGCAGCAATTCGTCCATGTACCACGGGCACTCGTGGGCGATCACGGTGACCGACGAGGATGGCACGGAGACCGTCTCGTGTACGCACTGCCACCCCTCGATCACGACCGATGCCGACTATGAGATTGTCGCCGGGTTGTGGAGGCAGAACTTCCAGGTGGTCGATTCGGTGGCGCAGCAGAACGTCGCCGCCGCCGAGACCGCCATGGAGGGAGTCGACAATCCCGATCTTCAGGCCAAGCTCGAGGCCGCCCAGCACAACCTCAGCTTCGCGGAATCGGACGAGAGCGGCGGATTCCACAATCACCTGTACCTGATGTCCCTCCTCTTCAAGGCCAACAGCGATGCACGCGAGATCCTGGCCGAATTGGGGAAGTGAGGTCCCAAGCCCCGGCTCGAGATGAAGAGCGCCCCCCGGTGAACCGGGGGGACGCTCGCTGAGCCGTGAACCGGATCGAGGTGTGCCGGTCCCGCCTGGACACTCTCGGAGGACGCCCATGGCCGGTCAAAGGACGATGGAAGCCGTGCTGGCGAGGACACCGGCGGAGGGTCGCCAAGGACGCTCCATCCAGGAGAGCTCGAGGTTTCCTCCGGCCTCCGTATCGGGCCGTAAAGCAGGAAGATACGGCATGGCTGTTTTCTTTCCGGAAGGGCCGGCCCGCCTGAGGGACGAGAACGCCACCGTTTCGGCTACACTGTCCGGTCTATGGGTGTATCGTCCACAACGGTCATCGAGCCGCAGTCCGTCCGAGCCGCCCTGGAGGCGATCCTGCCGCGGGTCCAGAAACCGGCCCGCTACCTTGGAATGGAGCGCAACCTGATCCGCAAGCCGTGGGACAGCGTGGCGCTCCACGTGGCACTGGCGTTCCCGGACACCTACGAGATCGGCATGTCCCACCAGGGCTCCCGTATCCTCTACCACCTGGTCAACCGCCGGGCCGACGCCCTGGCCGAACGCACCTACGCGCCGTGGCCCGACATGGGCGCGGCCCTCCGCCGGGCCGGCGTGCCGCTCTACACCCTGGAGTCGTACCGGCCGGTGGCCGACTTCGACATCCTGGGCATCACGCTGCAGTCCGAGCTCAACTACATCAATATCCCATACCTCCTGGATCTCGCCGGCGTCGCTCGCTGCGCCGGGGACCGGGGCGAGACCGGTCCCATCGTTCTTGGGGGCGGGCCCTGCACGGCCAACCCCGAGCCGGTGGCCGACTTCTTCGACGCCATCCTGATCGGCGACGCCGAGGCTTCCCTGGACGCCATCCTGGACACCGTGCGCGACGCCCGCCGGGAGGGGGCTCCCCGGCTCGAGCTGCTTCGGCGTCTCTCGGGGATTCCCGGGGTCTACGTGCCCCGCTTCTACCGGTGGGAGCCCGGCCGGGACGACGGCCTGCCGGCCCACGAGACGCTCGATCCGGCGGCTCCCCTGCCGGTGCGGCGCGTCTGGGCCGAGCGGCTCGACCCCGCCGACCAGCCCCAGACCCCCATCGTGCCCTTCGCCGAGGTGATCCAGGACCGCCTGGGCATGGAGATCATGCGGGGGTGCACCCAGGGCTGCCGCTTCTGCCAGGCCGGCTACTGGTACCGTCCCGTCCGGGAACACGACCCGGACATCGTGGCCGAACGCATGGAGCGGCAGGCCAGGGAGACCGGATTCGAGGAGGTCGGCCTCCTCAGCCTGTCGACGGCGGACTACTCCCAGATCGGCCCGCTGGTACATCGCCTGGCCGGGTCCCTCGGGCCGCGGCGCGTCTCCGTCAGCCTGCCGAGCCTTCGCGCGGATGCCTTTTCCGTTCGCCTGGCAGAGGCCGTCTCCACCGTTCGCAAGTCCGGCTTCACCTTCGCGCCGGAGACGGGCTCCGACCGGCTTCGCCGCGTCATCAACAAGACCTTCACCAACGCCGATATGCTCCGCGCCGCCGAATCCGCCTTCGCCAGCGGGTGGAACCTGATCAAGGTCTACGCCATGATCGGTCTGCCCACGGAGACCGACGAGGACCTGGAGGAGCTGGCCCGGCTGGCGGAGCAGCTCGTGGCCATGGGCCGGAAGATTCGCGGCCGCAAGGTGGAGGTCAAGATCTCCGTCGGCTGCTTCGTCCCCAAGGCGTGGACCCCTTTCCAGTGGGAGCCCTTCTCGGGCGTCGAGGAGCTCGGACGGCGGATCAGGCTCCTGAGGCGGCGCTTCCACCGGATCCGAGGCGCCAGGCTGAGCTGGAACGAGCCGCGGGAAGCGGCCCTGGAAGCCATCCTCTCCCGCGGGGACCGCCGTCTCGGGGCGGTCATCTCCCGGGCCCATGACCTCGGCGCCGTCTTCGACGGGTGGAACGAGCACCTCGATCTGAAGGCCTGGGAGCGGGCCCTCGAGGAGCGGGGAATCGACGTGGAAACCGAGCTCGGAGAACGGGACATCCGCGCCCCGCTGCCGTGGGATCTCATTGATGCCGGCGTCCGCAAGGGCTACCTCAAAGCCGAGCTCAGGCGCTCGCGGAACGAGGCGGCCACCGGGGACTGCAAGTGGGGGCATTGCTACCGCTGCGGCATCCCCGGGGACGGCAAGGACATCAGGCTGGCGGCCCCGAAGCTCCCACCGCCCCCGGAGGATGCGCCAGCGGTGACCTCGGGCACACCGAACGAACACGGCCATACCGTTCCACTTCCGGCCGCCGGACAGCCGGCCCAGCAGGCGGCCGTCTACCGGAAGTACCGCTTCACCTACGCCAAGCGCGGCGACGCCCGCTTCCTCTCCCACCGCATGGTCATGGACGCCTTGGAGCGGGCACTACGGGAGTCCCCGTCCACTATACCGAGGGCTACAACCCCCACATCCGGCTGTCCATGGGCCCGGCGCTGCCCCTGGGTACCGAAGGGCTCGCCGAGTCTTTCGACGTCGAGTGCACCGCCGCCTTGAGGCGGCGCCACGTGGAGGCGATCAACGCCCTCCTTCCCGGCGGCCTCGAGATCCTCGACGCCACACCGCTGCTGCCGGGCGCCCCTTCGCTCGGGAAGCTGGCCGACGCGGCCAGGTACCGGGTCGCTTCCCTGCCCGAGCGTCCATGGCCGCACGATCCCGGGGCGCTGCCGCCCGAGATCCGTTCCGCCGTCAACCGCTGGAAACGTGACGGCGACGGTACGCTCCGGCTCGAGCTGGCGCTGCGCAGCCCCACCGGTTCCGCACCGTCCCTGAAGAAGGTGCTCATGGCCCTGGGAGTTGCCGAGGAGGAGCTTCCTTCGGTCCGTATCGTTCGCGAATCCGTGCTGCTGCGCCGGCCCAAGTCCGGCGCCCCCTCCAGGAGCGAGGGATGAGCCGCTGGGTCGTGCACGCGGCCGTTGAGCTGACGGCCTCTCACGCCCTCCGGAGCTACCGGGGCCAGCCCGAGGAGCCCCACACCCATCGCTGGCGGGTGGAAATCCGTGCTGGCACCGACCACCTCAACGAGGAGGGATACGCCCTCGACTTCCACGCCATCCGCGATCTCCTCAACGAGGCCGTGGCACCCCTGGCCGGGACGCTGCTCGACGAGCATCCCGAGATAGGCGCTCCCTCGCCCACGGCGGAGAGCCTCGCCCTCCACCTCGCTCGATGCCTCGCACCCGGTGTGGAGGCGCTGGGCGGCAGGCTCCTGACGGTCAGCGTCTGGGAAGGCCCTGGCAACCGCGTGGACCTCGAGTTGACATGAGGCAGCGAACCTGAGGTTCGCTGCCTCATGTCATTCCGACCAGCCGACCCCCTGTCATTCCGACCAGCCAACCCCCTGTCATTCCGACCAGCCAACCCCCTGTCATTCCGACCAGCCAACCCCCTGTCATTCCGACCGAGCGCAGCGAGTGGAGGAATCTGCCCCGCTGCCGTGACCCGGCTGGCTTCCCAGGCCGGTGGCCGGTCGCGGGAGGTCCCTCTCCTCCGGCCGGTGGCCGGTCGCGGGAGGTCCCTCCACTTCGCGGCCCTTTGGGCCGCTTCGGTCGGGACGAGCTGGCTGCGGGGATCCGCAGCCAGCTCGCTTGACACTCATGCCGCAGTGCGGTATATTTTCTTGTGGGATGCCGCGAAGCGGCAACGCCTGTGGGGCGCCCGGAGGAGAAGCATCATGATCCGCTTGATCAAACGCTATGGAAGCCGCAAGCTGTACGATACCGAGGAGAGCCGGTACGTCTCCCTGGAGGAGCTGGCGGGGTGGATCCGTCACGGCCAGGAGATCCGCGTCATCGACAACAAGACCGGCGAGGACGTGACCTCCCAGACCCTGACACAGATCATCTCGGAAGAGGGCCGCCGAGGCACCGCGCTCCTCCCGAACGACCTTCTGCACGAGCTGATCCGCCTGGGCGAGGAGGCCGTCACCTCGTCGGTGGGGCACGTGCAGACCAAGGTGGATCAGTTCGTCCGGGCCTCCATCGATCGGCTGGCGCCGGTCCGCAAGGCGAGGGACGAGATGGAGCGACTCAAGGAACGGCTTTCGGAGCTGGAGAGCGCCCTGGCCGAGCTTGAACATGAGGAAACCCTGGAAAGCCAACCCGTCAGGGCGCATGAAACACCGGCACGAGCCTCCCACCGGAGCCCCACCAAGAAAACCTCTCGAGGCGGCTCCGGCAAGGCGCGTGCGACATCGCGGCCGAAGAAGGCGTCTTCCGCGTGAGGGCTGCCCGGTATTCCCGGCCGCGCGCCACCCTGGCTGGCAAACGGAGCGGACGTCGATGAGCAGGACGGAGGCGAGGGGCGGAAGACCAGCCATCGGGCTGGCCATGGCGGGTGGAGGCCCCCAGGGCGCCATCCACGAAATCGGGGCCGTCATGGCCTTGCACGATGCCATCGAGGGGCTTGACCTCAACGACCTCGAGATCTACGTCGGCGTCAGCGCCGGCGCTTTTGTCGCCGCCTGCCTGGCCAACAAGCTGACCCCGGCACAGATGGTCCGTGCCATCGTCAAGACCGAGCCCGGCGAACATCCCTTCGTGCCGGAGACCTTCTTGACCCCGGCCCTGGCCGAGTACGTCCGGAGCGGGTTTCGCGTCCCGAAGGTTTTCCTGGAGTCCCTGTGGACCTACCTCCAGCGCAAGGACGACATGACGCTGGTGGAATCGCTGACACGGCTGGCACGCGCCCTGCCGGTCGGGCTGTTCAAGAACGAGCCGCTCCGCGAGTATCTCGAACGGATCTACTCCATCAAGGGGAGAACCGATGACTTCCGGGAGCTCGAGAGCCAGCTGATCGTCATCGCCACGGACCTGGACTCGGGTCAGGCCGTCCGCTTCGGCGAGCCGGGTTTCAACCACGTGCCGATCTCGCGGGCCGTCCAGGCCAGCACGGCACTGCCCGGGCTCTACCCACCGGTGGTCATCGATGATCGTTTCTACGTGGACGGCGTCCTGCTCAAGACGCTTCACGCCTCGGTGGCCTTCGACGAGGGCGCCGAGCTGGTCATCTGTCTCAACCCCATCGTTCCGGTGGACACCATCCGGGCCGTTGATCTCGGTGTCATGCGCCGCGGGAAGCTGGTGGACCGCGGTCTGCCGACGGTTCTCTCCCAGACCTTCCGCACGCTGATCCACTCCCGGCTCGTCATCGGCATGGAGGCCTACGAGGAGCGCTACGTCGACTCCGACTTCATCCTGCTCGAGCCCCGGCGGGACGACTACGAGCTCTTTTTCACCAACGTCTTCAGCTTCAGCCACCGCAAGAGGGTGTGCGAGCACGCCTACGGCTGCACTCTCAAGCAGCTCCGGCTCAGGCGGCGCGAGCTGGCGCCGATTCTCGAGCGTCACGGCCTGGGCTTTCGAGACGAGGTGCTCGACGCCGAAGATCGTACCGTCTGGGCCAGCGCCGGCCTCTCCATGGATCCGCGGCCCTCCACGCCACCGGTCGTCGACCAGCTCAGCGAAGCCCTCGCCAACCTGGAGCAGCTGATCGAGGAGGCATGACCCGCGGGCGTGGACCGGCTCCGAACGGCTTCCCAGCACACTCTTTCCCGAAACTCCTCTTCTCGCCCTTTCCCGTGCTCCCCTGCTCCCGGTTGGCGCTTCGGTCTCGATACGCTATGCTTTGCGCGCGCGAAAAGGAGGCGTCAATGGCCGTGGAGATTTTCACCGAGGCATGGGCACAGGAGTGGTGCCGGCAGATCAACGCCAACGAGGAGTACGCGAAGGCCGCCAAGCGCTGGGAGGGCGCCATCGTTCTCCTGATGTCGGCGGACGATTCCTATGGAATCCCCGAGCAACGTGCGGTGATCGCCGATCTGTGGCACGGTGAGTGCCGTTCGGGGAAGGTGGCCAGCACGGCGGACCTGGATGATGCGCCCTACATCATCTCGGCCAACCCTCCCACCTGGAGCAAGATTCTCACCGGCGACCTCGATCCCATCGTCGGCCTCGTCGGCGGCAAGCTCAAGCTGGACCGGGGCAAGCTGTTCTCCCTGCTACCCTACGCCAAGGCCGCCAAGGAAATGGTCGAGTCGGCCAAGAACGTCGACACGTCGTTCCCCCCCGAGTGGAAGTAGGTCCGCGCCGGCCCGTTCGGTCCGCGGGAATCAGGCGCCGGCCTCTGCAGCCTCCTCCAGCAGGACGGTGACCTCGCCGTGCACGTGCTCGATCAGGGAATCCGGGTTGGGCACCAGCGCGGCATCGGCCGCGACGCCGATCCTCACCTCTCCAGCATAGCTGAAGATGCTGATGCCCAGGCCCATGTGGGCCGACTGGGGAACCCAGAACATCATGTTCCGGATTCGCGAGCCCGCCATGAAGAGGTGGTTCCTTGGTCCCGGGACGTTGGTCAGCACCAGCGTCGCCTTGCTGCCGAAGAAGTCCACCCCGAAGGCCAAGAGCTCCGGCTTGGCCAGTCCCAGGAGCTGCAAGACGCTGAATACGACGCCAGCCTCGGGCGATCTCTTCAGCCGTTCCATCCGCTCATGAACCGTCTTCAATCGTCCGAGTGGCTCCGCCATACCCACCGGAAGCGCCACGAAGACCAGGCCGAAACGGTTGCCCAGGTGATCCATCTCGTGGGGCGGCCGAATGTTGACGGGAACCACGGCGTGGACATCCTTGCCTTCGATGGCGTCGCCCCGGCCCAGCAGATAGGAGCGCATGGCGCCCGCGGCCACCGTCATCAGGACATCGTTGATGGTGCAGCCGAAGGTCTTGCCGATTCGCTTGACATCCCCGAGGGGGATGGGCTTGGACCAGGCGGCCTTCTTGGTGATCGTCACCCGCCCCTTGAAGGCCGTCTTCGGGTCGGCGGGGCGCTGGATCAGCCGGGTCAGGACGCCGGCGGCGCCGAAGCCGCCCTGGATGAGCTCGGCCAGGCGATCCGGATTCACCAGGACCTCACGGCCCCTGTCGATCAGGCTCTCCGCGGTGCTCAGGAGCTTCCGGCCGCCCTGTCTGCCACCCTTGCCGTCACGGTCCCGGACGGTCGGCGCCTCGTCGGGTTCCTTGTCGGTCAGCGAAAAGAGTAGCCGTACCAGGGCGATCCCGTCGGCGATGCAATGATGGATCCGGAGGATGACGGCGGTCCCGTGGGCATAGTTCTCGACCACGTGGATCTGCCACAGGGGCCTCGAGCGGTCGAGCGGCGTGCTCATGAGGTCGCTGACCAGCTCCTGCAACGCCCCCTGATCGTGAGGAGCGGCCAGTGCCACCTTCCGCAGGTGGTACCGCAATGTGAACTGGTCGTCCTCCTGCCACGAGGGCCGCCCCAACGGCAGGGGGGACTCGGCGACCAGGCTGCGAAACCGGTCGTGAGCCATCAGGCGATCCTCGATCATGGCCTTGAAGCGGGAAAAGTCCAAGGGGCCATCGAGAATCATCATCCCCGTGATGGTCATCAGGTTCGTGGAGTCCTCCATCCGCAACCAGGCGCTGTCCACGTTGTCCATTGGGATACGATCACGAGAAGAAAACGCCACGGTGCGCGACCTCCAAGCTCCATGCCACGGCCCAGCCTGAGCCCGACCTGCAACACAACCACGTGCTGCAATGGAACGACCATCATATCAAGCCGGGCTTCTCACGAGGCCGGCAACACCACGACCAGGATGCCATACTGCGGCATCACAGCACCTGCCGGGCACATCCCAGGTTTCCAACTCACTGATGTGTCTGGACAAACTTTTTGCCGCATTGCGGAAACCCGGGGTTGACAGCCATGCCGCAATGCGTTATATTCTTCCTGTCAATGCCGCAGAGCGGCAAAACACAGGACCACAGGGAGGTCACAATGGTCAAGAAGAAAGTCAAGAAAATCCAGGACGACATTTCCACTTCCGCCCGCCAGATCTGGCTCGCCGGGCTCGGCGCCCTGGCAACTGGACAGGAGACGGGGAACAAGGTCTTCAAGGACCTCGTCAAGAAGGGCGCGGCCATCGAGGATGCCGGCAAGGAGCAGATCGAGAAGGCCAAGGGCACGGTCAGCGGTGTCACGGTCATGGCCGAGAGCTACTGGGAGACCTTCGAGAAGAAGCTCGACGAGAAGATGACGGCGGCCATCCACAAGCTGGGTGTCCCCACGAAGAGCGAGATCGAGACACTGACGAAGAAAGTCGAGGACCTGACCAAGACAATCGAAACCCTGCAGAAGAAGCAGGCTGCGCCGGCCCGCCGCGCCCCGGCCCGCAAGCCGGCCGCTTCGGCCACCAGGAAGACCACGGCCACGGCCAAGAAGGCCTGACGCCATCCAACGGGGGACACACGAACGATCGGGGGCGCCGGAAGGCGCCCTCATTTCTTGCGCCCACTCCGGAGGGGGAGGAGCAGCCCGGCCGCCAGCAGGAGGGCCCACGCGGGCCACGGCGCGCCGCCGACGGCCAGCACCGCGCCCGCCAGCAAGCAGAAGCCCCCGTAGATCGCACCTCCCGTCCCGTCCATCGGGCGCACGGCCGGCTCCCGCCGCTGCCGCTCCACCAGCTTGAGGCCCTCGGTCACGAGGGTCGGGAGCGTGATGATGGCGTCCATCAGGTCGGGTGCCCTCCGCAACCCCTCCCGCGCCAGGCGGAGGGGGTTGATCTGGCGCCTGAACTGCAGGGTGACGTGCCGCTCGGTGATCTGCGCGACGTTGAGCTGGGGGTCGAGGAGCATACCGATCCCCTCGTAGGTGACGAGGGCGCGGACCATCAGGACCATCTCCACAGGAAAGAACATCCCGTACCGCGCACCGCACCGGATGGATTCGAGGATCAGCTGTGCCAGCGAGTATTCACCGACATCCTCGGCCAGCCGCCACCGCCGCGAAACGTCCTCCACCTCCTTGCGGAAACCCGCCGGGTCGGCACCCGGAGCGGGCTCGGCGACGGCGGCCAGGTACCTGGAAGCGTTTTCGAAGTCCCCGGAGACCACCGAGTAGAAGTAGTACAGCATGAGGCGCCGCACGCGGGCCTCCAGGCGCCCGACCATCCCCATGTCCAGGAAGGCCAGCCGGAGCTCTTCCCCATCCCGGAGGATCAGGATATTGGCCGGATGCAGGTCGGCGTGGAAGAAGCCATCCCGGTACAGCATCTGGACGATGGCGGACGCCCCGACGTCGATCAGGCGCCGGCGCTGCGCCTCGGGAATGGCTGCGGCCTCCCGGCTGTCCGGCCGGACTCCTTCGAGCCGCTCGAGGCACAGGACGTTCCGGCCTGAAAACCGCCGGTGGACCGCAGGGAACACCACCTCCGGCACGCCGGCGAAGCTGGCGGCGAAGGTCTCGACGTTGGCGGCCTCGCGAAGCATGTCCAACTCCCGCGAGGTGTACTCGACAAACTCCTCGATCACCTCCCTGGGACGGTACCTCGGGACGACGACCCCCAGCAGGCGGCCGACCGCCCGGAGCAATGTCGCGTCCTGCCAGAGCAAGCCTCGGATCCCCGGTTTGACGACCTTGAGCACCACCTCGTCCCCGTCCCGCGTCACCGCGCGATGGATCTGGGCGATGGAGGCCGAGCCCATGGCGACGGGATCGACCCACTGGAAGAAGCTCCGGACCGGACCGCCGAGGTCGGCCTCGAGGATCGCTTCGATCTCCTCCCACGGCACGGCGGGAAGCCGGTCCAGGAGGTTGCGGAGCTCGGAGGTCACGGAATCGGGCAGCAGGTCCGTCCGCAGGCTGAGGACCTGGCCCAGCTTGATGTACACCGGCCCCAGCATCTCCAAACGCAGCCGGAGTTGGGCGGGAAACGGCGCGGCGGCAATCTGCGGGTCGAGCCAAGGACGAACCAGGGCCGCCGCGAGCCTGGCCATGGCGAAAGCAGGACCCCGCGCCGGCGGATGGTCGAGCCGGCGGCTTCGCACCGAGGCCACCAGGGCGCCGCCGGCGAGGCCCAGACCGTGCCGGAGCGTGGTCCACAACCGGCCGGGAAGACCGAGCCCCCGGTGGAGCCTTGTCCCCGCGGCGCCGTCCGGCGCCTCCAGCTGGTCGGCGGCCGCTCGCGTCACCACGGGGTTACCCTCCCGGCTATCCCCCGCCGCTCAGCGGTTCCGGCCGTATTGCTCGTGACTGGAAACCCAGTCCAGCGAGGAGATGGCCGAGGCCAGGGAGATCTCGCCGGCAAGCACGACGCCGCCCACGATCTCGGCCAGCTTCTTGACCTTTCCCTTGCCCCAGCACCCCAACAGCTCGAGACACTCGCGCTGGGTCGGCAGCCCCGTCCCGCCGCCGTAGGTCGCGACGATCAACGACGGGATGGTAATGGAGATGTAGAGATCCTTTTCTGGCGTCAGCTCGGTGTGCAGGATACCCGCCGATCCCTCGGAGACGTTGGCCACATCCTGGCCCGTGGCGATGAACATGGCCGTGATGCCGTTGGGGGAGTGGAGGCCGTTGTTGTTGGCGCCCGAGAGGATTGAGCCGACGTTGGCCACGTTGAAGTGGTATGTCAGGCTCTCGGGCTCCACGCGCATGTTCTCGATCAGTACGTCCCGCGGGATGGTGACCTCGGCGATAACCCGCTTGCCGCGCGTCCGCATCAGGTTGATCTGCGAGGCCTTCTTGTCCGTCGCCAGGTTGGACTCCAGGAAGAAACGGCGCACGTCGTGTACCTGCTCGAGGATCCAGCTGCAGGCGGCGAAGGTCGCCCGCCCCACCATGTTCTGGCCGGCTGCGTCCCCTGTCTGGAAGTTGAAGCGCAAATAGGCGAAGCGGCTTGCCAGGTAGATGTCGATGTACTCCAGCTCGGCGACGCTGGACGTTCCCTCGGCCACGTCCCGGATCTCGTCCATGTGCTCGAAGACCCATTCGCGGAAGTCGCGCGCCCGCCGGGCCGAGTCGAAGATGAAGACAGGCGCCCGCTGCATCTTGTCGTCCACCACCGTGGTCGTCACGCCTCCGGAGAGGTTGAGCACCTTCATGCCGCGGTTGTAGGAGGCCACCAGGGTGCCTTCGGTGGTCGCCATGGGGATCAGGAACTCTCCCCTGGCGTGCTCCCCATTGATCTTGAGGGGGCCGGCGAAGCCCAGAGGTACCTGGGCAACCCCCGTGAAGTTCTCGATGTTGCCCTCGGTCACGTGGGGATCGAAAGAGTACTGAACGATGTGCTCCATGTGCGCGCCGGTGAGCTTCTCGATGAACTCCTGCCTGCGGCGGATGATCTCCGGCTCGAAGTTGTGCTCCTTGTCGTAGGGAATCGCCACGACCTTCTTCGTGGGGTCCTTGAGAGCGTCCTTGACCTTGAGATCCAGCGTGCCGAAGGGTTCCGCCTGGAAGCTGATCCTGATCTCGTGCCGGCCCTTGTCCAGTGTGACGCCGCGGCACTGGACCGTGATGGTCTTGGCCAGCAAGAAGGGTAGCGGCGATTCCCCGGAGATGTTCCGCGGGTCCACGAGCTCTCCCTCCCCCAGGGAGAGGGTGATGTTCTCCAGTGGCACTTCCTTGCCGTCGATGGCCACCAATCTCAAACCCGTCAGCGTGGCGTCGCTGAGACGGTTCTTGACGCCGAACTGGATTCCCTCCGCGGTCGGCTCCAGCGAGCCAAAGGTGTAGAGCTGCTTCAGAATCAACGACGGAATCTTCATGCCGGGATCTCCTCTCCATTCAGGTCCCTTTCGACGTGAGCACGAATTGTATCACCAACACGCCGCCACGCCCCGGCTCGCCCGGAGCCTACCGGGCTGCATTCCGGTCGATGCGGGACGCCGTGGGCGCACCCTTGGGCCAACATGGAGTACCCTGGATTCAGGCTGAGCGGTGGACCCCCGGCCGCGGAGAGGAGGAACGACCATGGCGGATCCGGCGCATGCACCACCGGCGGGACGGCGGGCGAAGATCGGGCTGGCCCTCAGTGGAGGCGCCGTGCGCGGTGCGGCCCATGTGGGCGTTCTTCAGGTCCTGGAGCGCGAGGGGATCCATCCCGACCTGATCGCCGGCACCTCCGTCGGCTCCATCGTCGGCGCCGCCTGTGCGGCCGGCCTGGCCGCGGACGACATCGGCGAGATCTTCCGCAGCTCCCGCTGGCCCAAGATGGCCCGCCTGTCGATTCGCGGCAAGTTCAGCCTCTTCGACACACGGCCCATGCAGAAAACCCTCGCGGATCACCTGGGCGTCACCACCTTCGAGGAGCTCTCCATCCCTTTCGCCGCCATCTCCTGCGACCTCATCACCGGCCAGAAGGTCATCTTCCGTTCGGGCCACCTGCCGACGGCTCTCCGGGCCAGCTCCGCCGTACCCGGAATCTTCCCTCCCGTCGAGAGCGGCGGACGGCTCCTCGTGGACGGCTGCGTCGTGGACAACCTACCCGTGGACGTCGTCCGGCGGATGGGCGCCGACTACGTCATCGCCGTGGACCTGATCCCTCCTCCCTCCGGCAAGCATGCGCCGAAAAACTACCTCGAGCTGATGGTGGTGGCCGGGTACCTGTGGAGCCGAGCCAACCACCCCGACCCCTCGACCATCGATTGCCACATCGTCCCCCAGGTCAGCGAGTACCTGGGCTGGGATTTCAGGACCGCTCCCGAGATCGAGGCTCTGGGCCGCTCGGCCGCCGAGGCCGTCCTCCCCCGGCTCACGGCGGAGCTCGCCGCGCTCTCGGCCGGGGAGGAGAGGTGTCGGCCCTGAGCCCCGCTCTCCCCGATCCCCGGCGATACGGCTCATGCCGAGCGATGCGTGATTCGCGATCACCCTCGCCGCTGACGGGATCCACGGCGGCAGGAGAGCGGTGGCTGGGACGCCGGACCGCCGGGAGCGCACCACGATGACCCCGGACCGCCTTGCCGAGCTCATGGCGCGTCTCGCAGATCTCGAGGAGGGCGAGCACGCCTTCATCGAGGTCGTCCGCGCCGGCGAGGACGCCATCCCGGGCTTGAGAGACATGGTCATGTCCCACCCGCAACCCGTGTTCGCCCACCGCTGCCTCGCGGTGGACGCCCTGGCAGCCATCGGAACGCCGGGGGCGAGGTCGGTCCTGGTGCTGGCCCTGGAAGAGCTTGCGACCCGCGACGTTCCGGCCTCGCTCCAACTGGCCGAGGATGCCGTCGTCAACCGGATCGCCGGGCGCCTGAGCCGTCTTGGCCCCGACGATCACGTGACTGACGCCCTCCTGGCGGCGCTGGCGGCCCGTCCCCGCCGCGAGGTCGCCCGCGCGCTCGGCCGGCTCGGCGACCTCCGTGCCATTCCCCTGCTCATCGGCTGTCTCGACGACGATGTGGCGCGAGATGGCGCAGGGGAGGCGCTGCGCCGCCTCGGCCCCGGGGCCGTCGAGGCGCTCGCGGAGAAGCTCCGGACACCCGCAGGATCCGGCGGGTACGAGGCCTCTCACCTGGTGGCAGGCCGGGCCGCCGCCGCCAACATCCTGGGCGCCATTGCCACTCCCGGGGCCAAGAAGACCCTTGCAGGCGCGCTGGACGACCCACAGCCGCCGGTGAGATCCGCTGCGGCCGTGGCTCTCGTCGAAGCCGGCGGCCCCCTGAGAGAGCAGGCGATCCCCGTGCTGATCGAGACCCTGGACCGCGAGGGTTGGCTGGACACGGTGCCGGCCAGGGACACCCTGGTGGCCCTTGGACCCCACGCCGTTCCTCACCTGATCGATGCGCTCGAGCTGCCGCGTTCCGGCGAGGCTGGCGAACGGCGATGCGAACGGGTGCTGGAGATCCTCGCACGGCTCTCCCCACGAGAGGCCGTACCGGCCATCGCGCGGCTGGCCAGGGGAACGGCCCGTTCCGGCGTCGGTCTCGCCGCCGTCTCGGCGCTCGAGAGCATCGCCGGACCGCAGGCGACCCGGGCGATCGGGGGGTTTCTCGATCACCGCTCGCCCGCGGTGCGGGAACGAGCGGTGCGGGCCCTGGGTCGCCGGGGCCGGGCCGGAGCCGTTTCCATGGTCCGGGCGCTTGGGGACGAGAGCAGGGGCGTTCGGCGCGCCGCATGGGAGGCGTTTTCCTCAATGGAGGCCGGCCTGCGAGCCGCCTTTCGCCGGACCGTCCTGGCCGACGGCAGCCTCCGTCAACGACTCGGGGTGCTCCTGCGCTCGATCCGGGCTCACACGGGCCGCCCGGGCCCGGCCGCCTGAGGACCCGGCGCCGCGCTGCGGATCACTCCGGCGCGGCTGGGGCAATCTCCAGGGCACGGCAGCACGCACGGGCCGAGGCGCCGAGGGCGTCCAGGTTGTAGCCGCCCTCCAGAAACGCCAGCACGCGCCCGCCGCTCCAGGTCTCCGCCGCCTGGACCACGGCGCGGCTCATCCGCTCGAAGCCGGCCTCCGTCACCTTCATGCCGCCGAGGGGATCGGCCTCGTGGGCATCGAAACCCGCCGACACGACGATGGCGGCCGGCCGCAGCCGCGTGCCAAGCTCCTCGAGGCCCGCCTCGAAAGCCGAGGCGTAGATCGCGTCGTCCGCCCCGGCGGCCAGGGGCACGTTGCGG
The DNA here is from genome assembly GCA_013152925.1 of Acidobacteriota bacterium. GTDB lineage: Bacteria > Acidobacteriota > Thermoanaerobaculia > Thermoanaerobaculales > Sulfomarinibacteraceae > JAADFK01. The sequence continues at coordinate 25,330 of JAADFK010000064.1, read as the reverse complement.
GTGAAGCCCCGGCCCCTCCCCTCGCCCACCTCGTCGCCGGCGCCCGTGCCCGGGTAGAAGGGGTAGCGGTGGACGGAGAGGAAGCCCACGTCGTCCCGCTCCCAGAAGATCGCCTGCGTCCCGTTGCCGTGATGGACGTCGAAATCGGCGATGAGCACCGGCGCCTGCCAGGCACGCGCGATGATCTCTGCCGCCAGGGCCGCGTTGTTGAGGAAGCAGAAGCCCATGGCCTGGTCCGGCAAGGCGTGGTGACCCGGCGGCCGCACGGCCAGGAAGGCCCGCGTCAGGCGTCCGTTGATCAGATCGAGCCCGGCCTGGACCGCCAGGCCCGCAGCCGTGATGATGGCGTCCCACGACCCGGCCGATACGGGGTTGTCCGGCCCGTCGACCCGGGACGGTGCCCGGGCGACCCCCTCCCGGATCCGCTCGATCAACCCGGCCTCGTGCAGCCAGCCGGCGACGCCCAGCGTGTCATCCTCGGGCGCCGGCCCGGCCCTGCGGTCCAGCTCCCAGTCGCCGCCGTTGCCGGCCAGCGCCGACAGCACGGCCCGGAGCCGCGCCGGCGCCTCCGGGTGCCCCAGCGAGGGCACGTGCCGCTCCATGTTGGAATGCGAGCGAACCTGGAGCATCTCCTTGCCCATCCTGCATACCTTTTCGTCCCTGCTCACCCTCGCCCCTCCTGTTCGGGACCAAGGAGGCTCAACCAGAGCCGAAGCCCGAGCCGCCAACCCGGGCGGGCACCGGCCGCCCGGGAAGATCGCCTCGGGTCCGGCCCGGCCCCTCGTCTCTCCCCTCTCCTCCCGCGTCTCCCCCCTGTCTTCTACCCTCAATCCTCTATCTTTCTTCTTCCCTCTTCACCCCTCACGCCTCACGCTCCTTGCTCCTTGTGTTCACCCGGGCATCATACTACCCTTCCGGCATGACGAAACGCACCGTGCGCATCGGCGTGTCACTGTTCCTGATGGTGGCGCTGCTGGTCGTTTTTCTCTGGAACGTCAATTTCAAGGAGGTGGGCGAAGCCCTGGAGAGCGCCAACCCCTGGTGGCTCCTCCTGGCGGGCTGCCTGGCGCTTCTGAGCTACTGGCTGCGGGCCATCCGGATCATCCTGCTCCTCCGCCCCGTGGGCAAGGTTCGCCAGTCCACGGCCAACCTCTCCACTGCCGTTGGCTATGCCGCCATGAGCCTGCTGCCGGCGCGAATGGGCGACCTGGTCCGGCCGGTCATCATCTCCCGGCGGGACGCGCTGCCCCTCTCCGCTGCCCTGGCCTCGATCCTGACCGAACGTCTCTTCGACATGTGGACGATCATCGTCGGCTTCCTGCTCTTCAGCCTGGCGCCGCCCACCATGAACCTCAGCTCTGAGGCGCTCCGCATCCTCGATATCCTGGAGCTGACCGGATGGGTGCTGGGGATCGGCGTCGTGGCCGGCTCCTTGGTGCTCCTGGGGTTGTTCCGCTATCAGGAGCGTTTCGTCCGGGTCCTGGCCTGGCCCGCCCGGCGTTTCGTCCCCCGCTGGGAGGAGAGCCTCACGGCCTTCTTCAACCACTTCCTCGAGGGCCTCAAGGTGATCCAACGGCCACGGGACCTGCTCCTGACCCTGGGCGCCTCGGTGCTCGTCTGGTGGACCATCTACTTCCAGATGAAGTACACGCTCCTGGCCTTCGGCATCGTGCTTCCCCTCCGGGCCTCCTACCTGCTGGTCATGCTGTCGGTGGCCGGCCTGGCCATTCCCACGCCGGGAGGCGCCGGGGGATTCCACTGGGCCATCCAGAAGGGGCTGACCGCCTTTTTCGGCGTCGAGCTGAACCTGGCCACGGGGATCGCGATCGCCTATCACGCGCTGTGTTTCGTTCCCATCACCATCATCGGTCTTCTCGCCCTGCCCGTGTTGGGCCTCAGCCTTCGCGAGACCGCCCGTCTGGCCGAGGAAACTGCCGCGACCGCCGGGGAACAAAAGGACCCCTGAGATGCGTTGTCCTTATTGCGGCCACGCCGAGAGCCGGGTCGTCGATTCCCGCGAGGTTCGGGAAGGGCGTGAGATCCGGCGGCGTCGCGAGTGCCTCGCCTGCGGCCGCCGTTTTACAACCTACGAACGGGTCGACGAGGTGCCCGCCGCCGTCATCAAACGTGACGGCCGGCGAGAGACCTTCGACCGTGAGAAACTGTTGAACGGGCTCCTCAAGGCGTGCGAGAAGCGCGCCGTCCCGCGACGGGAGCTGCACGCCATCGCCGATGCCGTCGAGGCCGAGATGGCGACGCGGGAGGACCGGGAGATGTCCAGTGAAGCGATCGGCAACATGGTGATCGAGAAGCTCCGCCAGCTCGACCAGGTGGCCTACGTACGCTTCGCCAGCGTCTACCGGCGTTTCGAGGACGTCAACCAGTTCATGGAGGAGCTCCGCCGGCTTCTGCTCCAGGGGGGAGAGACGCCATGAGCCCACGATTCGGACCCTACGGACAGATTCAGATTCTCAAAGCCGAGGTCAACCGGCTGATCGACCTGCTGCTGGACGAGCCTGGAGGAGAGTCGTCCGGCTGGTATCCGGCGGTGGACGTGCTCGACGAGGGAGGCGAGATCACCGTCCGCATCGAGCTGCCGGGGGTCAAGGGGAAGGACCTGCGGGTGGAGCTCGGCGACGGAATCCTCCAGATCCGGGGTTACAAGGGACGCCTGGAGAGTGAACCCGGCGCCCGGCGCTTTCACCTGATGGAGCGTTTCATCGGCGCCTTCAGCGTCGCCGTCGAGATTCCACAGCCCGTCGATCCCTCGGGGGTACGGGCCGTCCTGGGCCAGGGGGTCCTGAGCGTCACCTTCCCCCGCCTGGACGATCGCCGCCACCAGGCTTTCACCATCGAGGTCGAAGAACAGGAGGACCGGGGTCATGAATGAACAGTCCGTTGCCCTCAACACCGACCAGGATGAACCGATCCACATTCCCGACGTCCTGCCCGTCATGGCGCTCAAGGACGTGGTGCTGTTCCCCTACGTCATCGTGCCGCTCTCGGTGGGCCGGGAGCGCTCGGTCAAGGCGGTCGACGAGGCCCTGGCGGCCAACCGCCTGATCCTGCTTGTCACCCAGAAGGACCCTGCCATCGAGGAGCCGGAGCCCAAGCATCTCTACGAGATCGGCTGCGTCGCCGTCATCATGCGCATGCTCAAGCTCCCCGACGGCAACATCCGCATCCTCGTGCAGGGGCTGTCCCGGGCCAGGATCGACTACTTCACCAAGACAGAGCCCTACCTGGAGGCGCGCCTGACCCGCCTTGAGGAGCCCAAGCTCGAGGAGAGCGACCTCCAGGTGGAGGCCTTCGTCCGCACGGTTAAGCAGGGCCTGGAGAAGGCCACCAACCTCGGCAAGCAGATCTCCCCGGAGGTCATGCTGGTGGCCTCCAACCTCGATGACCCGCTCCGGCTGGCCGACCTGGCGGCCTCCAACCTCGACCTCAAGACCGAGGACGCCCAGCGTGTGCTGGAAACCGAGGATCCCGTGGAGCGGCTCAAGCTGGTCCACGAGCTTCTGACCCGCGAGATCTCCCTGCTGGAGATGCAGCAGGAGATCTCCTCCCAGGCCCGGGGCGAGATGGACAGGAGCCAGCGGGAGTACTTCCTCCGCCAGCAGCTCAAGGCCATCCAGAAAGAGCTGGGCGAGGGCGAAGACCTGGACGAGGAGGTCGACGAGTACCGGAAGAAGGCCAAGGAAGCCGGCCTTTCCGAGGAGGCCATGGAGGAGCTGGAAAAACAGCTCAAGCGTCTCGGCTCCATGCACCCGGACTCCGCCGAGGCCTCGGTGATCCGCACGTGGCTGGACTGGATCACCGGCCTGCCGTGGTCCAAGGTCACCGAGGACAACCTGGACGTCAAGGCCGCCCGGAAGATCCTTGACGAGGACCACTACGACCTCGAGAAGATCAAGGATCGCATCATCGAGTTCCTGGCCGTGCGCAAGCTCAAGCCGGAGGGCAAGGGACCGATCCTCTGTTTCGTCGGCCCTCCCGGCGTCGGCAAGACCTCTCTGGGCCGGAGCATCGCCCGGGCATTGGGACGCAAGTTCATCCGGATCTCCCTGGGCGGCGTTCGTGACGAGGCCGAGATCCGTGGGCACCGCCGCACCTACGTCGGAGCGTTGCCCGGACGGATCATCCAGGGCCTCCACCAGGCCGGCACCTCCAACCCCGTCTTCATGCTGGACGAGGTGGACAAGATCGGCGCCGACTTCCGGGGCGACCCCTCCTCGGCTCTGCTGGAAGTCCTCGACCCCGAGCAGAACTTCTCCTTTCGGGACCACTACCTGGGCGTCGCCTACGACCTCTCCAAGGTGCTCTTCATCACCACGGCCAACATCATCGACACCATCCAGCCCGCCTTCCTGGACCGCATGGAGGTCATCCGGCTGGCCGGTTACACCGAGGAGGAGAAGATCGAGATCGCCCGGCGTCACCTCATTCCCAAGCAGATCGACGAAAACGGGCTCTCACCGGAGCTGATCGAGTTCACGACGCCGGCCCTGCGCCTGCTGGTGGACGGTTACACCCGTGAGGCCGGCCTGAGGAACCTGGAACGCGAGATCGGCTCCGTCTGCCGGAAAATCGCCGTGGCGGTTGCCACGGGCGACCGGCGCCGGCGGCGAATCACCCCCAAGGTCGTCGAACGCCTGCTGGGTCCGCGCCGCTTCCTCCCCGAGAGCCAGCTCAAGGAGGACCGCGTGGGCGTGGTCACCGGCCTGGCCTACACCGCCTACGGCGGCGACGTGCTCTTCGTGGAGGCCCTGGCGCTGCCGGGCAAGGGCAAGCTGACACTGACGGGCTCCCTGGGCGACGTCATGAAGGAGTCGGCCGAGGCCGCGCTCTCCTTCGCCAAGGCCAAGGCCGCCGAGCTCGGCGTGGATCCCGAGTGGTTCGACAACCATTCGATCCACGTCCACGTGCCGGCCGGTGCCATCCCCAAGGACGGTCCTTCGGCCGGCGTCACCATGCTCACCGCCATCGTCTCGGCGGCGTGCAGCCTGCCTGTTCGCCACGACCTGGCCATGACCGGTGAGATCACCCTCCGTGGCGACGTGCTGCCCATCGGCGGCGTCAAGGAGAAGATCCTGGCGGCCCTGCGGGTGGGCATCCAGGACATCATCCTCCCAGCCGAGAACGAGCGCGACCTGGCCGACCTTCCGGCACGGGCCCGCCGGCAGGCCAGGGTTCACCTGGTCCGCCACGCTGACGATGTCCTCGACCTCGCCCTGGTCCGCGGCGACAATCAAGGCAATACCGGGGACTGAAGGTCCACGTACAGCTGGAGCTGTCACCGGCCCCTGCACCCGGCCACCGGCGCGGACACCGGCACAGCCGCCACAACGGAGGGGTTCTCCACGGCGATGCTCGCGAAGCGGGCGGGCTCCCATCGCGCCCAGCAGCAACCGCCACGAACACCCCGAGGAGAAGGTCCCGCCCGGCGGCACGTGCCAGTCTTCGCGTTTCCCACCCCATCGAGAAGCTTCACCCACCGGGGGAAACGCGAAGGCTGGCACTGCGCGAGAGCGCCGCCGGCAGCAGCCGCCGGCCATCGAAGGAGGCGTCCCGCCTGCACCGCAGGAAAACAAGCCCGTGGCCGTGGCCAGGGGGGTCGGAGGCCCGGAGGGCCGGAGAGGGGGCGGGCTGGCCGTACGGCCACCTCGTTTTCCAAGGGGCCGCGTGGCCTCGAAGGGGACACGCACCGGACTCCGGCTGGGCCCCTTCGCGCTCCGCCGGCCAACGCCGCCCCTCCCCGCCGGAGGAGGACGGCGTTTGCTTGCGGACTCCCCCGGTCTGCAAGCAAACGGACGCCGGAGCCCAGGAGCACCTGCCTCCCCCTCGCTCCAACGGAGCGTTGCTTCAAAGATTCTGACGCGCCGTTACCCCGCGTTCCTGAAATACTCGATGGTCTTGGCCAGCCCTTCTTCCAGCGTGACCTTGGGCTCCCAGGCGAGGAGCTCGCGGGCGCGGGTGATGTCGGGCTGGCGAACCTTGGGATCGTCCTCGGGGAGCGGCTCGAAAACGATCTCCGACGACGAGCCGATGATCCGGACGATCTCCTTGGCGAACTGGAGCACGGTCATCTCGGCGGGGTTGCCGATGTTGACGGGATCGTCCTCGTCGCTCGTGAGCAATCGCCAGATCCCCTCCACCAGGTCGTCCACGTAGCAGAAAGACCGGGTCTGGGAGCCGTCACCAAAGACCGTCAGCGGCTTGCCCTGGAGGGCCTGGTTGATGAAGGTCGGCACCACGCGGCCATCCCCCGCTCGCATCCGCGGTCCATAGGTGTTGAAGATGCGGACGATGCGCGTGTCCACGCCGTGGAAGCGGTGGTACGCCATGGTCAACGCCTCGGCGAATCGCTTGGCCTCGTCGTAGACGCCGCGGGGACCGACGGGGTTGACGTTGCCCCAGTAGCTCTCCGGTTGCGGGTGGATCAGCGGGTCCCCGTACACCTCCGATGTGGAGGCCAGCAGGAAGCGGGCGCCCTTGACCTTGGCCAGGCCCAGGGCCTTGTGGGTACCGAGCGAGCCCACCTTGAGGGTCTGGATGGGGAGCTGCAGGTAGTCGATGGGTGAGGCCGGCGAGGCGAAGTGGAGAATGAAGTCCACCCGGCCGGGCACGTGGATGTAGTTGGTCACGTCATGCTTGACGAAGACGAAACCCTCCCGGCCGAAAAGATGGTCGATGTTGGCCATGGAACCCGTGATCAGGTTGTCCATGCAGACGACCGCCAGTCCCTCCTCCAGAAGCCGTTCGCAAAGGTGCGAGCCAAGAAAGCCCGCTCCGCCCGTCACCAGCGCCCGCGGCACGTTTCCCATGACAACCTCCACCGGGGACCATAACGCAGCCAACCGGCTGGCGCCAGCGATTCCAGACCACTTCCGCGCCACGTCCGGGATCCTGTTTCAGTGTGGCACACGATCCAATGATGTCCCACAGTGACACATAACGTTGCAGCACACCCCATAAAGTCGGAATAATATCTGGTATGAGATTTGCGTAGGAAGGGAGTAGCCGGGCATGGAGGGTCGCCCGGGAGGGAGTCACCATGACAAGGTCGAGAGAGCGCCTCTGTAGCATAAGCCACGAGAAACCCAACGACCGTTCCAGCCTCAGCCGGGGTGAGTGGCAGCTGTGGATCGTCATCGCAGCCGTCATCGCCCTGATGACTGCACGCAGCGTGCTGGCCGGCTCCGGCCCGCAGCGTGCCGCTGTCAAGCTGCCGCTGCACGCCGCCAGGCCGGTGCGCACCGTGACCGCGCCGGCCCTCGCCAAGCGGGACCTCGGCCCGTACCGGGCCACCCGGCACGCAAGCGCCAAGGGTGAGCCGCACGAGATCAACGAGACAAACGCCGAGATCCCCTGGAGACTCCAGCGCGCGAAGGCTCCCGAGCGATTCGAGGACCCGGCCCTCGAGAGGCCGTCCCGCACCCCCCGGCCCAACATGCCGGCCCCCGCCGCCGGTTTCCCGGCCAACGGAAACGCCGCCAGCGTGCTGCCTCCGGATCCCCAGGGGGCGGTTGGAGAGCGGTATTACGTCCAGTGGGTCAACCTCCAGATCGACATCTTCGACAAGGCCACGGGAGCCAGCGCCATCGGCGGCCCGGTGGACGGTAACGCCGTCTGGGCGCCGTTGGGCGGCGACTGCGCCGTCAGCAATAACGGTGATCCCATCGTGCTCTACGATCACCTGGCACGGCGCTGGTTCCTCGCCCAGCTGACCTTCACGAACCACGTCTGCATCGCCGTTTCGCGCAGCGCCGACCCCGTCACCAGCGGCTGGTACCTTTACGACTACCTGGCCGACGCCGGGGTGGGATACTTCCCCGACGCGCCGAAATACGGAGTCTGGCCGGACGGCTACTACATGTCGGCCAACATGTTCAGCGGGTCGAGCTTCGTCGGTGCTCAGTTCGCCGTCTTCGAGCGCTCCCGGATGCTGGCCGGCGATGCCAGCGCCCGTATGCTCTACGGCTATGCCGACGCCGCCACCAATGACTGGGCGTGGGCGCTGTTGCCCTCCGACCTCGACGGTCCGGCGCCCGCAGCCGGTGAGCCCAACCACTTCCTGACCTTCTACGATGATGCGTGGGGTGAAGGCCACAGCGATGAGCTGCTGCTCTTCGACCTGTCCGTGGACTGGAGCACGGGATCCGGCTCATTCACCGGCCCCACAACCATCGACCTGGCGGCCGCCGGCTATGCTTTCGACTCCAACCTCTGCGGCTACAACCGGAACTGTATCCCCCAGCCGGGAACGGCCCAGGGCCTCGATGCTCTGGCCAGCCGGTTGATGTACCGGCTCCAGTACCGCTCCCTCGGAGGCACCCCGACCCTCGTGGTCACGCACGCGGTGGACGTCAACGGCTCCGATCATGCCGGCGTCCGCTGGTACGAGCTTCAGAACGCGGGTGGGGGCTGGGCGGTGGCGCAGGCAGGATCGTACGCTCCGGACGCCGACGACCGCTGGAGCCCCTCGGCCGCGCTCGACGCCGCCGGGGATCTGGCGGTCGGCTTCACCACCGCCAGCGGCGCCACCTATCCCACCATCCGCTGGGCGGGCCGCCTGGTCTCCGATCCCCCGGGCTCCCTCGCGCAGGGCGAGGCCACCGTGGTGGCGGGAGCCGGTTCCCAGACCAGCACCTCCGCCCGCTGGGGCGACTACTCCACCATGAGCGTCGACCCGGTGGACGACTGCACCTTCTGGTACACCAGCGAGTACCTGGACACCACGAGCCCGGCCGGCTGGAAGACCTGGGTCGCCTCGTTCAAGTTCAACGCCGGTGTTGCTCCCACCGGCCTCACTGCCTCGGTTGGCGGCAACAACGGGATCTCTCTCTCGTGGAACGCCGTCAGCGGCGCCAGCGGCTACGGCGTGTACCGTGGCGGCAAGGCCGGCGGGCCTTACGTGCGCCTGGCCACCACTCCGGCCGGGACAACCGGCTACCTGGACGCCACAGCGCCCGGGGACATCGCCTCCTACTACGTCGTCACCGCCTTTTTCGGCGGCGCCTGCGATTCCGGCTACTCCAACGAGGTCTCCGCCACGCCCCCGGGCACCTGCGACCTGCCACCCATCTTCGCCGGCATCGCCTCGGCCTCCTCACTGGCCTCCTCCAGCTGCGGCATCCAGCTGAGCTGGAGCGCCGCCTCCCCACAGTGCGGCGGCCCGGTCACCTACGCCGTCTACCGCTCCACGGACCCCTACTTCACGCCCTCCCTGTCCAACCGGCTGGCCGCCGGCCTGACGGGTGCCACGTACACCGACCACGCCGGCCTGGTCAGTGGCACTACCTATCACTACATCGTCCGGGCGCTGGACCAGTCCAACGGCCAGGAGGATCCCAACCAGGCGATCGCCTCGGCCCAGGCGGCCGGGCCGCCGATCTCCTCCGTGCTGTACTCCGAGGACTTCGAGTCATACGCCGAAGGCGACATGGCTGGCTGGAGCACGGGTGTCTTCAACTCCGGCGACGCCAACGACTGGCGGGGCGTCATGTCCTGCACCGCTCACAGCGGCTCCAGGATCTTTCGCGCCGGCGGCACCAGCTGCACGAGGAACTACGGCAGCAACAAGCATGCCTTTGCCGGACCGCCGCCGATCACCGTTCCCGCCGGCGCCACCAACGTACGGCTCAGCTTCTGGCATCGCTGGCAGCTCGAGTCGGGCTACGACGGCGCCTACCTTCGACTGGACCTGGGCGGGGGAAGCTACACCTACCTGGATCCCGGCGTCTTCCTGGCCAACGGCTACAACAACCCGGCGGGAGCCGAGCAGTGGTGGAGCGGCGCTCAGAGCGGCTTCGTCAACACGGTGGTGGACCTCGATGCGGCCTGCCGGGCCGCCGGAGCAGCCGAAGGCTGCGCCGGCTCCACACTCCACATCGCGTTCGTCGAGTACACCGACGGGTCCGTCACCCGGGACGGCTGGTTCATCGACGACGTCCAGGTGACCGCCGAGGTTCCAGGCCCCTGCGGCGGAGCCTCCGGCGGCACGCCCGAGGACGTCCAGTACTTCACGGCGCGGGCCACCTCGGGCCAGGTCAAGCTCGAGTGGCTCAACCCCTCCAGCGGTCCCTACGGCGCCACCAAGATCTGCCGGAGCACGACCACCTATCCCGACGCCGCCTCCTGCACGCCCATCCTCAGCTGGGCCGGAGCCCTGAACACCTATGACGCCTCGACGGATTCCGGTCTCGCCAATGGAACTGCCTATTACTACACGGCTTTCGTCGAGGACAGCGCCGGCAACCGCTCCACCGGCCGTCACCTCACCGCCCGGCCCCTCGACACCTCGGGGAAGATCCTGTGGGCCTACAGCTCCGGCGCCACGTCCCTGGCACCCACCGGCGTCATGCCGGGCGCCATCGGCACCGGCGGCACCTGGGCCGTCTCCAATGACCGCGTGCTCCACGCCATGAACCCGGCCTCAACCGGCGGCGACTGGCCCCGCAGCGGGAGCTTCTCCTGGACGCCCCTGGCCATGAACGGGCCGGCCCAGGCCCGGCCGCCCGTCGTCCCAACATCGGTGATCCCGGGGCACTCCCTGGTGACCTTCCTGGGCTCCGAGGACGGCCACACCTACGCCGCCGATGCCCACACCGGCCAGCTCCTCTGGCAGAGCCCGGCCTTGGGAAGCATTCTCCTGGCTTCGCCCGCCGGGATCTTCACGGACTTCGGCGGCGCCGACGACCTGCTCTTCGTCGGCTCCCGCGATGCAGGTCTCGACAACCTCATGTACCTGCTCGACCCGACCGACGGCCACATCATCGCCGGTTTCGACAACGGCGGCGGCGCGGGCGGCATGGGAATCATCAGCTCCAGCGCCACCGTGGATTACGCCACCAACCGGATCTTCTTCGCCAGCCGCTCCAGGGCCGGCGGTTCCCAGGACACCCTGTGGTGCCTTCAGTTCACGGCCGGCGGGTTCACCAAGGTGTGGTCGAAGCCCTATGGCGACATCGACGGTGCGCCCGTGCTCCTCAGTGGACGCCTGTACGTGGGCAACAACGCCGGCGTCGTCTATGCCGTCGACCCTGCCAACGGCGCCGAGATCTGGGACCACGCCACGGGCGACGGCGCCGTCAAGGGCTTCATCTGGCCCCAGTACACCACCTCCACACCGCGCAAGCTGTACTTCTCGACCACCAACACCGTGTGGGCCCTGACAGACGATGGCAGCTCGGCCAGCCTGACCTGGAGCACCACCGCCATCCCGGCCCCCTCCATCCCCCTGGCACCCTTCGGCGGCAGCGCGCTCTACGTGGGCTCCAGCGACGGCCGGCTCTACCAGCTGGACGCCGCCACCGGCGGCGTCGACACCTCGGTAACCCTCGGCGACGGCTCGGCCACCATCGGCAGCCCCGCCATGGACGTCGTCAACAACATGGCCTACGTCGGTTCCGAGTCCGGCGCCGTCTACGGCGTCGCCCTGCCGCTGCAATAGGGATGATGGTGACTCATTGTGAAACAATGTTCCATTGTGAAACGGCCTGCTCCTGGGATGGAGCTAACCAACGGCTTCTCTGACCTTTTCAACGGGGCACAATGTGCTATCATGCCCCCAACGAAATCCCACTGGATGAGGGACCGGAAACGGGTCCAGGGGGCATGTCAATTGAGGATCGAGGGGATACCGACAGCGTTCAGCCGAACGGCGCGTGTCTACGCATGCGTTTTCGTGCGGGATGTGCCGCCCGCTTTTCTCGACCCCGCCCCATCCGTGTCCCCCACATCGTGTCGAAGGAGGGGGAGATGAAACGAGGGTTCATTCCGGCGCTCGCAGCACTGCTAACATTGGCCCTGGCGTTGCCGGCAGCGGCTCAGACAGGACCTCCCGGTGGCGGAGGGACGACGCCACCGGTTTCGGACGGGAGCGGGCACGTCACCGTGAGCTACCCGGTCCATTTCGACGTCTCGCCGCCGCTGCGCGAGATCGAACCGATCCCGCCATCACCCGGGAAGTACCTGCCCCCCGAGCACGAGCTGCCATCCTGGATCAACCGGTCCCCGGCCGGCGGTCCCGTGGGACGCTCCGGCCCGCACGTGGACCAGACGTGGCAGGGGACCCTGGCGATGCCAGCCACAATCATGAACTTCGAAGGAGGCGGCTCCGGTCTCAGCGGCTTCACAATCGGCGGTGAGCCGCCGGATACGAACGGTGACGTGGGGCTCAACTATTACTTCCAGTGGCTCAACACCATGTTCACCATCTTCGACAAAACCACCGGCACCGTGGTGTACGGCCCCGCCAATGGCAACACCCTCTGGACCGGTTTCGGAGGCAGCTGCGAGACGGACAACAGCGGCGATCCCATCGTCCAGTTCGATCAGCTGGCCAACCGCTGGGTGGTGACGCAGTTTGCAGTCTCTTCATCGCCGTATTACGAATGCGTCGCCGTTTCTCAGACTTCCGATCCGACCGGCTCCTGGTACCGCTACGCCTATTCCTACGGCACCAATTTCAACGACTACCCAAAGATGGCCGTCTGGCCCGACGGGTACTACATCACGTACAACATGTTTGCCAATGGATCGAGTTGGGCCGGCGGGGAAGTTTGCGTCTTCGACCGGGCAACCATGCTGACCGGTGGCTCCGCAACCCAGCAGTGCTTCGGGCCCTACTCCGCCTACGGCGGCCTCCTCCCCTCCGATCTGGACGGATCGACACTACCTCCCTCCGGCTCCCCGAATTACGTTCTCGCCTTCGGGACGAACAGTCTCCTCCTTTGGAAGTTCCACGTGGACTGGACGACCCCGTCCAACTCCTCCTTCAACGGACCGACGACCATCAGCGTTGCGAGCTTCTCGGAGGCCTGCGGAGGCGGAACCTGCATCCCGCAGCAGGGCACCACGGCCCAGCTGGACTCGCTGGCGGACCGCTTGATGTACCGGCTGGCCTACCGCAACTTCGGTACGTACGAGTCGCTGGTGGTCAACCACTCCGTCAGCGGCTCCAGCGCCTCGAGCGCCGTGCGCTGGTACGAGCTTCGAGATCCCAACGGTACGCCAACCGTGTACCAGTCGGGAACCTACGAGCCCGACAGTACCTCCAGGTGGATGGGATCCATCGCCATGGACCACATGGGGAACATGGCCGTGGGCTACAGCGCCTCGAGCTCTTCCATGTACCCTTCGATCTGGTACGCCGGAAGGCTGGTCTCCGATCCCGTGGGAACCCTCCCCCAGGCCGAGTCGGTCATCGTCACCGGAAGCGGCTACCACAATGGCAACAGCCGGTGGGGTGACTATTCCTCCATGAGCATCGACCCCTCCGACGATTGCACCTTCTGGTACACACAGGAGTACTACGTCACCTCGGGGTCGTTCGACTGGCACACGCGCGTGGCCTCTTTCAAGTATCCCTCGTGCTTCACCTGTACCGACCCGGGCCAGCCAACCATCGACTCGATCACGGACGACGACGCCTGCGCGCAGAGCGGGGTGACGATCACCTACACGGCGGGCAGCGGCGCCACCAGCCACGATCTCTATGTGGACACGGCGCTGGCCGTCAGCGGTTTTACCTCGGGCTCGAGCTACAACCCGGGCGACACCGCCTCTCACAGCTATGTCATCCGGGCCGTGGATAGCACCTGTTACACCGACAGCGCCTCCCAGAGCTTCACCGACGCGGACAACACGCCGGCCACGCCGGGCGCGCCGGCGGTGAGCGACAAGGACTCCTGCGCCCTCAGCGGCGTGGACATCACGTGGACCGGCGTCACGGGCGCCACGGCCTACGACCTCCTCGTGGACGGCACCACCACCATCGCCAACGTGACGAGCCCCTACACCTACTCCCCGGGCGATTTCAACAGTCACACCTACCAGGTGCGGGCGCGGAACGCTTCCTGCACGGGCGCCTGGTCCGCCGCCACTTCGGGCTCCGACCAAACGGCGACGGCGCCGGCTACGCCGGCTGCGCCCGCGGTGACGGACAACTCGGCCTGCGCGCTCACGGGGTTGACCATCTCCTGGTCCGCCGTGGCCAACGCCACGAGCTACGACCTGATGCGGGACAGCACGGTCATCGCCACCGGCGTCGCCGGCACCAGTTACAGCGACAGCCCCGGGGACTCGGCCACGCACACCTACCAGGTGAAGGCCAACAACTCGTGCGGGCAGTCCAGCGGCTGGTCCACGGCCGGCTCCGGCGCCGATGCCAACCACAGCTTCAGCTTCGCCGGGATCCAGACGGCCACGGATCGCGACGCCTGCGACGACACCGGCGTGGTGCTGACCTGGGATCTCCCGGCCGGCTGGAACGACGGCGGCTCCGGGACGCGGAGCTTCGAGGTGTGGCGCGACGGAGCCGTAATCCTCACGGGGATATCTGAGTCCTCCACCTCCGCCACGGACACCACTGGCACCAACGGAACGAGCTACAGCTACTCGATCCGCGCCGTCAACGGCTACTCCTGTGCCAGCGACGGCGGGGCCAGCCTGTCGGGCTGGGACATGGTGGGCAGCCCCCCGACTTTCTCCGGACTGACCTCGGTGACGGCGCTCTCGGGCTCTCGCTGCGGGCTCCGCCTCGACTGGTCCGCGGCGACCCCGAACTGCGGCAGCTCCGTGGTCTACAACGTCTACCGCTCGACGACCTCCGGCTTCACACCCAGCTCGACGAGCCTCCTGGCCAGCTGCGTCACCGACGACTTCTACGAGGACACCACGGTCACCGGCGGCACCACCTACTACTACGTGGTCCGCGCCGAGGACAACTCCACCGGCCACGGCGGCCTCTGCAACGGCGGTCTCGAGGAGACGAACACCGTGGAGCAGTCGGGCTCTGCCGGGTTGACAATCGCGACGTGGCTGGACGATGTGGAGTCCTACACGACCATCGTGGATGCCGAGAACGCAGGTTGGAGTGACTATGCCGCTCAGGGCACCAACGACTGGGCCGTGGACACGACCGTCGACCATACCGCCGGAGGAACAAACTCCTTCACGGCGGTGGATGTTGGCAGCGTGACCGACAAGTCGCTGCAAGCTCCCGCGAAGACGGTTACCTCCACCAGCCAGCTTTCCTTTTGGCACCAATGGGATCTCGAGGATTCTTCCTGGACGTCAGGCCTTGCCTACGACGCGGCAGTGCTCGAGATTTCCACCGACGGCGGCGCCACCTGGAGCGATCTGGGCGGCTCCGCAAGTGCCGGAGGCTACGACCACACCAACATTTCGACAAGCTATGGCAACCCGCTGGGTGACCGGCCGAATTGGTCCGGGACTCAAACCACGTGGGTACAGACGGTGGTCGACCTGAGCGGCTACGCCGGTCAAAGCGTGATCGTCCGTTGGCGCATGGGTTGCGACAGCAGTGTCGGCGCCGGGAACTGGTATGTCGACGATGTCCAAATCACCGATGTCCAGAGTGGCGGCACTTGCACCTCCACGCCCGATCCGGTGCAGTCGTTCACGGCGCGCTCGACTTCGGGCCAAGTCAAGCTCGAGTGGGTCAACCCCTCGGCGGGGAGCTACGGCTCGACGAAGATCTGCCGCGGCTTCCTCGATCCGGTGGGCTGCACGCCCATCGTGACGCAGACGGGGACCGCCGGTGCTTACGACACCTACACGGACACGGGCCTGACCAACGGCACGACGTACTACTACACGGCCTTCGTGGACGACGGCAGCGGGGTCTTCTCCTCCTCCCAGGATGTCATGGCCCGGCCCTTCGACACCACGGCGCAGACCAAGTGGGCCTACAACACGGCGGCCACGGCCCTGGCACCCACGGGGGTGCGGCCCGGCGCCATCGGAACCGGCGGCACCTGGGCGGTGTCCAACGATCGCATGCTCCACGGCATGAACCCGACGAGCACAGGCGGCGATTGGCCACGCGTGGGGAGCTTCTCCTGGGCCCCTGCCGGGATGAACGGCCCGGCGCAGGCGCGGCCGCCGGTGGTACCCACCACGGCGGTCTCCGGCGCCAGCCAGGTGGTCTTCCTGGGCTCGGAGGACGGCCACGCCTATGCCGTCAACGCCGAGACGGGCGCCACGCTGTGGCAGAGCGCGGCGCTCGGCAGCGTCCTGCTCGCCTCTCCCTCGGGAATCTTCACCGACTTCGGCGGTGCGTACAACCTGCTCTTCATCGGCTCTCGAGATGCCACCGCGGATAACCTCATGTACATGCTCAACCCGGCCGACGGGACCGTCATCACCTCCTTCAACAACGGGGGCGGCGCGAACGGCATCGGCATCATCTCGTCCAGCGCGACGGTCGACTACGCCACCAACCGGATCTACTTCGCCTCCCGTGAGCGCTCCGGCGGCTCGACCGACACCCTGTGGTGCCTCTCCTTCAACGGCACCTCGCTGACCAAGGTGTGGTCGAAGCCCTACGGCGACGTCGACGGCTCCCCCGTGCTCCTGAACGGCCGGATCTACGTGGGCAACAACTCGGGCATCGTCTACGCCATCGACCCGGCCGACGGCTCGGAGATCTGGCACTACGCCACCACCGACGGGCCCGTCAAGGGCTACGTGACGCCGGAGTACACCGTTTCGACGCCGCGCAAGCTCTACTTCTCGACCACCAACACCGTGTGGGCGCTGACGGACAACGGGAGCTCGGCGTCCCAGACCTGGCAGCAGGGCGGTGTGGCCGGCCCCTCGATCCCACTCGTTCCCGTGGGCGGCACGGCGCTGTACATCGGCTCCACCAACGGCAGCCTCTACCAGCTCAACGCCGCCACCGGCAGCATCGACACCTCGGTCGTCCTCGGCGACGGCGCCGCCGCCATCGGCAGCCCCGCCATGGACGTCATCAACAACATGGCCTACGTGGGCTCGGAGTCCGGCGCCGTCTACGGCATCGCGCTCCCATTGCAGTAGGAGGACACCATGAAACGACAGATGCAACGCATCGCCATCACGGCCGGCCTGGCGCTGACAGTGGCCGGGGGCAGCGCCCTCGCCCAGGTGGGACCGCCCGCCGGCGGGGGCACCCAGCCCCCCACCGCTCTTTGCGCCCGTGTGGTCCTCGGACCGGCAACGAGCCTGTCCGCCGATTCCCTGAGAGCGAAGAGCAGCTTCTCGGCGGCCAAGGTCACCGACATCGTCTTCCACGTGTTGTTCGATGCCACACCCGGTGACGAGCACGTCGTGACGCTCAAGGTGTACACGCCCCACGGCTTCCTGTACCGCAGGCTGGACGTGCCCATCGCCCCGGGGAAGGGCAATACGCCCATGGGGAGCCGCCGGTTGCCCGGCTACCCGTATCCCGTGAAGATCCACGCGCCCTACGACGTGACCGTGGACGGGAACCGGTACGCCTCGGTGGAGGTTTCCTTCCCCGTGGCGGGATCGAGCATCGTCACCAACTCGCTCTACGGCCGGTGGCGCGTGGAAGTCTACATGGACGGAGCCAAGCAACCCTGCCCAGGGGCGACGGCCTTCGATATCCGGCAGTGAGGTGCCGGGGGAGGCTGGGAACGGCGCGAGAGGAACCTGTCGCTTCCCAGGAGCGGTCCTGTACGGTAAGATTGAAACTGGGAATCAGAGTGGAGGGAGCCACATGAGGGTGCAACGCAATCCGGAGCTGGCCTGGAGGGAGGTGGGCGGCGAGACCATCCTCATCCACCTGGGCCGCAAGATGATGTTCGGGCTGAACGCGGCCGGAGGCCGGCTCTGGGCCGCCCTCGAGGGTGGAGCGACGCTCGAGGAGCTGGAATCGGCCGTTCCGGCCGAGGTGGGTACCGAGGAGCTCGTCCGGGCCACAGTCCGGGCCTTCCTGGCCGACCTGGCGGCCGAAGGCCTGATCGTTGCGGAGCCACCCCTCCAGCACGACGAGGCCCCGGACCCTGGCGCGGAGGTGCCACACGCCCCCCGGATCGTCTGGCGGGACGAGATCCGCCGCTTCGCCGGAGCCTGTGCCAAGTACCCGGCTGTCAGCCAGATCTGCGACCAGAACCCGTTCAACTCTTGATACCGGCACCGTCCTCGTCGAGCCGGGTTCCACCCGGCCCCGCCAGGCCGGTGATACGTTCGTTTTGTATCGATCTCGGCGGGGCCGTCGTCGAGCTGAGGACGCCGGACTCCCGCTGGAGTGACCGGGCGTACGAGCGATTCGGAGCGTTCCTGACCACAGCGCCGCCCGCCGTTCTCGTGGAACATCGCCCGGGGATCGACGGCCCTCCCGTCACCTCGAGCCCATCGGGGACCGCATTCTTCTTGCACGGCTCCGCCCGCTGGGAGCATCTTGACGCCCTCCTGTCCACGCTGGTTCCCGAGCGTGTCGCGCCGTCCCTCGTTGCTCACGGCGCCTTGCTGGCCGACGAGGGCCGGACCTTCCTCTGTTGTGGCCGATCCGGAGCCGGCAAGAGCACTCTGGCCCAGCTGCTCCCCGAACGCGCGCTGTGCGACGAGCTGGCCCTCGTCCGTCCAACTGGGGACGGGTTCCACGGCGTCTCGCTGCCCTACTGGGCCGCCCGGCCCGGCTCGGCGCCCCTTGCGGGCGTCTTCGTTCTCGAGCATGCCCCGGAACACCTCCGGACCAGGATCCCGGCTGCCGGGGCCCTCCGGGAGCTGCGGCGCCACGTCTGCTGGCCCACCGAACACCTGGACGCCATGGGCCAGGTCTTCGAAACGTTGACCCGGCTTGTCCAGGAGGTTCCGGTCTGGCGCCTGAGCTTCGCCAGGGACCCCCTCGTCTGGGATCTCATCAGGAAGCCGGTCGCATGAGCCGTCCTGGCGCCTTTCCGGAGCTGGTCCTGCGGGCCGCCCGGGAGCACATCCCGCTGGATGTTTCCCTGGAGCTGACCAACCGCTGCAACTTCCGCTGCGCCCACTGTTACATTCCAGACTTCGATGCTCCGGACGGACTGTCCACGGAGCGGGTCCTCGAGCTCCTGGACGAGCTGACCTCCATGGGCACGCTCTTCCTGGCCCTGACGGGCGGTGAGCCGTTGCTTCGCGACGACTGGGCGGAGATCGCCCGCCGCGCCCGGGAGCTCGGGTTCCACGTCCTTCTCCTGACCAACGGCGCCCTGATCGACGGAGCCGCCGCCGCCCTGATGGCCGAGCTGAGACTCCAGGTCCGTGTCAGCTTCCACGCCGGCGACCCGGAGACCTTCGATCGCGTGACCGGCCGGCCCGGCTCTTTCGACCGCGTCCTCGACCGCGTCCGCCTCCTCGTACGGCACGGGGTGGACGTGGAGCTGACCGTTCCCGTCACCAGCCTCAACCGCGGCGCACCGGCCACCGTCACGGCCATGGCCGGCCACCTTGGCGTCGGCGTCACGGTGTACACGTCGATCCTGCCCTCCAAGGACGGTACCCTCGGCCCGCTTCAGCTTCGGCTTCCCGGTGAAGAGCTTACGGCTCTCGTCGACGGCCCGGCCACGGGCTGTCACCCACCCGAAGACGACTGCGCCGAGATCCTCCGCGAAGGCCCCCTCTGTGCCGCCGGCGTGCGTTACGCCGCCATCTCGGCCTCGGGCGAGGTGCGCGCCTGCACCGTGCTCCCCGGTGCTGCCGGGAACCTTAACGAGCGGAGCTTCCGGGAAATCTGGGACGGCTCGCCGTGGCTCCAGAGCCTCCGCAGCATCACGGTGCGCGATCTCAAGGGGTGCTCCACGTGCAGCAAGCTGACCTACTGCGGCCGCTGCCACGCCCTGGCCTTGCTCGAGGATGGAGACCTGCTGGGGCCCTCACGGAGCGCTTGCAAGCTCGCAGAGGCCATCGAGCATCGGCGCCTTCGAGGCACCTGATGGACGTGCGGGTCTCCTGGCCGTTCCTGCTGCCGGCCCTCCTCAGCGCCTCGTACCGCGCCTCACGCTGCTTCGCGACCCTGCCGCTGGACCGGGCGGTGGAGCAGTTGGCGGACGTTCGGCTCCTGCCGCCCCCGCTGCGCGATCCGGTGGCGCTCAGGGAGCTGGTGGACCGCATTCTACCCTGGCTGCCGCCCCGCTGCCTCCGCTCCTGCCTCAAGCGCTCCCTCCTGCTGATGGACCTCTGGTCCCGTTGCGGGCTCGCCCCGCGCTTCCACCTGGGACTGCTCGCCGGGAAAACCCGCGAGGGCCACGCCTGGGTCACCGTGGAGGACGCCCCCGCGCTGTCCACCGACCCCGCCCTGTTCAGCGACGCCCAGGTGGCTCCAACCATCCTCTGGGAGACCGCGCCGGCGGCGGAGTAAGGGTTCGCACACCGGGAGAAACCGGTGCCCCGATCCGGGCCAGCCCTTCGCCATGGGTGCTCCCGAGGCAAGGTGCCGGCCCAAAGACCGGCGTCATTCGGGGGGTGTCAGCTCCCTCCGTGCCATGGCGTCGGGTGGAGTGAGGGCGTGGGGGCCGCGGAGTAGGTCCCGTCGTCTTGCACGGACCAGTGTGGGACCGGCGGACCACGCCGGCCGGGGTCGCACCAGACCAGGTCCCTGGGGGCCGAGGGCAGCCGCGCCGAGGCCACCTCGGGGCCCTCCTTCATGCCGGCGATCCCCAGGTGGCCGTCCCCGAGGGCCACGGCAACCCACGCCCCGTCGGGCGAGCCGGCCACAAGGACCGGCGGCGCCGGGAGGGCGAGGCTCTCCCTGGACTTCCAGGTGAGCTCCCCCTTCCTGCTCCTGAGCCGGTGACGCTCCAGATGCCCGCCCGGACCGTCCGCCACGGCCACCGCCAGCGTCCTGCCCGAGGAGCCGCCGGCGGCCACGCCCTCGGCAGAACCCGCGACGGGGATGACCGCCACCGTCTCGAAGGAACCCCCGGCCAGCATGTGCACGCCCTTGGGCCCCTCGGCTAAGGCCAGCATGCCCAGGGCCGGCACCGGGACCATGGAGCGGACCTCGGGATCGAGGTCGATCTTCCGGATCACCCGACGCTCCAGGAGGTCCACCAGCCAGAGCCGCACCCCTCCACGGCCGTCGTGCCGCCGCTCGAGGACGAGAACCTGGAGACCTCCGGGAAGCACGATCACCTGCCAGGGGTGGCGGATCTCGGCCGGCACCTCGCCCAGGAGGGCCCGGCCCGGCCAGCTGACCAGCAGGATCTTGCCGGCCACCACGATGTACCGGTCGGTGGCCTCACCGAAGTGGGGCATGGTCACGCCGTCGAGGCGGCCCGTCACCGACTGATTCCTGAGGTCGACCACCGTCGTCCGGCCCCGGGTCAGGTCGGGGGCGAAGAGGATGCCGCCCGGCGCCGGGAAGAGCCACGCCACCGTGCCCACCTCCAGGGCCTTGGCGGCCCCTGTCGCCGGGTTCATCAGGAAGAGCCGGGTTCCGGCCGAGGCGGCCACGATCCCCGCCGGCGGGTCCTTCTTCGCCAGGGCGGGGCCGGACAGCGAGAGGATGACGAGAACGGCCGGCAGAACACGGAGGAGCTTCATGGACCCACTCTAACCGATCCCGCATGCCATACTTGCCCGGTGAAGGATCTCAAGGCCCGCCTCCTGGACCGTGCCGCGGCCGAGGGCTTCGACCTGGCCGGCGTCGCCGCCTGCGGCGAGGCGCCGGGGGCCGCGCGGTTGCGCTCCTGGCTCGCGTCCGGCTTCCACGGTGAGATGGCATGGCTGGAACGGACCGCCGGGCTCCGGGAGGACCCGCGGCGCCTGCTCCCGGGATGCCGTTCGGTGGTGGTCGTGGCCATGAGCTACCACACCAGTCTGCCCCTCTCCATCGATCCCCCACCCCGGGGCACGGTCTGGATCTCCCGTTACGCCTGGGGCCGCGACTATCACAGGCTCATGAAGAAACGCCTGATCCGCCTGGGCCGCTGGCTGGAGGAGACCACCGGCGGGTGCGCCTGGCGCGCCTCGGTGGACACCGCGCCGGTCCCGGAGCGGGAGTGGGCCGCCCTGGCCGGACTCGGGTGGATCGGCAAGAACACCTGCCTGATCAACCGCCGCCTGGGCTCGGAGCTCTTCCTGGGCGTCCTGCTCACCGACGTGGCGTTGCCGCCGGACCCGCCGGCGGCGGCCCACTGCGGCCGCTGCACGGCCTGCCTCGACGCCTGCCCCACGGGCGCCCTCCTCGAACCCGGCCTCCTGGACGCCCGCCGCTGCATCGCCTACCTGACCGTGGAGCACCGCGGGCCCATCGCTGCGACGCTGGCGGGGGCCATGGGCGCCAACGTGGCCGGCTGCGACATCTGCCAGGAGGTGTGTCCCTGGACCCGCCGCAGCCCGGAGACCGCCCATCCCGAGCTCCAACCGGCCCCACACCGCTTCCGGCCTTCGCTCTCCAGCCTGGAGGCTCTGGACGAGGCGGGCTGGAAGAGCTGGCGGCAAGGCTCGCCCCTCAACCGCATCCCCTTCGAGGCGTTTCACCGCAACCTCGCCATCGCCCGCAGCAACCTCGGGGGCTGAGGGCAGACGCCTCGAACGCCGCAACACCGGGAGCGGGCAAGGCCTTGTGAACCGGCGCCCGGTGTGCTATAAAGCTCTTCGCTGCTTTCGGTACGAAAGTGGGCCATGGGCCCACTTTTTTTACTGGAGTGGGAAGGAGACGATGCAACTGAAGGAAGAGCTTCACAGCGGGCTGGCCGCCATGGTCAGGGACGAGGGCCTCGAGCTCCTCGACGTGGAGGTCGTGGGAAGCGGATCGAAGACCGTCCTGCGCCTGATCGTCGATGGTCCGGCCGGCGTGACCCTGGACCAGTGCGCCCGGGTCTCGCGGCTGGCCTCGGCCTACCTGGACGTGGAGGATCCCTTCTCGCACCGGTATACCCTGGAGGTCAGCTCGCCGGGCCTGGAACGGAAGCTCTACTCGGACGCCGACTACCGGCGCTTCGCGGGACGGCGGGTCAAGGTCCGGATGAGGCCGGAGTTTCGCGAGCACCGGGTGATCACCGGCGAGCTCATGGGTCTCGACGATGGGGTCGTCCGGGTACTGACCGACGCCGGGGACACCGTCGAGCTCCCCGTGGAGAGCGTGTTCGAATCCCGCCTGCAGGTCGACTGGCAGGCGTTGATGCGTGAGAGGAAGTGCCGTCTATGAAGCTGGACATCAACACACTGGTCCGCCAGGTTGCGGCGGAGCGCGACATCGAGCCCGAGAAGCTGATCGATGCGGTGGCCGAGGCCATCTCCTCGGCGGCACGGAAGCACTACAAGGAGCGCAGCGTTCACACCCATATCGACCCCGAGACCGGCGAGATTCGCTGCTGGGTGTCCCGCACCGTGGTCGAGGAGGTCGAGGACCCCGAGATCGAGATCTCCCTGGAGGAGGCGCGGGAGATCGACCCGGAGATCGAGGTCGGCGGGACGCTGCTCCTCGATCCCCTGGACACATCGGCCCTGGGGCGCATCGCCGCCCAGTCGGCCCGCCAGGTCCTCTTTCAGCGGGTTCGCGAGGCCGAGCGCGCCGTGGTCTACCGCAACTACTCGGGCCGCATCGGCGAGATGATCAACGGCATCGTCAAGCGAATGGACCGCGGCGCCATCATCGTGGAGCTCGGGGACACCGAGGGCATCATCCCGCGGGGACACCAGGTGCGCCACGAGCGCTACGGCCAGGGTGACCGCATCCGCGCTGTGGTCGTTGACGTCACCATGGACGCTGCCCGGCCCCAGGTCGTGCTCTCGCGCACCGACCCCCGGCTCCTGGAGAAGCTCCTGGAGATGGAGGTGCCCGAGATCTACGACGGCACGGTGGCCATCAAGCACTGCGTGCGCGAGCCCGGCGAGCGAGCCAAGGTGGCAGTGTTCTCGCGGGACCGGGACGTCGATCCCGTCGGCGCCTGCGTCGGCCTCAAGGGCTCCCGCGTCCAGGCGATCACCCGCGAGCTCAAGGGCGAGAAGATCGACATCATCCCGTGGAACAACGACCTGGTCACCTTCGCCCAGAACGCGCTGGCACCGGCCAAGATCAACCGTGTGGCCGTGCGCGAGGAGCCCATCACCATCCAGCTCCGCGACGAGGAGGGTAACGTCCTCCTGGGCGAGGATGGCAACCCCGTCTACGAGCAGCAGATGGAGACGGTTCTCGACGTCATCGTCGGGCCCGAGCAGCTCTCCCTGGCCATCGGAAAGCGCGGCCAGAACGTCCGCCTGGCCTCCAAGCTGCTGGGTTGCCGCATCGAGATCAAGAGCGAGGATGCTGTCAAGGATGAGCTGGCTTCCGCCCTGGCCTCCATGCTTCGCGAGATGGAGGGCATCTCCGACGAGGAGGAGTCCCTCCCCGAGGTGCTGGAGCCCACAACCCCCAGTTATGATTACGACGAGCTGATCCCCCTGGAGGACCTGGCGGCCCTGACGGACCGCCTCCGGGAGCGCCTCGAGGACCATGGCCTGCACACGGTGCAGGACGTGCTCGCCAAGACCGCCGAGGAGCTCTCCGACATCCCGGGTATCGGACCCGTGACGGCCAAGCGTCTCCTCGACATGGCCCGTGAGACCCTGGAGGCCGCCCGGGCTGACGCGGCCGCCGCCGAGGAAGAAGCCCGGGAGGAGTAGGTGACGATGGTCAAGCAGCTTCGCGTCGTCGATCTCGCCAAAACGATGGGTATCACACCCGCCGAGCTCATCTTCAAGCTCAAGTCGATCGGTGTCAACGTCAACACGGAAGAGGACGCCCTCGACTTCAGCACGGTGCGGGCCATCATCACCGGCGAGACGCTCCAGAAGCGCCCCCGGGAGGTCATCGTCCGCAGCGAATCCGCCGAGGGCCAGGAGGACGCGCCGGCAAGCGCCCGCGACCGCCTCGTCCGCCGCAAGCGGCGGCGTATCATCAAGACCGAGCGGGAGATCGCCGAGGTCGCGGCGCCTGCCAAGAAGGCTGCCGAGGCCGAGGAGGCAGCGCCCGCGACTGCCGAGACCCCGGTCGAGACGGCCGAGGTCAAGGCCGGAGCTCCCCAGGCCCAGGCCGAAGCCGCCGGGGAGATCCTCGAGACCGGCGCCGTCGAGGTCGAGGCGCAGCCGGCCGGGGTGGAGACCCCGGAGGAGACCGTCGCGGAGGCGGAGAGCACCGAAACCACCGGAACCGCCGCCGTGGAGGCGGCACCCGCCGAGGCCGAGGAGGAGGAGGTCAAACCCGCTCCGGAAGTCTCGGAAGAGGAGCTGACCGCCGGGCGGAAGGAGATCACCGAGGAACCCAAGCGCATCCGCGCCAGGAAGGCCAAGACGCCGCTGGAGCGCGGCCTCCGCGAGCTGAGCCCCGACGAGATCAAACAGCGTCTCCAGGCCCAGCGCGACCTGGAGCGGCGGCGGAAGGAGGCCGGCAGCCGGCGGGCCGTCACGAGCAGCAAGGACAAGGCCGCAGCCGACGCCAACGAGATCCGCGAGCTGCTGAAGAAGTTCGAGGAACAGAAGGTCCAGACGGGGCAGGAGGGCGCCGCCACGCCCGGCCGCCCCACCGCGCCCCGCCGGCCCATGCCCGGCCGCGGCCGCC
>JAADFK010000063.1 GCA_013152925.1 Acidobacteriota bacterium | reverse complement strand
CGAACACCGCGGACGGAACCGACGAAGCGTCCCACGGGGTGGAAGGCCACCTTCACCATCAACCTGACAGCGGACGGACCGGAGGGGCCCAAGGCCTTTCCGGGCCCGACGCCGAACAGAAAGGGGGAATCATCATGCTCAACATCAAGGTGTGGACCTGGGCTCTCGGAAGCTGGGCGGCCGTGAGCTTCGTCGCGTGCGTCGTCTGGGGGGCGGTCACGCCCGACGCCCTGCACATGCACGGCTTCCTGGAGTCGATTCTCCCCGGCTTCCGGTGGATCTCCGCGGGCAGCTTCGTGCTCGGCCTCGTCGAGAGCTTTCTCCTGGGAGCGTACGCGGGCCTCGTCTTCGTACCGCTTCACAACTACTTCTTCAAGCGCTGGGGCTCCCCCGGCGAGGGTATCAATCGTGCCTGAGCGCTCGGCGCCCGCGCACACAACCGGTGGTCAGCCCCGCGCCGCCACCGAACGAAAAGGAGCTGGATCATGAAAAGGAACCACAACCGTCACATTCTCACCGCGCTCGCCCTGGGGCTTCTTCTGGGAGCGCCCCTGGCCATCGCCCAAACGAGCGAGAACACCCCCTCCAAGGGTATGCAGCAGATGGGGCACGAGATGATGCATGAGCAGAAAGCTCAGGGCCAGAAGATGGAGGGCGACATGCCGGCCAAGTGCAAGGCCATGATGGAGAAAAAGAAGGAAATGATGGCCAAGTGCAAGATGATGGACGCCAAGCTGGACGAGCTTGCCGCAGCCATGAACACCGCCACCGGCCAGCAGAAGATCGACGCCATGGCCGCACTGCTCAACGAGCTGGTGCAACAACGCAAGAACATGCACACGATGATGATGCAGATGCAAAAGGGCATGATGTCCGGAATGATGGGCGGCATGTCCAAGGACGCGAAGTCCAAGTGCACGATGATGCAGAAGAAGATGCAGCAGCACGAGGCCGGCGCGTCCGAAAAGTAACACCGGAAGGCCGGGACCGGCGCCGGGTTGCCGGCGCCGGTGCGGCGTCCTCCGGAGATCTGGAGAGGAACGATGTTAGGTGGACTTGGAATGGGAATGGGATTCGGTTGGATGTGGATCTGGCCGGTGCTGCTTCTCATCGTGGCACTGGTCATCGTCCGGGCCGTGATGACGTCCTCGGGACGAAGCCACACGGGAACGAATCCGGAGCAGATCCTCAAGGCACGCTTCGCGCGCGGTGAGATCGACAAGGAAGAATACACAACGCGGCTCGAGGAGCTGCGGAAATGAGATGAGCCGGAAGGGCTCAAGGAGGCAGACATGGACGACCACGAACACTCACACGGAAACCAACATGAACACTCGGGGGAGGGCACGGCCCACGATCCGGCGACCGACGGGATCACGGACCCGGTCTGCGGCATGGCCATCGATCCCCGGACGGCCAAGCACTCCGTGGAGTACGAGGGCGCCCAGTACTTCTTCTGCTCGGACTCCTGCCACGACCGCTTCGTGAAGGACCCCACGGCATGGGTGAAGCCCAAGAAGGTCAGCATCTCCTTCTCCGGCGTCGCCGTGGAGGGGGAGCCGGACTCCGGCGAGGCCGGGTGCTGCCACGGGGGCGGGAGCCGCGCCTCTGCAGCGCCCGTGGCCGCGAAGGCCGGTGAGCGTATTTACACCTGCTCCATGCACCCCGAGGTGCGGCTTGACGCGCCCGGCTCCTGTCCCAAGTGCGGGATGACCCTCGAGCTTGTCGCCCCGGTGGCCGCCGCCGGGAAGGAGAAGCCTCTGGAAGCCGAAAAGCCCCAGGAGCCCTCGCAACCCGGCAAGGCGGTCTACACCTGCTCCATGCACCCCGAGGTGCGGCTCGACGCGCCCGGCTCCTGTCCCAAGTGCGGGATGACCCTCGAGCCGGTCCCGCCGGAGGTCGCCACCGGGAAGGAGAAACCCCGGGAAGCCAAGAAACCGCAGGAGCCCTCGCAACCCGGCAAGGCGGTCTACACCTGCCCCATGCACCCGGATCTGCGGCTTGACGCGCCCGGCTCCTGTCCCAAGTGCGGGATGACCCTCGAGCTTGTCGCCCCGGTGGCCGCCGCCGAGAAGGTCGAGTACACCTGCCCCATGCACCCGGAGATCGTCAAGGACGAGCCGGGGAGCTGCCCCATCTGTGGGATGCACCTGGAGCGGCGGACGGTCAGCCTGGACGAGGAGGAGAATACCGAGCTCAAGGACATGACCCGGAGGTTCTGGGTCAGCCTCGTGCTCACCCTGCCGGTCTTCGTGGTCGCCATGGCCGAGTACATCCCCGGCCTCGGCTTCGGCATCCCCAGGTCGGCCATGAACTGGTTCGAGCTCATCCTGACGACCCCGGTTGTGCTCTGGGGCGGCTGGCCCTTCTTCGTCAAGGGTTGGCAGTCCGTCGTCAACCGCTCGCTCAACATGTTCACCCTGATCGGTTTGGGAACGGGTGTCGCCTACGCGTACAGCGTCGTGGCCACCTTCCTGCCATCGATCTTCCCGCCGGCCTTCCGGGACGCCGCGGGGAACGTCTCCGTCTACTTCGAGGCGGCGGCGGTGATCGTCACGCTGGTGCTGCTCGGACAGGTGCTCGAGCTCAAGGCGCGGAGCCAGACCGGGGCCGCCATCAAGGCGCTCCTGGGGCTGGCGCCCAAGACGGCCCGTAGGATCAACCCCGACGGCACCGAGGAGGACGTTCCGCTGGACACCGTTCACACGGGGGACCGGCTTCGCGTGCGGCCCGGCGAGAAGGTCCCGGTGGACGGCGTGGTGATCGAGGGGGCGAGCTCCGTGGAGGAGGCCATGATCACCGGCGAGCCGGTTCCCGTAACCAAGGGGCCGGGAGACCACGTCATCGGCGCCACCATCAACAAGACCGGCGCGCTGGTCATCGAGGCCGAAAAGGTGGGCGCCGACACGCTGCTGGCTCGCATCGTCCAGATGGTCGCCGAGGCCCAGCGCAGCCGCGCGCCGATCCAGAAGCTGGCCGACCAGGTGGCGGGCTATTTCGTCCCCGCCGTGGTAGGTGTCGCGGTGATCACCTTCGTCGTCTGGGGGCTGTGGGGACCCGATCCCCGGATGGCCCACGCCCTGATCAACGCGGTGGCCGTGTTGATCATTGCCTGCCCCTGCGCCCTGGGCCTGGCGACCCCCATGTCCATCATGGTGGCCACCGGCAAGGGTGCCACGGCAGGAGTGTTGTTCAAGAACGCCGAGGCCATCGAGGTCATGCGGAAGGTGGACACCCTGGTGGTGGACAAGACCGGTACGCTGACCGAGGGCAGCCCCAAGCTCCAGGCGGTCATCGCCGAAGGCGCCGTTGACGAGAATGAGCTTCTGGCCCTGGTGGCCGCGCTGGAACGGAGCAGTGAGCACCCCCTGGCCGAGTCCATCGTGGACGGTGCCAAGGAGCGTGGGCTCGAGCTCCCCGAAACGTCGGAGTTCGACTCCATCACCGGCAAGGGCGTCGTGGGGAAGGTCGGCGGCCGAAGCGTCGCCGTCGGTAACCAGGCTCTCATGGAGCAGATCGGTGCCGTGCCAGGCGATCTGGCCGAACGGGCCGAGGAGCTGCGGGCCGAGGGCCAGACGGTGATGTTCGTCGCCGTGGACGGTACGGCGGCCGGTCTCATCGGTGTGGCCGATCCCATCAAGGACACGACGGCACAGGCCATCGAGGAGCTCCACAAGGAGAACCTCCGGGTGGTGATGCTGACCGGTGACAGCCGAACCACCGCCGAGGCCGTCGGGAAGCGTCTGGGCATCGACGAGGTCATCGCCGAGGTCCTGCCTGACGAGAAGGCCCAGGCCGTCAAGCGTCTGCAGGACGAGGGCAGGATCGTCGCCATGGCCGGCGACGGCATCAACGACGCTCCTGCATTGGCCCAGGCCCAGGTCGGCATCGCCATGGGCACGGGTACCGACGTGGCCATGGAGTCGGCCGGGGTCACCCTCGTCAAGGGTGACCTCCGTGGAATCGTCCGTGCGCGGCGCCTCTCCCGCGCCACCATGCGGAACATCAAGCAGAACCTGTTCTGGGCCTTCGCCTACAACGCCGTGGGCGTCCCCATCGCCGCGGGTGTGCTGTACCCCGTCTTCGGGTTGCTGCTCTCGCCGATCATCGCCGCCGCCGCCATGAGCTTCAGCTCGGTCTCGGTGGTCAGCAACGCGCTGCGCCTGCGGACGGTGAGAATCTGACCGTGGTCAGCCTCTCCCCCACCGCAGCTACGAAGCAAAGGAGAACGACCATGCCAACGACCTGGGTCGACCCCGTTTGCGGGATGTCCGTGGAATCGTCCGGTGCACACCGGACCGCCTTCAACACCGTGGAGTACCGCTTCTGCTCGAAGATGTGCCTCCGGGCCTTCCGGGAGCGTCCCGGACGCTACCTCAAGGGGGGTGACGACCCACGGTTCGAGAGGATCCGCGAGGGGAGCCCCGATGGCCCCAAGGGGGGTACACCGTGACCGGCCTCCTGGGCTCGTTGACCGCGCTACCCAACCTTCACCCGGCGCTCGTGCACTTTCCGGTGGCCCTGGCCTTCACCGGCCTGGCGCTGGACCTGCTCTCGCTGTTTCTCCCGCGCCGGACCTGGCTGGAGCGTGCGGCGGCGGCCCTCTACGCCCTGGCTGCGGCGGGAGCCGTGGCGGCATACCTCGCCGGACGCCAGGCGGCGGACGGCCTGGGACCGATCTCCGCTCAAGCCGAGGCCGTGCTGTCCAGACACGCTGATCTGGCTCTCTGGACCATGATCGTTCTGCTGGCGGCGGCGGTCGTTCGCGTCGTTGCCAGTGTCCGGGGAGCGGCCTCGCCCGTGGCGCGCTTCGGCTTGCTGCGGGCCGTGGCCCTGGTCGTCATGCTCGGGGCCGCGGCGCTGGTGGGCCTGACGGCGGACCTCGGCGGCGCCCTGGTCTTTCAGCACGGCGTGGCCGTGGCCCGGTCCGGAGGTGAGGCTGCGGAAGCGGCGCCCACCGCGGAGGCGCCCGCTGTCGTGGCATCCCCTGAGGTCCGGCTGTCGCGGGGCGATGACGGCTCCCTGGACTGGCGTCCCGGTCCCGGTGACGGTGCAGCCCTCGGGAGCATCCTGACTCCGCTGGCCGGCGGTGCACCCGTTTCCGTGGCCCCCAGCGGGAACGTGGGCGATGGCTTGGCTCTCGAAGTCAACGGCGAGGCCTTCCTGCTCCTTCCCGGGACCTTCGACAACCTGGCGGCGGAGACTCGCCTGGACCTCTCGGACTTCCGGGGAGTGGCGGGCCTGGCGCACCACGTGACCTCTGCCCAATCGGCCGTGCTCTTCACGGTGTCCACCGGGGGCAGGGTGCAGCTGGTGCGCCGGTCCGGTGGCAAGGAGAAGGTCTTCGACTCGGTGGACATGACGGTGGGGCGCCGGGTCATCGACCTGCGAGCCACAGTGGCCGGCAGACATCTCAAGAGCTTCGTCGATGGAAAGATGACCGCCCACGGGCACGGATCGTCCGGCGAGGCCGGACCCGTCGGGCTCTACCTCAATGGCCATGGAACCGTTCGAGTTCTCTCGATGAGCGTCAAGCCCGCCCGGGGTCACTGAAGCCGGGCCGGCGAAGGAGACTATTGTGGGGAAACAGACGATCCGCAAGAAGAAGGGATCCCAGGCGCGGCCGGGGACGCGGAAGAAGGTCGCCCTGGGCTGGATGATCACCGTCGGGACGGTTGCCGTCGCCGTCGCCATGCTGGCACTGCTCGCGCGGCCAAAGACCGCCACGGCTCCGCAGGAGGTCATCGAGGCGACGGGCGCAGATGTCCTCAAGGCCGAGATCGGCGACCCGCGGGTGGGCGAGGTCGAACGGCGTTTCGTCTGTCCGTGCGGCACCTGCGGCAAGGAGCTCGATGAATGCAGTTGCGAGACGGCGATGAAGATGAAGTCGGCCATCGTGGCCCTGCTCGGCGAGGGCCGCGACGTGGACAGTGTCGTCGCGACCCTGTCCGGTCGCTTTCCCGGGGCGCTCAAGGCGGCGGGGGAGGTTGCCGGAACGGCCCCGGTGAACGGGGCGGCCGGCAGTGATACCTTCCTCGAAGTGACGCAGCGCCTCGACTGTCCCTGCGGGAACTGCCAGTTGCGCCTCGCTGACTGCGACTGCGATCACGACCGGGGCGCACACGAGGTGAAGGCCTTCATTCGCGAAAGAATTCGGGACGGCCGAACCGCCTCGGAGATCATCGCCGCCTTCGATCGCGTCTACGGGAGGGTCTCGGGATGAGGTGCCTGATTGACCCGGCCGGCGGTTTCCTCCCCGGACGTGTCTCATCCGGCGTGCCCGGCGCACAGAGTCGTGAAGGCATGAGGAAACGACGTCGTTTAGCGTACGCGGGACGCGAGCCAGGCGGCCACTGCCGGGAGCATGAGCCACTGGAGAAGGGGAAGGACGCCGATGCTGGTGCCGGGAAGGACCGGCATCAGATGGGAGTATGCCCAGCTTTGCCGGAGACCGACGTTGATCTGCTCGCTGAGCGCGGTGTAGGCCGTTCCGAGGAGCGAGAGCGCCGCCAGATGACGGGCTGGCGGCCGTCTCAGCCAGGTGATACCTCTCGCCGCAATGCTGACCAATGGCGGCCGAGCCAAGGAGGATCGCCACATCGACGAGGGTGCAGTGAAACCGGTACCACGTCACGGTGTTCACGCTGACGCCGCCGTCGTCGTAGAACGGCGTCTGCAGCCACTCCCAGTTCCCGTTGAGAAGAAAACCGAAAAAACCCAGCCACAGGAGGCTCCTGAGCCCGGGAAGACCGGAAGAAGCGGGCCCACATGGCTTCTTGGAGGAAACGGGCGGCCGTTCCGTCGACATGTCGGCCAGCATACCTCGGCTGCGAGCCCGGTGGGCGCCCGCCGGCGTTGCGGTGGCTATGGCAGGTGTCCTCCCGCTTCGAGTTGAGCCAACACGGAATCCGCCCGGGGACCGGCGTCACGGATCCTCGACCGGCTCGACGCCGGGACCCGCAAGGGCCTGATCCTCCGGGCGGCCATCGAGTCGAACACCGGCGCCATCATGGCCT
>JAADFK010000062.1 GCA_013152925.1 Acidobacteriota bacterium | reverse complement strand
GCTCTCGCCTCCCCAACCTCCTGGGATACCGAAATCGCCCAACTACGACCTCTTATGGCCAAATACCTCCCGTGAATTGCCAACACCGTTGCCCTTTCTCGTTTCTCGAACTGGAGGGTGGCTCCTCGGTACAATGGGACGCTGGAGCATTGGGGAGGTTTCCATGACGGTGGTACAGAACGGTGATGTTTCGATCTTTTTCATCGACGAGGGGGTGGGCGATCCCGTGCTGATGATCCACGGGCACACGCTGGATCACCGGGCGTTCGACGACGTGGTGGCGGCGCTCGGCGGGCGGCGTCTGCGGACCATCCGGCCCGACCTGCGCGGCCATGGAAAGAGTGGCGTGCCGCCGTCGGGGTACCACTGGTCCCATCACGCCGCGGACATGGCGGCGGTCCTCCGGGCCGCCGGGGTGCCGCGGGCGACGGTGGTCGGTTTTTCCCTGGGAGGCGGTGTCGCCCTGGAGCTGGCCCTGGAACGGCCCGATCTCGTGCGAGGGCTCGTCCTCGTGGATGCGGTCCTGCCCGACAGACCCTTCGAGCCCGAGTTCATGGCCAACCTCAAGGAGGTAGCGCGAACCATCCGGAGCGAGGGGCTTCGCGCCGCCATGAGGGGGCCGTGGGCGCAGAGCCCGCTCTTCGCTCCCTCGCTGGCCAAGCCCGGTGTCCGCGAAAAACTGGAAACGATCCTCGAGGACTTTCCTGGTGCCGAGTACGTGGCGCGTGAACGGGACCGCGTGGAGCGCGACTGGACCGTCCCGGGCCGGCTCGGGGAGATCGCGGCGCCGGCGGCCGTCCTCGTGGGCACCGAGGACATGCCGGGTTTCCGGGAGTTCTCCCGGGAGATCGCCGCCGGGATCCCCGGGGCGCGACTGGAGACGATCCCCGGCTGTGGTCATCTGACGCCCCTCGAGGCTCCGGAGATCGTGGCGGACGCCATTCTCTCGATCGTGGAGGCCGAATCCGGGAGAGACGGCGGGAGCACGGGCGGTGATCATGGCTGATCGCGACGGCCGCGGCATCAGCCGGCGCAGCGCCCTGGGTGTGCTGGCCGCGGCGGGAGTGGCCGCTGCCTTGCCGCCGGCCCGGCCCGCAACCGGCGCGCAGCGCACCCCCGTGCCGGCCTTCGAGCTCGAAGAGGCGACCATCGAGGAACTGGGCCGGGCCATGGGTGAAGGCCGGCTGAGCTCCGAGGAGCTGTGCCGCCGGTACCTCGGTAGGATCGACGCGTTGGACGGCCGGTTGCGGTCGATCCTCGGGGTCAACCCGCAGGCCCTGGATATCGCCCGTGCGCTGGACCGCGAACGGCGCGCCAAGGGGCCGCGCGGACCGCTGCACGGGACGCCCATCGTGCTCAAGGACAACGTTGCTACGGCCGACGCCATGGAGACTACCGCCGGCTCCCTGGCGCTGGTTGGGGCGCGTCCGCGACGGGATGCGGCCATCGTCCGGGCCTTGCGCCGGGCCGGCGCGGTTCTCCTGGCCAAGACCAACCTCAGCGAGTGGGCCAACTTCCGGTCGAGCCGTGCCTCAAGCGGGTGGAGCGGCCGCGGCGGCCAGTGCCGCAACCCCTACGTCCTCGACCGTACGCCCTGCGGTTCGAGCTCGGGAACGGCGGCCGCGGTGGCGGCCAACCTGGCGGCGGCCGGCGTCGGCACCGAGACCGACGGCTCGGTGGTCTGTCCCTCGGCGGCGTGTTCCCTGGTGGGGATCAAGCCCACCGTCGGGCTCCTGGGCCGCTCGGGGATCATTCCCATCTCGAAGACCCAGGACACGGCGGGTCCCATGACCCGGACCGTGGCCGACGCCGCCGCCCTCCTGGCGGGGATGATAGGTCCCGATCCGGACGATCCGGCCTGGACCCGGCCCCCCTACGATCCCGCCGCGCTTCTGAAGGCGCTCGAGCCGGCATCGCTCGAGGGGATGCGAATCGGGGTGCCGCGGGAGAAGCTCTTCGGCTACAGTCCCCAGGCCGACGCCGCCGCGGAGGAGGTGCTCCACGTGCTGCGGCGCCTGGGAGCGACGGTGGTGGACCCGGCGGACATCCCGCACCTGGGCCAGTACGACGATGCCGAGATGGAGGTGCTCCTCTTCGAATTCAAGGCCGGTATCATCGCCTATCTCGAGGGGTTGGGGCCCGGCGCTCCGGTGCACGATCTCGCCGGATTGATCCGCTTCAACGAACGGCATCGTGACCGGGAGATGCCCTACTTCGGCCAGGACATCTTCGAAAAGGCCGAGGCGAAGGGTCCGCTGACCGATCCCAAGTACCGGGCGGCGCTGAAGACCTGCCGGGAGCTCTCCCGGAAGGAGGGGCTGGACGCCGCCTTCGCGAAGCACCGCGTGGACGTCTTCCTCGCCCCGACGGGCAGCCCTCCGTGGACCATCGACCTGATCAACGGCGATCATTTTCTCGGGGCCAGCTCGACCCCGGCGGCGGTCTCCGGCTACGCCAGCCTGACCCTGCCGGCCGGGTACGTCTTCGATCTGCCCGTCGGTGTCGCGCTGATCGGGAAGGCCTGGTCCGAACCCCTGCTGATCCGGATCGCCGCCGCCGTGGAACGGGAGATGAAGGTTCGCCGGCCGCCGCGCTTGCTGCCGACACTGCCGCTGGACGATTGAACGGGTTCAGGCCGGGTCCTGCTCGTCCTCGACCACCACGGCCGTGCCAAAGGCCAGGAGCTCGGCGGCGCCCTGCATCATCTCGGCCGTCATGAAGCGGACGCAGACCACGGCGTTGGCGCCGAGCTCGCGGGCCTCGGCGACCATGCGGTCCAGGGCCTGCTCGCGAGCCTCGGCCATCAGCTTGGTGTACTCGGCCACCTCGCCGCCGACGATGTTCCGCATGACGGCCAGGATGTCCTTGCCGATGGCCCGGGCCCGGATGGTGTTGCCCCGGACCAGGCCCAGCGTGCGGACGATCCTCTTCCCGGCGATGGTTTCCGTGGTGGCGACAATCATTTCTTGACCTCCCGGTAGCGATCGCCCTGGGCGTCGCGCAGCCTGTCGAGCAGGACGGACAGGAAGAGCAGAACGACGGCGCTGATCCCCCCAAACACGAGAACCCGTTCCAGGGCGCCAGCAGCCCCCTGCCAGGCCTCGTAGAGGGCGTAGCTTCCCAGGACGAGAATCCACGGGATGGCGATCCACCAGCCCAGCCTCCGCAGCGCGCCGCTGCCGGCGGTCCTCGGGGTCTCGTTCCACTGTTCATCGGGTGGTGTGGCGAAGGTCGTGTTCATGGCGGCCTCCCGTAGCCTCCGCAGCTCGTCGAGGAGTGCCGCGCAGTGCGCGCAGTCCTCCACGTGGATCTCGACGCGTTGCTCGTCGTCCTGGGTCAGCTCAGCGTCCAGGTAGGCCGTCAGCAGGCGCTCGTCGAAGCCGGTGGGGCAGCGCTCAGCCATGGTTCTTCTCCCCCCGGGGCGCCATGCGGCGGTGGACGGCCTCGGCCAGCCGGCGGCGCGCGCGGTGCAGGCGGGACATGACCGTCCCGCGAGGTATCCGGAGCACCCGGGCGATCTCGGCGTACTCGAGGTCCTGGTAGTCGCGGAGAACGAGAACCTCCCGGTGCTTCAGGGGGAGCTTCTGGAGCTCCTCCCAGACCAGCCGTTGCAGCTCCCGGCGCTCGGAACGTGCCTCGGGGCTGGGCTCCGGGCCGGCTGCCTCGGTCAGGGCGGCCGGTGCAACGTTCTCCAGGGCCTCCGTCCGGCGGATCCTGCGGCGGCGGAGCCTGTCACGGTAGAGGTTCCGGACGATTCGCAAGAGCCACGGGCGCAGCGGCCGGCTCCGGTCGAAGCGCTGCAGGGAGCCGAAGAAGCGCACCATGGCGTCCTGGGCCAGGTCCAGGGCGTCGTCGCGGTTTCCGGTCAGCTGCAAGGCCACGAGGTACGCCAGGCGCTGGCAGTGCCGGGCCAGGTCCTCCTGGGCGGCCCGGTCACCGGCCTGGGCCCGTTCCACCCAGCTCCGGTGGAGGGCCTCGGTGTCGGGAAGCGGTATCGTCATCGTCGCGCTCACGTCAGATTGTACGCGGTGCACCGCCGGCTATTCCAGCAGGAGCTCGAGAATCCGCTCGGGCCGCTTGAACGGGGCGATCAGGTAGGCGCCCTGGGCGTACCCGGGCGCGCGCTTCAGGAGTTGGCGGGCATGCTCCGTACCGACGCGACCCGCCTCGGGTCCGGACGCTTCGAGACGGTCGAGCAGCTCCCCGGGCACGACGATCCCCGGCACCTCGTAGTGGAGACGTAGCGCCAGCTTGTGGGAGGCCAGCGGCCAGATGGCCACCAGGGCCGGGATGGGGAGCCGGCCGCCGAAGAGCTCCAGGAGCCTCTCCCACGGCGACCACTCGAAGAACACCTGGGACATAACGAAACGGGCGCCTGCATCGATCTTCCGCCGGAGGCGATCGGCTTCCTTGCCGAGGTCGACGGCGTGGGGGTTGACGGCCACACCGAGGAAAAAGGCCGGCGGATCGCCGATGGGGTTGCCGCTCCAGTCCTCGCCGGTGGCCATGCGGGAGATGGTCCGGACGAGCTCGAAGATGTCCACCTGGTTGACGTCCATGTGTCCCGGGTAGTCCCCGAGCGTGGACGGATCGCCCGTGATGGCCAGCAGGTTGCGGATCCCGGCCCGCCACGCGCCGAGCAGCTGCGACTGCAGCCCCATGACGCCGGAATCGCGGGGCGTCACGTGGGGGATGGTCGGGACGCCGGCATCCCGCTGGACCTCGGCGGCAAGCCACAGGGAGTCCATACGGAGACGCCCCAGGGGGTTCGAGTTGATGTCGACGGCGTCGATGCCGGTGGCCTCGGAAATCGAGCGCACGGCCTCCACCAGGCGCGAGGAGTTGGCGCCGCGGGGCGGATCGATCTGGACCACGCGAACGAACCGGCCGGCCGTGAGCGCCTCGGCCAGAGAGGAGGCGGGCTGACGCCTCGTGCGCTCCTGGTGGAGCTCCGGCAGGGACGGTGCCACCACGGCAACGGGCCGTCTGCCGGTGGCCCGCGGCTCGAGATCCGCCACGGCGCCGGCGATGGCCTGCGTGTGCTCGGGGCCGGTCCCGCAGCAGCTGCCCACCATGGAGGCGCCGAGCTCCACGGCCCGCCGGGCGAAGCGGGCCAGGTAGGCGGGGGTCGCCGGCGAGAGGAGCTCCCGGTCGGGGCGGTGCACCACCACCCCGGCGTTGGGCTCGACCACGATGGGCGCGGGCACCGGTGGAATCCGTTCGAGGATCTCCAGCGTTCCCATGGGCCCCGGCGCGCAGCTGAGGCCGACGGCGGCCAGCTCGCGGCGTGCCAGGCGGGCCACCTGGGCCGCCATGTCGGCCCAGGGGTGGGGTGGACGCCCGGCGGGGAATGTCATCAGGGCGATCACCGGAACCGAGGTGACGCCGGCCACGGCGTCCACCGCCAGCTCCAGCTCGTCCAGGCGGAAGAAGCTCTCCAGGACGAGAAGGTCGGCGCCACGGCCCGCCAGGATGGCTGCCTGCTCGGCATGGGCGTTCTGGAGAGCCTTCCGGGCAACGCGATCGTCGGGATCCAGCAGCGTGGCCAGGGGGCCCAGAGAGCCGGCCACCAGGCAGTCGACACCGGCGACCTCACGCGCCTCGCGCGCCAGCTTGACGGCGGCCTCGTTGACGGCCACCGTCCGGTCCCCGGCCCGGAGCGCCTCGAGCCGGGGCCGCGACGCCGCGAAGGTCGCCGTCTGGATGATCTCGGCGCCGGCCCGGAGGTAGTCCAGGTGGATCGCCAGGACTTCGTCCGCGTGGGTCAGGGCGGCCAGGTCGATGCTGGGGATCCCGGGGATGCGAGCCAGGAGCTCGGAGCCCATGGCTCCGTCGCACACCACAACATGGTCGGAAAGACGCCGGTCCAGCTCCATGCCGCAAGGAATACCACAGAACGGGGTCCTGTGGGGATTCGGCTTTCCACTGCGGGTGTGGGGGCATCGCGCGGTTCTGCGAGGAATGCGCCGGTTTCGATGAG
This sequence comes from Acidobacteriota bacterium, assembly GCA_013152925.1. Classification (GTDB taxonomy): domain Bacteria; phylum Acidobacteriota; class Thermoanaerobaculia; order Thermoanaerobaculales; family Sulfomarinibacteraceae; genus JAADFK01. Next base: position 725 of record JAADFK010000062.1, on the reverse strand, counting down.
ATCCCTCCACTCGGTCGCTTCGCTCCCTCGGTCGGGATGACAGAAAGGGGTGGTTCTTCGGGGGAGCGTTGCCGCTGCAATCCATCCTGTCATCCCGAGCGAGGGTGGTCCCCGTCCCCTCTGTTATGGCGAGCGCATCCGGTCCCCGCCGCCCCCCCCCGTGCCATTCCGGCCCAGGCGGCGGGTCACGCGGCGGAGTGGAGGCATCCGCCCGCCGCTGGTGGATACTGAGGCTCTGCGGGGGATGTGCCGTTCTCGATGAGATCCCTCCACTCGGTCGCTTCGCTCCCTCGGTCGGGATGACAGAGAGGGATGGCTCTTCGGCGGGAGCGATGACGCTTCAGTCCATCCTGCCATCCCCGGGGGGCAGCGCTCACCCGCCCCTGTCATCCCGAGGGAGCGTGGTGCTCACCCACCCCTGTCATCCCGAGGGAGCGTGGTGCTCACCGACCCCTGTCGTCCCGAGGGAGCGTGGTGCTCACCGACCCCTCTGTCGTGCCGAGGGAGCGTGGTGCTCACCGACCCCTCTGTCGTGCCGAGGGAGCGTGGTGCTCACCCACCCCTGTCATCCCGAGGGAGTGAGCGGAGCGAACGAGTCGAGGGATCTCATGGGCGAGCGAGGAATCCCAACCTCTTCCAGCGCCTGTTTCCGGCCTCACCGCGTTCCGGTTTGTTTCGGGCCGGCCGCTCCGGGAGGAGCCTAACCCCGGGGTGGGGCGCCCTCG